>JAJDCN010000150.1 GCA_029260815.1 Planctomycetota bacterium
GAATAGATTCGACTAGACGTGGCGCCGCCAAAGTCCGGAATTTTTTCCACGGTCTGTACCGCGCTGTTGACATACGGCAACGCCAACCACAAGGGAAGAAAACTCAGCCCGTTGCTGAAGACCAAACACGCGCCGACCGCCAGCCCCGCCAGCCGCTTGCGCGTGTAGATCCAATCCACCGTCACTGCCAACAAAATAAAGAATAGGGGCATGAAGATGATCAGATAGCGAAAGAAGATCCAAAAAACAAAGGACCAGACACCAATGCTAGACAACAGAATCACGACCAGCATAATCGCCGGATTATCCAGCGTCCACAGGCTCTCCGGATCGGGTCGGGTGCGGCGCGCGCGAAGCGCCAGGACCGGCACGATCAGCAACAGAAACGGGAAAATGTAGTTGTTGATCCAGAGGACGAACTTAAGCAGGTGCGGGACCACCGCCGCGGGGTCGAACTGGCCGGGCCGCTCCAGCCCGCCAGAGTAGAGAAACCATGGGACAGCAAACACAAAAGCAATCCCCAGGGGAATCAGGATGCGCAGCAGTGCGCTCCATTCGCGCTGAAAAAGAAAGTAGTGGACCAGCAGGCCACTGACGACGCCCGCAAACAGAAGCATCTGCGCGTAATACAGCATCACCAACGCCGCCGCCAGGCCCAGCCCCCACCGGCTTTCGCCTCGGATAAAGCGAGTGTAGGCCCACAGCAGCAGAATCGTCGCCAGGGTCGCCAGTGTGTAGTTGCGGCACTGTCGGGCGAACAGGAGAAACGGGACCGACGTGGTAAGAAACAGGCAGGCGAGCCACGCGACCTGAGGCCGCCCGAACAACTTCATGGCCAGTAGGCCCGTCAGTGGAATGCAGGCGATTCCCAGCAGGGCAAACGGCAGTCGCGCCGCAAAGGTGGATTTTTCGTTGAGCAAGCCGAAGCCGATCGCTCCGACATAGTATTGGCCCCAACTCTGCCAGGTCCAGACGCCCTGGGCGTTGGCCTCATGGCCCCCTTCCAGCAGTACGTTGCCGTAGGAATCGGTGACGCCTGGATACCCCTGCTTCAGGGTATTGTAAGCTAGCACCGCGGTCTCCGCCTCATCCTGCCACAGGGCGGTATCGTCCAAGCGGTACAGCACCGCGAACGCACCCAGGATGGTCAAGGCAATAAGCGGCCAAGCTCGCATCAGCCCGCTACGACCTCCATGGGAACGCTATAGACGCAGCCGCGGGATGGACAAGCGGGCGCGCTATTTTTTAATCCGGGCCCAGGCCCGTTGATAATCCTCAAACGTATCGACCTCCATCCAGCCCTTGGTGATCTCCACGGCGGAAACTTTCAGCCCGTCGTCGATCCCCCGTTGAATCAGATCGGTAAAAGACCCCTGCTCCACCGAGTCCGACTCGTAGAACGACTTGCCCTTATATTCCTCGAGCGTTCGGGCGTACGCCTCCTTGATTTGCTGGGAACCCCGGGCAGAGAACATGGCCATGCCGATAAACTCGCCGTGGGCTTCGTCCGACGGGACCTTGGCGCCGATTTTTGCGATCGCTTTTTCGCCAGGCGCATCGGGCGCAGAGAAATGAACCAGGTCTGGGGGACCATTGGGCGCCTTGGCCGCAGTGGCACTCCAGGTGTTGTCCACCACCAGGGCGATATCCGCGGAGGATTTGAGCAATCGCTCCAGCACAGAGCGCTCGAAGAGGATGTCGCCGTACATCAGGACGACGCGGCCGTCGAGCTCTTTTTCCGCGGTGAACAGAGAGACCAGTTCGCCAACTTCCTGGTACCGGTCGTTGTCGTAATAGCGCACGTTGGGCAGGTCGATCATCTCTTTCTTATAGCCTCGGACAACGGCGACCTCCTTGACGCCCACGTCGTTGAGCAGGCCCACCTGTCGCTCCAGGATCGACTTGCCCTTGATGTCGAGCATTCCCTTGGGCTTCTCGCTGATCAGGGGCTCCAGATTCTTCTCGTATCCCGCCGCCAAGATGATCGATGTGACCTGCTCGCCGCCGGCGGGCAGATAGATCTTCTCGTTGGCCCGCAGGTCACTGACGCCGATGATCTCGAACACGTCGTTGAGCGGGACGACCCGGTCGTCTACCGCGGCGGCGTACTGCTGGTCTTTGAGCACGGTAAAGGTCTCCCGCATAGCCTTGATGCAGGACCGCAGGCCATGATTGGCATAGATAACGATCTTGAAGCCATGTTCGTGTAGTTCGCTGGCGGTGGTCTGTGCGTAGATGGTCGGCACCGCGACCAGCGGCGTATCCAGAGTCCACTGGGAGGCGAACTCCTTAAGCTCGTCGAAAGTCTTGGATTTGGAGTGGACCAGCACGGCATCCGCGCCCGCCTGGGCATAGGCGGTAGCCCTCTTAAGTGCCTCCGCCTGCCCCCATCCAGCGATTAGGGCCTCGGTCCGGGCGATGACCAGGAAGTCATCGCTACGGCGTGCATCCTGGGCCGCCTTGATCTTGCCCACATGTTCCTCGACCGGCACCAACTCCCGCTGCACGCCGGCGTAAAACGAACATCGCTTGGGAAAGATGTTGTCTTCGATGCAGATGGCGGCGATGCCGGCCTTTTCGAATTCCCGAGCGGTCCGTATGACGTTAATGGCGTTGCCGTAGCCGTTGTCGCAGTCGGCGACGATAGGGATTTCCACCCCGTTGGCCATGGCCTCGCAGACCTCCAGGTTCTCCGACATGGTCAGGAAATTGGCGTCGGGCACGCCGAAGGAGGCCGAAATTTCAAAGCCCGAGGCCCAGATGCCGTCGAAGCCCGCCTCCTGGACCAACTTCGCGCTTAAGGGGTTGTGGGCTCCGGTGATCAGGATCGGGCGATTTCCCTTCAGAAGCTCCCTCAATTTTCCGCTTACTGCCACGGTGATTCTCCTCTCGTTGCTTGGGGTAGGGCATGAGGCTGTATTATAGGCGAGGCGGAAAATCGATGCAAGGCCAAGGAAAAAATCTTCGCTGGGGCCAGGGTGGCTTCCAGGCGGAATGGACCGATTGAATACCGAAAGAAGTTTATTGTATAATACAGGTTCGGGGTCTAGGATAGGCGGGGGTATTCGTAAGCAAAATCAAGCACCGGCACCGTGTTTTAGGAGGATGAGCCATTAACCCATTCAAAAAGATCGTTGAAGCGAAAAACCTGATCGTCAACCCCACCGTCGACGAGCTCCGCGAGTATGCTCGCCCCATGGAGCGCACCAGCTCCTTCGGTAGCGCAACTTACGTAACGGAAGTCCGCAACCGCTCAGCGAAGCTGACCTACATCCACGAGAACGGCTTCAAGTGCGGCATCAAGCAAGCCTCGATCGCCACGGACAAGGCAGCCGGAATTATCGAGAAAGTGCATGCGTATCTGAAGACCACCGACGTAATCCAACTGGATCGCACCATGGGCACGCATCCGCAGATGAGTGTCCATTGCCGCTTGTACATCTCCAAGAAGTACGCGCGCATCGCGCACCTGTGGATCAAGTCCCTGTTCGATCCGCCCGCCGGCGCCGCTGAACGCGAGCCGGACCAGGTCTCCATTTACGTGCCCGAGTGGGAAGAGCGGATTATCTTCGCGGATCCGGAAGTCGGGGTATCCTACATTCTGGGCACCGACTACTTCGGGGAAGCGAAGAAGAGCCAACTGCGCAAGGCCATGTTCAGGATCAAGAAACAGGGCGGGCTCGGCCTTCACGCCGGATCCAAGGTCATCCGCGTCCACGACACCAGCGGCAACCTGGAAGATCATGGCTTTATCATGTTCGGTCTTTCCGGCACCGGCAAAACCACCCTCACGTTGCACGATCACGGACTCACCGGCGACGAGCGCGTGATCATCCGGCAGGATGACGTGGTCCTGATGCGGCCCGACGGCTACTGTTACGGCACCGAGGACGGCTTCTTCATCAAGACCGAGGGTCTGGAACCCAGCCAGAAGGTCTTATGGGCCGCAGCCATCAGCCCCAACGCGGCGTTTGAAAACGTCACGATCAAGAACAACGGTGAGATCGATTTCCTCGACTATGAGTTGACCACCAACGGTCGTGGCGTGGTCCTACGTAGCGAGATCGCGGGCACCGATGATGCGGTCGACCTGGAAAAAGCCAACAACGTGATCTTTATCACACGCCGCAAGGACGTAGTCCCGCCAGTTGCCAAGCTGACAGCCGAGCAGGGCGCGGCGTACTTCATGCTCGGCGAGTCGATTGAGACCTCCGCCGGCGACCCAACCAAGGCCGGTCAGTCCAAGCGCTCCGTCGGCACCAACCCGTTCATTGTCGGGTCCGAAGCAGAGGAAGGCAACCGGCTGCTGGAAATTCTTCGCAACAATCCGGACATGCAGTGCTTCGTATTAAACACCGGAAACGTGGGCGCCAAGGACGGCGGCGATGGCGAAAAGATTACCATCAAAGTCTCTACTGAAATCATGAAGCAGATCGCCAAAGGCGGCATTGAGTGGACCGACGACCCTGACTGGGGCTACCAGGTCGCCACGAGCGTGGAAGGACTGGACTTCGACAAATACGATCCCCGGAAATATTACTCCGAAGCGGAATACAGCGAAAAAACCGAGACCCTCCGTAAGGAACGGGTCGACTGGCTGGGCCAGTTCCCCGGCTTGGCGCCCGAGATCGCCAAGGCCGTCGAAAAGTAAAACGCCAACCACAAGCGGGCAGCTTTACGCGAAGCAAAGCTGTCCGCTTTTAACTCAGGTCGCTCGCCTCGTCGTAGGAAAGACACGAGTACGGCCTCAGATCGCGTTCGATAATAATCTCACCGGAACAGACATTGCGCGCCCCAACAGACGGATTGTTTTCCCGCAGAGCCTGTGCGCTGGGCGCGCGATCAATCTCGTGCGTCAGGGCCAGGAAATCCACAGCAGTTTCTTTTCATCCAGCCAAGCCAGCTTCAGACTGTCTTCCCAAAACCCGTAAGCTTGCACGCCCTCGCCCCCTCCGGAAGGGATCAAGGGCACCCCGACGGGTGTGCCGTCAAATGTCAGGATGTTGAGCCACTCTTCCCCGCGACGAGGAACCTGTTCGATCGTGTACGAAGCAATATCAATTGTCCAGGATTCCACAGCGGGAGAGTTCGCTTGCTCTGAGCAGCCCTGCAAAACGACGACGAAGCAGAAAATCGTTGCACAAAACACAGGCGCAAGCTTCATAGCCAAACCTCCAAGGAAACGACTCGTGCGCACCCTAATGGAGCCAGACGAATGCGTCAAGATGGGATTCCATGAAAAATCATTTACACGTTTCGCAGGCCTCTACCGTTAGGCTTGAAGCACTCCACCCATCGTGCTACTATGGAGTACTGGCCTTTCGAAACAGGAGGAACACCCCATGCGATTCTGGACTCGTCAATTCTCTACACAAGTCGTGCTTGCGCTCGTTGTGATCGCCTTTTCCGGCTGCGCTGGATACAATACGGTCGTGGCGGATTCCGCAGAAGCGACTCATCCGCTGAAAGTGGGCAAACGGGCGCCGGGGCCGATGCTCCACGGGGTCGACGGAAACCCGTTCGACCTGGCGGCGGCGTTTGCGGACAAGCCCACGGCCCTAATCTTCTACCGAGGCGGTTGGTGCATGTACTGCAACCGGCAGTTGGGAGACCTGCAGCAGATTGAGCCGGAGCTGGTCAGGCTAGGCTACCAACTGATCGGCGTAAGCCCCGACCGGCCTGAGAAACTCCGCGAGAGTATCGGGAAGCACAAAGTTTCCTACCGCTTGTTGTCCGACAGCAAAATGAAAGCGTCTACCGCTTACGGTTTGACGTTCCGCCTGGATGACGAGACGGTGACGAAGTACAAGGGCTACGGCATCGATCTGGTCGACGCCACAGGCGAGACCCATAACCAACTTCCAGTTCCCGCGGTGTATCTGATCGACATGAATGGCGTCGTTCAATTTCAATACGCCAACCCAGACTATACGAAGCGCCTCGACGCCAATGAGCTGCTCGACGCGGCCCGGAGCGCAAAGTAAGTCACCAGCCCAATCGGTATCTTGACGGGGTCCACCCCCCTTTGATACGTTAACGGCCTGCACAAACAGCCCCAAACCGGAGGTGTACCATGTCCGCCGACAGACTCTCACGCGAATACGCGATCCTCGGAGAAAAGCTGGCCGAACGCGGTATCGAGATCGATGCGATCAAGAAGGCCGCTATGACCTTGCACGTGGAAACCCCCTCCTGGGGCTACGGCAACAGCGGCACCCGCTTCAAGGTGTTTCACGAAAAAGGGATTCCACGGGACACCTTCGAAAAGTTCGAGGACGCCGGCGTCGTCCACAAGCTGACTGGCATCGCTCCGTCGGTGGCGGTACACATCCCCTGGGACAAGGTGGACGACTACACCAAACTGCGTAATCATGCGGAAGCACACGGCGTGGCCATCGGCGCGGTCAACCCGAACCTCTTCCAGGAGTATGACTACAAACACGGCTCCCTGGCCCATGTGAACCGGGAAGTGCGACGCCGGTCGATCGACCACATGAAAGAGTGCGTCGATATCGCCGTGGAAGTCGGCTCCAACTTGTTCACACCCTGGTTCGCCGATGGCACCAACTACCCCGGTCAGGGAAACTTCCGAAAGCGCCGCGCTTGGTTCGACGAAGGACTCGCCGAGGTCTACCACCATATGCCTAACACCATGCGGATGCTAGTGGAGTACAAGTTTTTCGAGCCGGCCTTCTACCATACGGACGTGGCCGACTGGGGCGTCTCCTACGCCATCTGCAAAAAACTGGGCGATCGCGCGCAGGTCCTGGTCGATACCGGCCATCACGCACAGGGCACAAACATTGAATGGATCGTCGCTACCCTGATCTACGAAGGACGAATGGGCGGCTTCCATTTCAACAACCGCAAGTACGCCGACGACGACCTGACCGTCGGCTCCATCAACCCCTACGAGATGTTCCTGATCTACAATGAACTCGTCGCCGCCGAGCAGGACCCGGACGTGCCGAAGCTTGACGTCGCATACATGCTCGACCAGAGCCACATCATCAAGCGCAAAGTTGAGGCGGCCATCCAGTCGGTGATGTCCGTGCAGGACGGCTTTACCAAAGCGTTCCTCGTAGAGCGTGACAAACTGGAAGCCGCTCGCGAGGTCAACGACACCCTTATGGCCGAAACCACGCTCCAGCGAGCCTTCAATACCGACGTGAGCCCGATCCTCCAGACCGCCCGCGTCGAGGCGGGCCTGCACCCGGACCCGATTGCCGCGTATCGCGAAAGCGGATACCAGGAAAAGATCGAGGCCGAGCGGGTGGGCGACGCCGCCGGCTGGAGCTAGGCACCGTGGCCACCCTCTTCGGTACCGCCTACACTCGCGATGAACTGACCCGCCGATTCGGCGACACCTCCCAACTGGGCGGGATCACCCTGGCCACCCTCGAGGGCGGCGTACGAGCGGCCCTGTTCAACACGGGCTCCGGTTTCCGGTATACCGTCCTGTTGGACCGAGCCATGGACGTCTCTTCCGCCGATCACTGCGGTCGGTCCTTGTGCTGGCGCTCCACCGTCGGTGACAAGCCCCCCGCCTTTTTCGAGCCGGACGGATTCGGCTGGCTGCGCACCTTCTTCGGCGGCCTGGTCGCCACCTGCGGGCTGACCTACCACGGCGCCCCCGGCACCGACGAAGACGAGGCCATGGGACTCCACGGGCGAATCACCGTCGTCCCTGCTGCCAACGTGGCGCTGCGCCAGGGCTGGGTCGGCAACGAATACGAAATGGCCCTTACCGGCCAGATGCGCGAGACCTCCATCGCCAACATCCCCACGGGCAAAAACATCGGACACAACCTCCTGTTGACCCGCACGATCTCCACCGCCCTGGGCCGCGATTCCTTTACGATCCACGACCACGTGGAAAATCAGGGCTTCAACGATGCGCCGTTTATGATCCTCTACCATATCAACGCTGGTTTCCCCGCCTTAGACGAAGGCAGCCGACTCTATGCGCCGGTGATCAAAAGCACACCGCGGGACGCGGACGCTGAGGAAGACGCGGCAAACTACGACCGATTTCATGCCCCACGCGAAGGGTATCGCGAGAAGTGCTACTTCCTCGACATGCAATCGGACCCCGACGGCTCGGTGCGCGCGGCCCTGGCAAACCCGAATCTGGACGAGGGATTTGGCCTCTACGTCAAGTACAACAAGGAAGAGCTGCCCTATTTCACCGAGTGGAAGATGCTGTGCGCCGGCACCTACTCCGTCGGTTTGGAGCCAGGCAACAGCTACCCGCAGGGCCGCGCCAAGGAGCGCGCAGAGGGGCGTCTGACCTTCCTCAAGCCGGGTGAGACGCGCGCCATGACCCTGGAGATCGGCGCTATAACCGACCTGGCGCAAGTGGAGAGCCCGTGAACCACGAACGACCGGAACGCGTCTCCATCTTCGCTACCTGCCTGGTCGACGCCATCGCACCGCGGGCCGGCATCGCGACCGTAAACCTTTTGGAACGATTGGGTTTTTCCGTCGACTTCCCCTGCCGCGCGGTCTGTTGCGGTCAGCCGGCGTTTAACACCGGCTATCCAGACGAAGCCCGGCGCGTCGCACGTCCGCTACTGGAGGCCTTTGCCAACGCCCAAGCCGTCGTCTGCCCGTCCGGTTCCTGCACGGCGATGGTCCGCAATGCCTTCGGTGAATTGTTCGCCACCGACACCCGTGAGCATGAGCAGGCCGTGGCGCTGGCGGGAAAGATCTACGAACTGTCTGAGTTTCTCGTGCGTGTGGCAGGGATCACCGACACGCACAGTTCCTTCCACGGCACCGTCGTCTATCACCCCTCCTGTCATTTGACCCGGGAACTGGGGATCGCCGAGGAGCCACTGCGGTTACTGGAATCCGTCGCGGGCCTGAAGCGGGTGCCTCTGGAGAACGACGAAGAGTGCTGCGGATTCGGCGGGACTTTTTCGATCAAGCACCCGCGTCTGTCGGGCGCCATGGTCTGCAACAAGGTCAACGCCATCCTACGCTCCGGAGCCGAAGTAGTGGTCGCCTGCGACTCCGGCTGCCTGATGAGTATCGAAGGGGCCCTGCAACGCAACGAAAGCTCGATCCGGACGCTCCACCTGGCGGAAGTCCTGGAGACGGCGCAATGAGCCCGGAAGGATTCAAAACCCGTTCCGCCCAGGCCCTTCGGGACAAGCACTTGGGGCAGGCCATCAACAACGCGACGCAGCGCTTCGCCGAGGCCCGAGTCCACGCGTTTTCCGACGAGGACGAACTCAACGCCCTGCGCGAACAGGGCCGGCAGATCAAAGACGCAGCACTTCACAATCTGCCGCTGCTGCTCCACCGGTTGGAACAGCAGGTCACCGCCCGCGGCGGACGCGTATTCCACGCCGCGGACGCGCAGGCGGCGAACGACTACATTCTGGGCGTGGCGCGGCGTAAGTACGCGCGGATCATCACCAAAAGCAAATCCATGACCACCGAGGAAATCGATCTGGCACGAATCCTGGAAGAGGACGAGATCGAGGTCGTAGAGACCGATCTGGGCGAGCGCATCATCCAACTAGCGCGGGAAAAGCCGGCGCACATCATCATTCCCGCGATCCACAAAACGCGCAAGCAAGTTTCTGAGCTGTTTCACCGAAAGCTGGGTGTTCCGAAATCCGAATCCATCGACGAACTTACCAAGGCCGCGCGTGCCACCTTGCGCAAGAAATTTCTCCAGGCCAATATCGGGATCACCGGCGGGAATTTCCTGGTGGCCGAAACCGGGACACTGGTAATCGTGGAGAACGAAGGCAACGCCCGACTCACCACGGCCTTGCCGAAGACCCACATCGCGGTGGTCGGCATCGAAAAGGTCATCGAAAAAATGTCCGACTTACCCACGATGCTCAAGCTGCTAACGCGCAGCGCCACCGGACAGCGGATCAGCAGTTATATTTCGCTCATCACCGGCCCTCGACGCGCGGGCGAGCCGGACGGTGCGGAGGAGTTTCACCTAGTTTTGTTGGACAACGGCCGCCGGCGCATCCACCGGGACGCGAAACTGCGCGAGGTGTTGCGGTGTATCCGCTGCGGGGCGTGCCTGAACGTGTGCCCGGTCTACAAACTCATCGGTGGTCACGCCTACGGCGGGGTCTATCCCGGACCGATCGGCTCCATTGTGACCCCCCTGTTGGGCAATGAGAACACCGGCACAGAACTTCCCAGTGCCTCGTCCCTGTGCGGCGCGTGCAAGGACGTGTGCCCGGTCAAGATCGACCTGCCGCGGTTGCTCTTGCTACTGCGCGCGCGCCTAGCCAACCGCGCGCCGGCCGGCCTGTTCGAACAAATCGCTTTCAAAGCCTGGGCGCTGGCGATGGGCTCGCCGCGACGGTTCGCACTCGCGCGGAAGGTCGCTCGAAAGTTCTACCGTTTGACCAGTGGCCGCGTGCCCTATCCGCTTTCCGGTTGGACCGAGAGCCGGACGTTTCCGGAGCCGGCGGAACAGAGCTTCCGAGAGTGGTGGGAGACCGAACATGAACGCCGCCATTAAGAGTTCGAAGACGCGATTCGCTGAGCGGCTACAAGCGGTGGACGGTCACGTGACCACCGTGCAATCTCCCACGGCGGCAGCGCGCGCGGTCAAGACCATCCTCAAGGACGGAGGCGCGGAGCGGGTGGCGGTGGACGCCTGCGACACCCTGCGCGCGTTGGACCTACCCAAGGCGCTCGGGAGCAACAAAATCGAATGGATCTTGGGAAGCGCCGACAAAAACGAACTGGCCACTTGCGATGCGGGAATTACCTCGGCGGATTTCGCGATTGCGGATACCGGAACTCTTGCGTTCCTCTCTGGAAAGGGCCTGTCCCGTTCTGTCTCGCTGCTGCCGCCACTTCACATCGCGATTGTGCCCATCAACGCGCTAGTGGAAGATTTGGATACAGTACTGGCTCAGGTGTTGGATGCAGGCGAAATGCCCTCATGCCTGACGCTCGTCACCGGCCCCAGTCGCACGGCGGACATCGAGCAAGTCCTTACCATCGGCGTCCACGGCCCTTGCGCCCTGCACGTGATTCTTCTAAAGAATTGAATCGCTTCTCTTAGCTATAGACGAGCTCTACGCCGCTCAGACCAAAGGGGTGCAGGTCGTAGCGGTCGGTCCAGTTCTTCTCGTTGACGAACTCCGCGGGGCCCGTCCAGTTCTGGTCACCAGTCTTCTGGTGATGGGGACCGAGCAGATTGCGCAGGCTGTTGGTCAAGCGAATGCGGATCTCGTTACGGCCGCGTTTGAGATGCCGGGCCACGTCTACGGTCAACGGACTCCAGTAGGCGGCTCCTGCCTTGCGGCCATTGACGAAGACCTCGGCGTGGATGAAGTTCATCCGGCCGAAACGGATTTGTGCTGACTGTGGTTTCGTGGTCAAAGAGAATGTACGCGTAAAGTCGAAGCTGCCCGCGTAGAACGGATAGCCGTCTTTGACCAAGTCCACGCCGGTCGAGGTCTTCTTTTCCGTGGTCAGCGCGAAGTGACGATTGGCGCGGTTGGTAACGGCGAATTCGCCAATGATGTAACAGCTTTCTACCCGATGGCCGTGCATTCCCGGTGCGTGCATCTCGATCACGTTTGTACCTGATCGGATCTTTCCGGTGATGTCGAGCATCCGAAAGTACGTATCTCGGTAGTAGTTCTCCTTACTCAGGGGCGTGATCCACTGTCCGTTGATGGAGACAACAAAAAGCTCGGGACATTCCATCACAAGGTGACACTTACCGCGTGGCGCACTCTTCGCCTCGAATGAGTAGCGCAACCCAAAGGTTCCATAGGCATTTTTTTTAAGCTTTTCTTGCACTTTCCAGGCCGGCAACTCCTCACTCCACCGGGTCGTAGAAAGAAATTGGTAACGGCACGTGTCCAGTGTCAGGGCATTGGGATCAAGCCGCCGGAGTTTCCAGTCACCGGACAACCGCAGTCGGCGTTGAGCCTTGCCCTTTTTTGCGGCAACGGACGGCTTGGCTGGGGACTTGCCCAACTCACGGGAGACCAATAGCGAACCAGCGGTTTCCAAGCGCGCATTGAAGACGATGTAGCCGTTGCGCTCGACCGCAGGCAGTGCGCGCCGGGCGCCCGTCCGCGTGTCCCACAAGGTTAGTTTACCGGGGCCGCGCAGGTGAATGGCCACATCCTGGGCCCGCGTGCGGGAACAGTTCGTAAAAAAGTAAAGGTCCGTCTCGCTCCAGTTGCGCTGATGCACGTGGATGTCGTCCACACGCCGGTTGCCACGGGCGCGCACACTTACGGAGCGTGGAATCTCTGCATCAATCGCATTGCGCAACGGCGCGGGGCTCAGATCAACAACCGTCGAGGACTTGAGCAGGGCATTGACCCGTCGAGCGTCTTTCACGCCCTCCACGTACGTGGCAGTAGGGCGAACAGCGATGAGACTGCCACCGTTGGCAACAAATTCTTCTAGAAGACGAACCGTAGTTTCGCGCAACACCGTCAACGGCGGCAGAACCACAACAGCGTAAGAGGAATCGCCAACGGTGAGTGCGCCATCGCGCACCACTCCGTGCCGGAGGAGAAGTTCTTCATCGCCAATCTCGTAGTCGCGCTGGTCAGATAGCAGAATATCCTGGACGCGTTTGAACTGGCCATCGAGTTCATCAATACGATCGGTGGTATAGTACCCGTTGCTGTCCATCCAGGCAGACTCGATGGTATTGAGAACCAACACATCGACAACCCTACGGCCCTGGGTTAGAGCGTAAGCGATACGGCCAATATAGTCAGACAATACGCGATTATGCTTCCAGTACGGCTGCTGATAGTAGATGTTCGGTGGGTAATCGCGCTTGCGCTCGCCACGCATGGAATAGAGCGACAGGTGCGGGTTGAGCAGATTTACGCCGTGGACAAAATGCCAATCGGCCAACCACTTGCGATCCTCGAAGGACGAACGGTGGCCTGAACAACCGTACAGTTCGCTCAGGACGCGCTCCTTACCGAGCTGGCTGGCGACCGAGGCGACCTGCTTGGCCAGTGTCGGGTGAATCTGCTTCCATCCAAGGTGATCGATGCCCGGGTACTGCATGTACTCATAATGGGGCATCACGCCGCCGCCGGAGAAAGTGATTTGGCCCTTGAAGTCCTCTTCAATAAGATAGTGACCCGTTGATTTTAGATTGTTTCGTTCACACCATTCGCCGATGGGTTTGCTGTAGCTTTCCACAAAGCGTCGCTGGATAGTACGCCGAAAGTCGTAACGAATTTTGCGCCAATCGCCAACTTGGAAAAACAGCGAAGGCAGGTGTGGCGTGAGCGTGTATCCATTAAGTTTTTTGAAATAAGTCGGGAAGCCGGTGGTCCAGGGAACCGCGGGCAGTCGCTGCTCAGGGCCGTCCATGCAGGACGGTTCGTCGGTGAAGATGCCTGGCACGGTCTTGCCGAACTGGTCCCCCACCACGCGCTTGTACTTGGCGTGGGTTGACGCAATAAATGCCTGGGTCATCTGCGGGTTGAGCGTGTCAACGTAGCTGGTACCATTGAAACGCGGGACCTCCAGCGGAGCAGTCCACTGATAAATGTAGAAGATCGTCTGCCCTTTTCGACGCTCGGCGTCTGTTTTATCTTTCGGGATCGCTTTAAGATCCAGGACTCGGCCGCCCCGTTTCACGGCGGAGTAGACACCAAGCACTTTGACGCACTCGGGTCGGTCGGGGATACCGTGTTCGCGCAGCCTGAGGGCTTTTTCGCGGTAAGCGGGCGAGAGCTTCGGAACCGCCCCACCACCAAAGCCGGAGGGCCACTTGTCCTCGTCATACAGCCAAGCATGCATACCGCGCTTTTTGGCCTCGACAACGCAGGCCTTGACGCAGGCCATCCATTCAGTGCCCAAATAAGGTGTCTCCCGTCCGCCGCGGGCGTGCATGAAGAAGCCGCCCCAGCCAGCGTCGTCCATTTCGCCGATCTGGCGCACCAATTCGGGGATTTCAAGCCAGTCGTTCCAGGACCAGAATGGAACCTCGCGAAATTTTTTCGCCGGGCTCTTGAATGCTGTTAGGTTTAACATCTTCCTCCCGTCCAATTCAGCCTTATTCGGTGACCTCAAAAGTTCGTAGCACAGAGTTATAGGGCCCTGGAACTACCTTGCCGTCCTTGTCTACCAGCTTGAGCCGGACGGTGTGTTCACCCTGGGACAGGTTCGAGCCCAGGATCACCGGGTTCCAATCGCTCACGGTGTGGACCTTGCCGCTGTCCAGGGACCACACAACGAAGTGGTCCTCGCCGAAATTCGGGACGTTGACCAGATAAAAATCCAGCATGAGGTGCGCCGCGGCACCACCCTTGATGGAATACTTGCCTTTGGGTCGGCTGTAGATCAAGGTCGGGGCGCCCTCGGCCGGGGCGACCTCGGGCATGGGGCTCTCGACATGGAAGGTGACGAACCGACCGGCCCCCGGATTCTTGAGGGACAGGTGGAACTTGCGGGCGAGAAACGCCGTGAGCGTGTGGGTACCCGCCGGGAGATCCTTGAACCGGATCGAGCCGTTTTCGTCGTAGTCGGCCTTGTAGGGCTTGTTGTCCAGGATCACATGGACATGCTGGCGGAACCAGTCTTTCCCCTTGTCCATATCGTCTTTTCCGATCTTGTAGTTGTTGACCTTAAACTTCACGGTCAGGGCATTGCCTTTGATCGTCTGGCCATCGGCGGGCTCAAGGATTTCCAGCGTTGGGACCGGCTGCATGGACCGGCCTTGCAGCGCGTCCATGGCCGCCGCGTCGCCCACCGGCAGCGGGTAGGTCCCGCCGCCGGATTTTGCGACCGGATAGATCCCGCTGGAGCAGCCCGCAGCCAAAGCGCATAAAAGAACGGCTGCGATATTCAGGTGTATGGTTTTCATTGTCTTCTCCTTGTCATTGAAACATCGAGGATTGGATCATTCCAAAGCGGAAATGCTAGCGGACTGACGCGACAATGTCAAGGTGTCGGGCTCACTTCCCGCGCAGGAGCTTGCAAAAATGGGCGACTTTCAGTATCCTATAAGCTTGCGGACACGATCGCATTTCCACGGAGGAGGGCTTTTCGTGAAGAGGTTTCGGCGAACGACAACGGCCTTTGTACTCATTGCATTGCTTGCAACCACCGGGCAGGCCAAGGAAGAACAGACCCCGGAAAAACTTAAAATCCCTAAGATTCTCTCTCTGGAGTCTGTCCGTCGACTGGCGCTCAAGAACAACTTCGATATCGCCTTGGAGAAAATGGGACCGGAATCGGCCGAGGCCGACATCGATACGGCCGAAGCGGAGTTTGAGCCGAAGATCACGGGGAACTCCGAATATGCCCAGAACCGGACCCCCACCGGAAGTGCGTTGTCCGGCGCGATGGAGGTCAAAACCGAGCAGTTCGATTTCGACTTGGGTGTGACACAGAAGGTTCGGACCGGAGGCCGCTACGACGTCCGCTGGGCCTCGCAAAAACTGCGGACCAATTCCACCTTCTCCACGCTCAACCCGGCGGTCGCCTCCAACCTAAACGTCTCGGTAACCCAGCCGTTGCTGCGGGAGTTCGGCATCAATGTGAATGAAGCGGACGTTATCATCGCTCAAAACAACCTGGCGATCTCCAAAGACGCTTTTGAAGAAAAAGTCATCAATGTATTGACGAACGTCGAGGAAGCGTACCTCGATTTCGCCCAAGCCGCCGAAGATCTCAAGGCGATCAACGAATCGAAGGTGGTCGCCGACAACCTTGTTGCGGAAGTCAGCAAGAAAGCCGCCCCGGGCGTTGGCGTCGCATCCAAGGCCGAACTGTGGGAGGCCCAAGCTGACCAAGCCACGGCCAACGAAAACGTCATTATTCAAGAAATCATTGTCCGCAACAACCTGGACCTGCTGCTGAACTTCGTCGATCCGCATCGGACGACCTTTCATCCCGACGACAATTTGGTCCCCGAAGAGCTAACCGCCGGCGCCAAGAAGATCGAAAACCGGAAGGAACACGAAGAGACTGCCCTGCGCGAACGGCGGGAGCTTCGCCAGGCGGTCAAGCTGGAGGAAAATACCGAAGTGGCCAAGGACGCCGCCGAGAACGGGCTGCTGCCGAAATTGGACCTGGTGGGTTCCACCACGCTTCGCGGCCTCGACAGCAACCATGGCGCCAGCTTCGACGAGACCAGCACCCTGCGTAGCACCTCCTACGCCGCCGGCCTTGCCCTAGAGATCCCCTTGGGCAATAGAGAGGCCAAGGCTCGGTTCCGCAAGGCGGACATCGAGCAGCGCAAGGCGAAGATCCGCACCGACAGCCTCAAGGCACAAGTGGTCCTCGAGGTGCGCGAGGCCATCCGAGCAGTCAACGCGGCGATTGATCGCAGCGGCGAAGCGCGCAAGGCCAAAGAATTCTCAGAAAAAACGCTCCAGGCGACCCGTGATCGACTCAAGGCCGGCACCGCCACCACCCGCGACGTCATTGAGAAAAACGCCGTCTTCGTCCAGAGCATGGTTCGGTACAACCGCGCGATCATCGACTACCACCGCGCCGTCGCCCGACTGGCCAAGGCCACCGCCCAGACCCTGGCCAACCGAAACATCAAGCTGCGATAAGTCGGAACCGACTGGCCAGCAGCCCAATGCGCTTTACTACCGTACATAGAAAGAAACGTGGTAGGTCAACTCCACGGTCTTGCCCGGCTCCAGCTCCAGTTCCCAAATTAGCTCACTATGATTGTTCTGCCAGAAGCCGCCGCTCTGCCAGTCCGAAGTATGGAAATCGTCGATTCGAAGCTTCCCGTCACCGGAGATCTTATCGGCTTTTCCCGGCAAGGAGACGGCCACCCGCGCACGGGACTTGGTCTCGCGGAAACTGGTAAGCGTCACGGTCCCCTTCTTGCGGATCCGCGAATACGAGTGATCGCCCCACCTTAACACGTTGGGCTCACGGCCAATCTCCTCTTCGGCCAGGGTTCCGCGCAAGTTGATCGCGACGGTCATGGGAAGAAGACTCGTCCCGCCGGGTGCAGTATACGTTAGCAAGTCCTGGCCCACGGGAAGCGAGCCGCGCAGGATCATCGCCGCTCCGGTCGTCCAGGGAATCTTCGACGGGTTGCTCAGCTCCAATTGGTGCCAAACCTGTGTCTTGAGCAGTCGAAGCGGAGAGCCCGCGGGGTAACGGGCGTCGTTGGACTCGCCACGCACCATGCTGCCATGCCGGGCGTTGCGCACGACCTGCAGGTCTAGGGTATACAGATGCTTCAACGGCGCTTCCGCCTGCCAGATCGGGACAGTTGCGCGGCCGCCGACCTTCAAGGAGAACTCCGGCACGCTGTAGACGAACAGATCTTGTTCGCCGGTGGCGCTCAGATCGTCTGGCAAGCGGATGTCCGGGACCGCGGCCGGCGCATTCGGCTCGTGTCGCCATTCGCCGACTCGTTGGGTAAACATGGCTTGGTCATCTGCCCCATGAGCTGCGGGGCCGCCTGGGCCAGCGTGTTCCGAAGTTTCGCTTCCAGCGAGAGCGGAGAGATGACATCGCGGAACCGAAAATGCGGAACGCCGACCACCAGATCCAGCGTCACGGATTGAAGGTCTTCCCTGTGGTTGAGAATCTCCGCCTGAAGGGCCATGGCCGCAGTGTCTTCCAGTTTTCCGCTGACTCGGTAGGTGGGAATCCAGCGGATCCCTGGCGTAAAGTAGACCAATGTCAACGTAACCGGCTTGCCAGCTTGCTCGATACCCATGGAAAAGCTCAACCGTTTGGCCCGGACAAACGTTGGATCCATGTTTGCGTAACCGCCAAGCGCGGCGCTGTGTATCGCGACGATCTCCGATTGGTTCACAGTGATGGGCTGTGGCGTTGGATTGGCGGCGGTGGCCACTGGCTGAATCAGGACAAAGGGTCGGTCTTCGATTCTTGTCCGGCCCAGCAGCTTGCCCGAGACTTTTTTACCATGTGTGGTGGTCAAAACAACCTGTTCGTCGCTTATCCGGTTGAACAGAGTGCTCAGATTGCTTGTCGCTTTGGTCAACGGCGCTTCCACGCGTTTCCAATCCTCAGTGAACTCGGCATGCATCGCCAGAATTTCTTGTTTTTTGCTGAGTGCCCAGAAGCTTCCCAGAACCGCAGAATCCGGCACGTCCAATGTGAACACGCGACCGGATGCGTCGGCCGTGCCTCGCGCATCCTTGATCAACAGCGCATAGCCGTCCTTGAATACTACCGCCTTGCGCGTTGTCAGGGTCAGCTTCCCCGAAGCGACAGCCGCGTTGGCAACCAGTGGAAACCCAATCCCGATCACCGCAAATACCACGACGGAAACGTAAGCCCACGGCCCGAATGCCCTACGAAATAGAGTCATTTCCTTCTCCTTTTCTGCTCGCCACGACACGAAGCCCGCAGGGCATACCCACTGCGAACGATCTCTGCCTGATTAGACGCGGCTTCGTGAAGATTGTTCCTGGAAAGTTGCTTGTTTCCGGTCCAGTGTGTTTCAGTCGGCGCGGTCCTGGAAACGAAACCTTTTCCGATTTGTCGTTGCAATCCAGCGGCGGTGCATAGCATAATCGGCACCCTTGATACCTTTCGGAACAAACGTATCACATAAATTCGGACATAGGAATGAGAGTGTTGTCCCGTCGGAATTTGGAATGGATCGGCGTCCTCTTCCTGGTGACAGGAACTGGCTGGTTCACACTGCGTAATTGGGATCTCCATCCATTTAACGCCGACGCGGCACTTTTCGCCAGCCACGCGTACGACATCGCTACGGGGCGAGATTTTCCTCTCGAAGGGAGCGCCGCTCGGCCAACACACGGCACCGTTAACATGCCGCCTCTCTATTACTACGCAATCGCCCTGCCCCTGTGGGTTTTTCAAAGTCCTTGGGCGATCATTCAGTTCACTTGCGTCCTCCACGCGCTGGTACCGGGGCTCCTGGTTCTCTGGGGCCGGCGCATCGTTTCGCCAGCGGTTGCGTGGTTCGCGGCGGTTCTGTATGCAACCGATGTCACGCTGCTCACCATGTCCCGCGCGTTGTTGAGCTATGCGATCATTGCACCGTTCGTGGTCGCATTTATTCTCACGCTGCTAGCCTGTGTACAAAACCGCGGGCGGTGCTTCCTGGGCGTCGCAATCTTGGGCGGCTTGCTGGTCCAGATCCACGCTTCGACAGTTCTCATCGTCGTCGCCGCCGGGTTCGTTGCCTGCTTCACCGTGCGGGGCATCCGCAGGCAAGGCCTGATCGTCGCAAGCATGATCGCCCTGTTGCTTCACGCGCCGTACGTAGTCCACGAGGTGACGCACGACTTTGAAAACCTTCGTGGTGCGGTTGAGTATTTTCAGCGCGGAGGCTCCGCACCCACGCTGGAGCGTCCCATCGGCAATGCCGTGCGTGGCCGAACCGCCACTGCAGTCTTGACCGCATCGGCCGTGGGGTGCATAGAGGAATTGCAACACACCGATCTCATCGCACCGGACGGATGGACACGAACATTGCTTGTGGCCGGAGTGGTGTTCGACTTGGGCCTCATGGCAGGCGGGTTGTTGTTCTGCCTGGGGGGCGTATGGACCGGCGGCTGCAGCCGTTTCTTCGGCGACCGAACCAGGGCCGTCCTGGTCACATTGTGTGGAACGTACTTGGCGGCGGTGGTCTTGATCAGTCTGCTTCAGTATGTGGAACCATGGTACTGGTGGTCACTTAGGGGGTTCAAGCCACTGATCCAGGCCGCCGGGTTGGTCCTCGCCATCGGGTTCGTCCAAGACCGAACGGCGGGGAAGCGGAGAGACGTGCTTCTCTACGCAACCGCTTCGATTATGGTCCTGTCTATAGCCGCCAGCCACATTGCTTACTTATGCACTCATGACACGTACGCGAGCTCTGCGGGCTCGGTCTATGGAAACCCCACCCTCCGGGCCAAGACGGCATTCTATCGGT
Source organism: Planctomycetota bacterium (assembly GCA_029260815.1). Taxonomy (GTDB): domain Bacteria; phylum Planctomycetota; class B129-G9; order JAJDCN01; family JAJDCN01; genus JAJDCN01. Next base: position 19,877 of record JAJDCN010000150.1, read on the forward strand.
TCCTCTTTACCGAATCGGGACTGGCTCCGCAGCAATGGCGTGTACGCCTGCACGGGGAGGGTGCACGCCTGCTGACCGAAGACGCGTCCGAGGGCTACGACATCTTGAAGACCCTCTTTATCCAGCAGTACAGCTCCCCGGCGGCCCGGACCGATGACCATTTTCTCGTCGTGGCGCCCGCAAACCTGACCGTCGTTCCCCAAGCGCCACCGGTGTGGACCACCGAAGGGTTTCAGGCTTACGCGTACCGTCCGCACGTGCGCTACGATACACTGGTTCTGGACCCACCGCCGGTGTCCCCCGGACCACTCACCGGGTCGATTCTCCCGTCACGCTTGGCCTATCAGACGAAGGGCCCATTGACAGCTCAATTGACCTTTAAAGTGCAGGCACCGAAAGCGGGTGAGGCGGTACAACTGGTCATCAAAATCATCACCCTGGGCATCGTTCCGGACCCCCAACATTCGTACATTCCGGCGGTGCGGTTCAACGGCGAGCCAGCTGGCCCGGTGACCTCCCGCGTCCATTTCGGCGAGTTGTCCCACTCGATTGAGTGCTCCCTTGAGCTGCCGGCTATGGTAGAATCGAAGACGATCGCGGTGGAAGCAACCCTCGAGATCCCCGCACCGGGAAGGTACCAGATCGATCTGTTTGACGTCACCGCCGCGCGAAAATAACTCGATCGCATCGGGCTCGGGGCGGGCACAGTCAGGAGAGGATCCGATCCGTGGCATGAGTTCTCGAACCGAACTGGAGTGACATGGCAAGACTGATTCTGGCCGCTCTATTCCTTCTCTGCGGTGCGATTATGGCCGTGCTCGCAACCGCGTTTCTTCTCTTTGCACCGACCCAATACCTTTCCTTGGATCGTGCGGACGTGCCCCTGCAACACCTCACGAGTGTGCGCGAAGAGCGGCAGCCCCATCCAGACCTGTCAAATCCGACGCAGTACCTGCGCGTGCCGGGCAATTGCTCGATCTGGTTCCGCACGGTCTTTTCACAATATCCCGAAGTGCTTCGGTTCAAACTAGCCCCTCCAAAGGCCGGCGTCGCCGTGCGGCACCAAGTCTTCCTTCACGCGGGTGCGCAGGAAAAACTCCTGTTTGATTCGGACACAGCGCCGGAATCCGACGACGGGTGGGAATACGCCATCGACTTGCCCGCGCAAGCCGACCCTGGAGCGCTGGTGCTGACCACACTCAGCACGGACCCGGAGGCCCGCAGCGCCTGGGTGAACCTGCGGATCGACTACGCATATCAGGGAATCTGCGCAATCGCCTTGCTCTTCCTGGCGTCCGGTTCAGCACTGTTGATCTGGTGGAAGAAGACGACGCCGGCTGGCCGGGATCGACGCAAAGCCACGGTTCGTCTCGGTGTGCTTGGCCTGACGCTTTTTGTTGGGATCGTTGGGATGGAGTGGGGCATCCGAAAATATCCCACCATCCTCGGTCAAGACGCCTATCTGAAACTGTTCTATGGATCTCCACGCGTGCCAGCCGCTGCCGTACGTTTTGCCCAAGAAGAAGCCATGGACCTGATGGAAGCGGACGGCGAGCACGCAGAGATCGTCAAGCGATTCAAGCCAAACCAAAAACAGCAGGTCTTTCTGAAGTACGGTTCCCTCTACGTCACAGGGGAGACCGTCTACCGACCCGGAAGAATTCCGATCGAAGGTGAGCTTCTCACCGATGCTAGGGGTTTCTCGAATCGAACCACCCAATCGGCTCCTTTTGTCGCCGTCTTGGGAGACTCTTACTGCGAATACCTTCCCACCGACCGGCAATGGCCCAGCCTGCTATCCGCGGAGATTGGAAAATCCGTGTGCAACTTCGGCATCCGTGCGCAGGGCACAATCGAAGAACGCGCCGTGTACGAACACGTAGTGTCGAATCTCAAACCGAAGATCGTGATCCTGTTGTTCTGCGAAACCAACGACCTACTCGAGAACGAGCGACGACGCGAAGCACTGAACGCGGGAATCGGCTTCGAAACCAACAGGAGCGCCGAAAGAAAAGGCATCCTGCAGACCGTACTCCTTCGAAGCCACCCGATCTCGCAGACCCGCCGCAATACGGATCGATCCCTACTGCTGTCGGGGTTTGCTGCACTGTCGGGTTCCTGGGCGCCGCTGCTGGCTGATCGCAGCCTGTTCGAGCGACCGTTCTATCGCGAGTCCAACGCGCTCCCAATCGCGGGCCAATACAATCGCATTACCTTCGCCCATTTCGCCCGGCCTCACCGGGCTGCCTTCTTCTTTGCGGAAGCCGCCCGTCGGGCCGTAGACAAGACCCAACTGGAACAAAGCCAGGGTTGGCAGATCGCAAAGCAGGAATTGGAACGGTTGAACGACCTTGTCGGTCAAGACGGCACGCGGCTGGTAATCGTGAATCTGCCCTTGAAGCTGCGCACCTATCTACCTCTACTTGAAGAAGCAATGGAACCGGAGGCTCTCCAGCAATACTTCGATCTGGCCACCGCGTCCAGAGCCCCATCCATCAAACTTTCCGCATTCAAGAAAAATGCTGAGAATGTGTCCACGCTCCTGTCGGAACTTTGCCGGGAACGGGAGCACCCGATCCCCTACCTCGACCTCCACCCCGCGTTCCTCGAAGCGGCCCGCAACGGGCGGCATCCCTATATCGAAGACGACACACATTTCAACGAAACCGGCGAACGGGTCGTGGCCGAAACGATCGCAGGATTCTTGAAAGACGCCGCCTGGCTCGACGACATGCGCGAGGGAGAATAAGAGATTATTCCGGTACCGTGTAGACGACGGTCGACAACGTAGATGCGTTGCCGGCTTCGTCCAATACGCGCACGCCGAAGTGGTAGGTGGTGCCCGGGACAAGTTGGGTTACCGTGATCGCCTGATGCTGGTTAGCTTCCAAGGGGCTGGGCAGCATCGGGGCAATCACCGCTGGCGCGGCGCCGCCCTCCCAAATGGGGTTGAGACTTTGCAGAACTTCGTAGCGTGCGGCCGTGCCGACCATGCCGTCGTCGCCCACCGCCGTGAACTGTAGCGTGGCGGAGTTGCTCATACTTACCGTTCCGTAGCCTACTTCCACTTCGCCAATTGCCGCGTGGACCGTACCGGTATTCGGATCCTGACGGCCGCGCAGAATTTGAATTCCGACATAACGCGCCACTTTGGGATCAAAACTGAAGGATAGGAGGTTGTAGCTTGTAACAAACGAATAGCCGGTCAGTAACAACTGGCGCTCCCAGGT
>JAJDCN010000016.1 GCA_029260815.1 Planctomycetota bacterium
TCGGCGTACAGCTTGGCTTTCTCGTCCGGGTGTTTCCCGCCCAGGGCCTGGCCCGCAGACTGGGCGAGCCGGGCCAGGGGTTCGAGCACGACGGCGAGGGGCGAGAGCCCGAGCCGCGCCCAGACCTGATCGCGCCTATCAGCGTGGCGTTGGTCCAGGTCGATCACGGCGCTGCAGGCGTCCTCGTGCCCCTGCTTCGCGATGCGCGCCAGCTCGGCGCGTACCGCGTCCTCGTCTTCCTCGTTCAGATCCGGCCAGGGTTCGCGGTGGAGCGGGAGCGTGCCGCTTGGCCGGCTGCGCCTGAGCAGGGGTGCGATGCCCGGATAGCTGGAAGGTGCCTCCGTGAACCGCTGCCATACGTCTCCCCACGGGCCCTCGCCCGCGGCTACGTGAGCGCCGGCAGCCACGTCCGGATCGCGGTCAGGATCGAAGCCAAACTGCTCACGGCAACGGCTTGTGAACGCGCCCCAGCCGTTGTCGCCCAGCCGGCCGCGCGTGCCCTCTGGGTCGCTCATCCAGCGGAGCACACTTCGGACGGGGTCGGGACTGAGAAGGCGATCGAAGTCCTCGGCGTCGAGGCGGCGGTCACGAAGCTGCGCGAGCGGCGTCTGTGCGACCTCAGAGAGGGCCCGACCGAGCGCCTCCTTGGTGGCGTCGTCGCGAGCGATGTCGAGCTTGAGGCCGTGACGAGTCGTGAGGAAGGAGAGAACGCTCCAGTCGTGCCCTGCCCGCTGGAGCCAAAGTGTGCCGCGGTGCATCAGTTCCACGAGGGGGCGCAGTCCGGCCGGACAGTCCTCACCGGCACGGAGATGCTGACGGGCGACCCCCGGCAACAGGATGACCGGCGGTCGATTCGCCGGCAGGGCCGGCTCGCTGAGCGTCCGGTCCACGAGGCACCGAATCCAGATCGCCGGGCCCGTCCTTGCCTCCGGGTCGTACTCGCCGAGGACGAGTAGCTCGGGCAGCTCCGTTAGGAGCACGTCGCGGAGCGGCAGCCACTCCCGGTCGGGATCGGTCACGAGCACTGCTGCGGGAGATTCCACGCCGGCAGGTGCGCGGGCGCAACGGCGCACGGCCGCGACGAGCGCTGCCGCCATGGTCTCGCTGGATTCGCGAAGCCTCGTGCTCACGAGTTCGCCCCTCCCTCGTCCCCGTCGCGCGCGCGGCGACGCGCCGCCTCTTTGGCTGCCCGCGTGTAGTGCAGACCATTCCAGCGGACCCCGTCGAAGTCTTCGCCTGCGGGCGCGGCACCGGGTGTCTCGGCACCAAAATCGATGCGGTGCTCCAAGTGCGCATCGGGATCGCAGCCCCAGAACCAGGGGAACTGCCGCTTGGGCCGCAGCGACGCAGGTTCCTTGCCCCGGTCACGAACACCCAACTTCTTTGGCTTGCTCCACGTTGCATCGGGCTTGGCGCGCAGGATGCCAGCGTTCTTGGTCTTGATGTCGCGGGCCTTCAGCAAGGGACGGATGTTGAGCCGTACGCCGTCGTCGATGTCGGGCGCCCACCCGAGGGGTTGATCTTGAAGCGGCTTCCAGCGCACGAAGATGTCGTACGGAGGCTCCCCCTCGATGAGCTTCCGCAGTTCCTCGTCCAGCACGAGCGCCGCGGCCAAGCGCCCATCGGCCCCCTCCTCACCGGCAGCGACCTTCTGGCGTTGCCGCGTGATCCAAGCGCCGAGGTAGGTGTAGGTCAGCGCCTCAAGCGTCCGCAGGCCCTCGCCATCGGGTCCGGCGAGGCGGTGGTAGTTGACCAATGCACTGAACCCCTCGGGATGGCCGTCCCAGACGTGCCATATGAAAGGGCGCTTATGGAAGAGCGCGCAGTGCTCGATGAAGAATCGGTCGCGAAGCCATGCGGCGAGGGATCGCTGGACCCTGCCCTTGTGGAACTGCTCGCCAGCTGCCGCGAGGAGATCCGTCTCCTTGGCGGCGGACCACTCGTCACCAAACGCGTCTGCGAGCAATGCGCGTAGTCGATCGACAGCGGGCGCCTCGCCCTGGAGGGCAGAGATGCTGACGATGCCGTCGGAGTCAGTGTGACCGGCAAGCGGCTCGCAGCGTGCCACCAGCCCACGTGCTTCTTCGGCCAATCGCATGTCTGGATCAAGTTCCGGCGGCCAACGGTAGCCGAGCAGTCGTGCGACTGCGACCTGTAAGGTCATGTGCAGCGCGGCGCTTGCAGGGTGTCCGTGAAAGCAACCCTCGTTCGCGGCATCTGATCGTGGATCGGGAAGCCCACTTGGAAACTCGACGTCCGCATCGGCGCGCCACCTGGAAGCATCGAGACGGACCTTCCCAATGGTCGCATTCGTGATGTTCATCTTCGGGTCGAGCCGACGCACTTCATTCGCAAACATGTCGGATCGAAGAAACAGATACAATGCGGCGCAAGTGCGCTCGTCAAAGGGCACGACCATGCAGACGTTACTGTCGAAAGCCCCTCCGAGATACAGAGAGACCGGCAGGTCTCCCATCTGGCTCACGGCTACTCCACGCCGGCCCCATACGTTGCGCCCGCGTTTCCAAGATCCTCCGAGTCTCCCATCTAGCGCCATCACGTATCGTCGGTACTCCCCGCCGCCTCCGCACCACTTGACGGCGTGCTGCAAGCCCGAGAACATCGAGGATCGAGGCGTCGTCGATTGCTGCAACACCCATTCGCCATCGACAGAAGGGAGTTCCCAAAACTGCCGTCCCCACCTTGAGTAGTCGCCCGTGTTGATTCCGGCGAGGCAGTCGGCATAGTGGCTCAGTAGCTCCCCGTCAGATCCGACCTCAAACGTGAACCTGGCATCCGGATTCCCAAGTTGGCCGCGCTGAAGTGTCTTGCTGACCGTCTCTCCTGAGGCACCTAGAAGCGTCCTAGCCTTCTCACTGGGAGATGTTCCCGAGGAAGCATCCAGGGCGAGCAACTCGTAGGTGCTTGAAGGAGGCGAGGCCGATACGACAACGAGGGCGACGTTCACGACTTCACCGCTCACGGTCTCAAAGGCGCGAGATCCAAGCCGTGCGACGACCTCCCATGACCGCTCGGTCAGGATGGTGGTACGTAGCTTTCGGTAGCTGGTGAGAGTGAGCCAGTTTTGAGGCGTCACGGCTGCGATCGTGCCGGGATGCGTCTTTGCGTCGATCCAGCGGAGCATTCGCGAAACGAACACCGAGGCCAGGTCGTTCCTCGCCTCCTTGTGGTGCGATTCGGCATACTCGCGGAGCACCTTTGCCTGATCGCCCCGCCCCAGGTAGGGCACGTTCGTGATCACGAGGGTGTAGCTGCGGGTGAGGATGCGCGCCGCCTTGGCCATGCCGTAGGCAGCAACGGCGCGCTCCTGGAGTTCCGCATCCGCGCGTTCGGCCTCGAGCACGCGTTCGAGTAGCGGCTGAAGCTGGTCGTAGCCGGCTGAGAAAAGGGGGCCGGCACTTGCTGTCGGGTCGATCAGTGAACCCAGTTCCGGCGCCAGCGCGAACTGTTCGTGGAGCGACGTGAGTCCCGACTTGAGGGTCGATGAGAGCAGTGAGTCTTCCGTCTCAAGTAGATCCTTTTTTGCGGGCATGCCTCCATGGGCTGCTGCGGTCTCCGCGAGGACCAGCCACTCATCTTTCGTGGCCTGTGGCCCGATCCCCGAGCACGCGAGGTTGAACCGTGGGAGGTCGATGGATCGCCCCGCCGTGCGCCAGGCCGCAATGGCGAGGTGGAACGCCGCGATCTGCGTGCAGCGGCCGTCAAGCTCTAGGCCGAAGACGTTGTCCTTCAAGACAGAACCGATGGCGCCATCGAGTTCCAGGCCTTCCTCCGCACGGCGGAGCCGCACAAGAAGGTCAAAGGCGGCCACGAGAAAGTGCCCGCTGCCGCAGCACGGATCGAGGACTGTGACCTCGCTCGCTTGCTTCGGCCACTTCTCATACGTTCCCGCGGCAGGGCGCCAAGGGCCCGTCGGGGCGTCTTCTTCGTCCCCCTCGCGCGGCTCGCGCACGAAGCGCAGGTAGTCGAAGGTGTAGCCATCCAGCGCTACCGCGTCGCGTAGCTGCTGCTCGGAAGCGGCGGAGGTTGCCAGCTCAGGGTTCTGCGCAAAGACCTTGCCGGCGTGCCACGCGCCGATGGTGTTGTGCAGCAGGAACTTCACCATGTACGGCTCGGTGAAGAGCTGAGTTACGGCCGGCAGGGTCTGACCGGTGATCTTCTCCCCGGACTTGCGACGAGCGTTCACGGCCTTCTTCTCGGCGCTTTGCCAGAACTGGTAGGTCCAACCCAGCGCGTCGTCGGCAGTGAACACGTCGCGCGGAAGGTCCGAGAGTAGCGCGCGCAGGCTCTGACGCGTCTCGGGCGGTAGCGTCACGTCCAGCGCCGGATCGTCCGTGCGGAAGATCTGCGGGAGCATGTCCTCGGCGAAGCTCGCCGCCAGCGCAAACGGCTCGTCGCCCCGCTCGCGCGCCAGGTCACGACACTCATCAAGCGAGATCGCCACGCCGCTTTCGGGCTCGGTCAGGAGATCGTTCTCCGCAAGAAAGCGGGCAAAGAGCATGCGATGCCAGTGCTCATAGGCGACCTCGTGGCGCAGGCGGTCGATCCCCTGCTCGCCGCTCTCCTTCCGTTCGTCGCCGAGCTGGCGGCCATGGGCGCGAAGGCGCCGACGCAGCGCCGCGTCCTCGTCGCGCATCCCCTTGTGCGCCCTGGCCCCACCGACGGCCAGCGCCTCAAGAGCCTGCATTGCCCCCGCCTCAGCGGAGGCGCGGGCCTGCTGGATCGTCTTCTCCAGGCGCTTGCGGAGATCGGTCGCTAGCGCACTCATTCGCCGGCCCCGCTCATGTGATCACCACGGGACCGTCGTCGAGCTTGTCGAGCAGCGTGGCCTGGGTCTCCGCGACCCACGACGTCACATCGTCGCGTGTACGAAGCACGCCACGCCGAAGCGCGACCGATTGCACCTTCGGCTCTAGCGCCTTGGCAGCTTCCTCGCGCGCTCTCGCGAAGCGTTGCGGCAGTGCCTCGGCCAACTCGGCCCAACCCTGAAGCGAACGACGTTCGAGGGCCTGAAGCAGCGCCTCTTCGCTTCCCACGTCAAGTTGGGAAGGCGCGTCCAGGCGGTTGGTGGAGGAGATCGCCCGTCGCTGGTCGTCGGCGAGTTGCTGCCATTCCGGGGAGGCGTCGAGTTCCGATGCGCACTTCTCATGGTTCGCAACGCAACGACCGTGGGCGTCCCGTATCGCTTCCCGTAGCGCCCCTTCGAGCTGGATGCAAAGCGGTCCGACGTAGTCGGTGTCGTCGAGCAGCGTGCGGCTCTGGAGAATCGCATCCATCTCGGGGCGAACATCCTCAAGGGCCGCGAGACCACTGGCACGCTCTGCCAGCCGTTGGAGCACCTCCCACCTTGCAAGCCGAAGACGGGCGCGCTCTGCCTTGGCCCGCCACGCTGCGATATCAGAGGTGAGGCGGTCCTTTGCTTCGAGGATGGCGCCCAGTTGCTCGTTGCCGGCCAACTGGCCGATCGCGTTCAGGTGCTCAGTTGCGGGACACGCAGGGAGCGGCGCCTCGCCACCCGCTTCGCGAGCGAGGTTGCGCAGACACGTGAGGAAGAGGGGCGTCTTGACCTCCTCCTCGCCCGTCTTCACTGCGATCTCGGCCTCTTGGTAGAGACCGCGCAGATCGAGCTTGTTCCGGATGGAGAGGACGATCTTCTCGGGGCGGAACTCCGCGCTGGCGATCTTGTTCTGGTCGAGGCTCCCCGGGGCGACGGGATGGCCGTTGTGCATGGCGCGAACGCTTCCCGCGCGGTGGAGCGCCACGAGGGCCGCGTCGATGGCATCGCGGGGCCATCCGAACGGCGCTCCCTCCAGAGCCTTGCGAATCGCCGCTCCCTTCGCGCCACGTTCACAGGCGGCCAGTACCTCCTTGACGACGGAGTGGTCCTCAGTCGGGCGCTCCCATCCGACGACCTGGAGTGGCGTGTCACTTCCGTCCTTGGCACGTTTGAGTGCGACGGCCCAGGCCTTGTGATCGCCCTCGTCGAAGCGGGGGAAGCGGCGCGCGAGCGCCGCTTCGGCGGCGGGTTCGAGCTTCTCCTTGAGCCCCTCGCCGTAGACGTCGGTGCCGCCGCCCTTGTAGACCTTGGCTGCCGCCAACAGCTCGCGGATGAGGGCGTCGCGCTCGTCCTCGGCCTTGCGGCGGCGGCTCTGCATGCTCTCGCAGGCCTCCCGGGCCTCGGGCGGGTCGGTGGGCATGCCCTTCGCGTCCAACACCTGTCGCGACGCCTCGGCCTCGCAGATGCGTGCCTTGAGCTCGTCACCCGGCTTCTCCACGAACAAGTAGAGCGTGGCGTCCTCGTGTCCGCCCTCGCGGGCGTCGGCCTCGACGGTCTTCTTCTTGGTCGAGGAGCCGTCGCGAAGCCAGACAACGATCTCGTCCCCGTTCGGCGACGGGCGCTCGCTGCGGGCATGAAGCGCGAGTTGGCGCCGGACCTTCGCGTCGCCATGAAGCGGCCGGATCCCCGCGACAACCGTCTGCACGGCGGCTTGGAAGAGCTGCTCCTGCTTGGCCTGCAGTTCGGCATCGCGCCCTCGAATGGCTCCCACGTTCTGGCGGAAGGCGCGGTCCCACTCAGCACCCTGGGTCGTCTGGAGCCGGTACTCCTCGCCCACTTTCATGAGCGTGCCGTCCTCTACCATCGCTTCGAGTGCGTCTTCAACTTGGCGGCGGAAGGATCCAGAGTCGCCCTCGAGGTCGTCCACAAGCAAGTCGGCGACCATGGACGCCGTGGGGCGCACACCCACGTCCACGCCCTTCTCCCGGGGCAGTTTACCGATCAGGAACACGACGCCGCCGATGCGCCGCCGCAGGCGCCCCTCCGGGGTGCCGTCGTCCAGCTCCTGGATGCGAGTCGAGAGTTCGTTGAGCAACACGCCCGTGTTGACGAGATCGGGGGCGATGGCCTCGTAGAGCGAATCCGCGGGGATCACCGCGCCGAGATCCTTCGTGGCGATGGCCTGCAAGGCATCGTGCAGGATGCGAAGTTGCGAGCGCAACTGGCTGTGCGTACCGGCGGCATCGACGACGCGGAAGCACTCTTCCCAGAACCGCCTGCGCGTGGGCAGCAGAGGGTAGTCGGGCACCGCGATGTCACGGTCGCTGGGCCGTTCGGCCAGGCCTGTGCTCTGGAGGTGTTTGGATACCTCGCCTGCGTTACGGGTCAGCACGCCCTGCACGCTTTCCTTGGCGGTGGGACGCTTGTGCAGCAGCACCTTGCGCGTCACGGCCTCGACGTCGGTATCGGAGAGCTGGACCGTGATGCGGAAGCGGTCCTTGAGCTTCTGAAGCAGGGGCGTTGCAGCCAGGGCCGACTGCCCGGACGCAACGAGCATCACGCGACTGTCGAGCTGCGTCTGGATGGCCTCGGCCACTTCGGTCAGCACCACGGCGCGGTCGGTGGAGTCGCCGATGTACTGCTGGACCTCATCGAGGATCAGGACCGTGGGCGGTAGCTCCCCGTCGGGCGCAAGCGCCTGCCGGCAGGCCTCGATGAACTCGGCCGTCGTGATGTCGTTGGTCGGATTCGGGAACCGCTGCCGCAGTACCTGCCTGGCTTCTTTGACGTCGCGGGCGAAGTTGGCATCACAGGCCAGGACCGCCTCCGCAATGGGCGTACTCACGTAGAGGTTGAACAGTTCCTTGGACCAGTCCTTGCCGGTGGCCTCAACGGCGCCTTGAACTTGGTCCAGCCAGCCCTGCTCTCGCAGCCAGAAGCAGAACTGGGCCTGGGGGTACTTCTCGGGCAGATGAGCGGCGCCGAGGATCACGGAGAGCACCGTTAGGCGGACCTGCTCCGCGCCGCCGGAGGGGAGCGTGCCTGCCGCCGCAAGCGCCGGCTTGCCGATGCGCGCGGAATGCGTGTCGAGCTCGCGAAACGAGGCCAGCACGTCTTCGGGGAGATCGCGCACGAGAGAGCGCGCCGTGGTGCCGTCGGGAAACGCCGTGTCCATCCACAGGTGCGCGAGCACTTTCTGTAGGTGCGACTTTCCGCTTCCAAAGAAGCCGCTGACCCAGGCAGCGTTCTGCCGCGGGCGTCCGATCTGCGTCAGGTAGCTTCGCAGCACGCGCTCCAGCGCGTCGCCGTACTGCCCGTCGCAGACAAACGTCTCCAACTCAGCTCGAAGTTCCCGAAGGGATCGCTCGTCCTGGCTGGCGGTGATGCGGGCCTGCCCGCCGTTGGCCAGGGCGCTCTCACGAGGATCACGGTCAAGAGTCTCGTAGATCTTCATGCCATCCCCCTCGCCCCTTGGAGCGTGATGCCGAAGGCCAGGTAGTTCCACCCGTCGCGGGCGTCGAGCAGGCGGTAGTTATTGCCGTCCTTCGAGCCTGGGAAGAACACGACGAGGCGACCGCGCACATCGGGTTCGACGGCGCGAATCACTTCGGAGACGTGCGTGAAGCCGTAGAGAGACGCCACGCCGGTCACAGCCACGACGGTGTCCTCGTCGGACTTGGTGAGCAGCTCGCGGAGCGGAGACACGACGCTCTCAACGAACTCCCCGTCGAGCTTCATGGCGAGATCCTCGGGGCACTCGAAGTAGGCCTCGCGGTACTCGTCCTTTGCCATCCACTCGGCGAAGCAAGGCGTGCAGTCAAACTCGACCCACTCGTGACCGGCGCTTCGGGTGCGCTGGGCGAACTCATCCTTGCGAGCGCGGAAGGTGCGCTCCAGGCCCTTGTCGTAGACGACCATCATCACGCGCTGGGCGCCAGCGACGGTACGCTGCCACGGCGCGGCGATGTGCCGCTCATAGACGGCGGCGAGATCTTCGACCTTTCCCATGACCAATCCCCTCTAGATCCTCTGGGCGAGATCGCTGACGTCGATCTCCACCGTTCCTCCCCCGATGTTTGCAGAAAGCAGTCCGAGCTGCTTGGCGCGGAGCACAACCGGATGCAATTCGTGAGCAGTCCGGTCGAGGACCTGGGCCCATCGGGTCGAGAGGAGCTGGCCGCCGGCCAAGCCCTCCAGCGTGCCCAGCCAGAGGGCTAGCGCCAGAGGCCCGGGCGTGGGCTCGACGCGACGGCGGACCTTGCGCACGCGGCCCTCAAGGTGGCCAGCCTGCGCCCAGGTGCTCGCTGCGTTTCGGGCGACCTTGTCCAGCGACGACGGGTTGAGCCGCTCGCCGACCTCCTCGCGAAGCACCTGGAGCAGGCTCTGTCGCCCCAGCTCCGCCCCCTCGACCAGTTCCAGGACGGGAGCTGCTGTGGCCCGCAGGAGGGGATCCCGGGCCAGAGCGCAGAGAAGGGCGGCGAGAGGTCGGCCGAGTGTGTCGATCTGCCAGACCCGCCGCAGGGCGCGGAAGAGAGGGATCTGGGGGTCCAGGCCGTACAGCTCGCCAAGGCGCTGATTCGTCCCGCGGCGCGTGGCGTCCGTCTGCTTGCCGAGGACGTTGTCCTCGACGATCGCAGCGGAGTACGCCTCGCGAGGCGCCACAGCCGGCACGGCGGCGAAGAGCTCCGCCAGCTCCGAGAGCATCATCGTTCGGCTGGTGTGGGTGCCCTTGCTGCCGAAGCGCAGGCCCGCGCGGGCCCCGGCCGGGGTCTCGGAGATGGTGCTGAGGGAGGTCATGGCGGCAGACTCTAGGCCAGACATGCACTCGCCGGCAAGTATGCCGGCGAAATTCGGTGGTTTCGTGGCGCGGCGGGCGCTAGCGGAGCCGACCTCCCCCTGGCGGGCGCGCTTCTCGCCCCGGAGGTCTGGATGGACCGACGACCATGAACCTCGAAGACGTATCTGTACTGGAATCGCTGCTGCGGAGAATGCGGACCCAGATGAACTGCCTCCTTCGCGACAGTGAACTCGCGTTGGAACTGCTCGCCGCCACCGCGCGCCGCCCCTCCGGCAGGGCATCCGCACATCCGGATACCGACGGCCTCATCGACGAGACCCGGTTCGTGGTCCGCTGGGCCGGCTTGGAGTGCCACCTCGGCCAGACGGTGCCCTTTCGCTTGTTCCAGCGGCTGGCCGACAGCGTGAACAGCTACGTGTCGCACGAGCGCCTCCTGGATGACGTGTGGGGTGGCCCCCGCACCGCCAGTGCGATCCGCACTGCCGTTGGTGAACTGCGGCGCCGACTCACGGAGTCCGGCCTGGACGCGCTCGCTCGAGCCGTGGACGGGGAGAACCCCGGACACTATGGCCTGCGCTTAGACCGGATCAACGGCGCTTCGGATCCGACAGAGAACGGACGCTGACCGGACCGTCACCGGACAGGCGTGCCGCACCATGCGCCCCTCGCAGTAGGCGCTACCGCCGTGCGCCGACCACTCCTCTGCCTTGGACCCCACACATGAGCGTTGACTCTGCAGTTCCTGATCCCGATCGTCTCGTGCGCGCGGCTCAGTACATTCGAATGTCCACCGAGCACCAGCAGTACTCGACCGAGAATCAAGCGGACATCATCCGCGACTACGCCTCCGCTCGCGGCTACGAGATCGTCAAGACGTACGCCGACGAGGGGAAGAGCGGCCTTCGCATCGAGGGCAGGGCAGCCCTCACCGCGCTATTGAGCGATGTGGAGGCAGGCAACGCCGACTTCGAGGCCGTGATCGTGTATGACATCAGCCGTTGGGGCAGATTCCAGGATTCCGACGAGAGCGCCTACTACGAGTACACCTGCAAACGGGCCGGGATCCGGGTCGTCTACTGCGCGGAGCAGTTCGAGAACGACGGCAGCCCCGTCTCGACGATCATCAAAGGCGTGAAGCGTGCGATGGCTGGCGAGTACAGCCGCGAGCTGTCCGCGAAGGTGTTCAAGGGTCAGTGCCGGCTGATCGAACTCGGATTTCGCCAAGGCGGTCCGGCCGGGTTCGGCCTGCGGCGCATGCTCCTGGATCAGTCGGGCGAACAGAAGGGCCTACTCGACCGCGGAGAGCACAAGAGCCTGCAGACGGACCGGGTCGTGCTCGTCAAAGGCCCCGAGGACGAGGTCGCCCTCGTGGGCGACATCTACCAGCGCTTCGTCCAAGAGGGCCTGAGCGAGCGCCAGATCGCAGACTTGCTCAACGACCGGGGGCTTCGGCCGGAGGGCGACTCCGAGTGGACGCGCGGTCGTGTCCACTCGATCCTCACCAACGAGAAGTACATTGGGAACAACGTCTGGAACCGCACGTCCTTCAAGCTCAAGCAGCAACACGTGGTCAACGGCGAAGACGACTGGGTCCGCGCCAACGGCGCGTTCCCGGCGTTGGTCGCGCCCGACGTTTTCTACATGGCGCGCGGCATCATCCAGGAGCGGGGCCGCCGGCTGTCCACCGAGGAGATGATCCAGCGCCTGGCTCGCCTCCACGAAGGGCACGGCTATCTCTCCGGTGCCTTGATCGACGATACCGACGGGCTCCCGTCGAGCACGGCCTATCGAGCCCGGTTCGGAGGGCTCGTTGAGGCGTATCGTGAAGCGGGCTACTCGCCGGATCGTTGCTACGACTACGTCGAGATCAACCGCCGTCTCCGCCTCACGTACCCGAACATCCTCGGGGATCTGATCCAGAACCTCGAAGCTGTCGGCGCCACCGTAGAGCACGACGAGAGCTCGAACCTGCTGTCCATCAACGGCATCTACACGGCGTCCATGCTGCTCTCGCGCTGCAGCCAGACGCCTGCAGGGGCGCCCAAGTGGCGCGTGAGCGATCACTCGGCCGCCGACGTCGTCATCGTCGTGAGGATGGATCCTGCCAACGAGCAGCCGTCCGACTACTTCCTCATCCCGCGCATGGGGATTCCCCTCACGAAGCTACGGCTGCAACAGCACAACGGTGCGCGGATCGACACCTACCGCTTCGACACGCTCTCGTTCTTTCTGGGTATGGCGACCCTGTTGCCGGTGCGCGAGGGAGCGGCATGAGCACGGAGCGCGACCAGAAGGTGCAGATGATCCCCGTCGAGCAGATTTCGCTCGTCAATCCGCGTTCTCGCGGCCGGGTCAAGTTCAAGCAGATCATCGACAACATCGCCAACCTGGGGCTGAAGAAGCCGATCACGGTGGCGCCGCGACGCACCCAGAACGGCACACCCCACTACGACCTGGTCTGCGGCCAGGGGCGCCTTGAGGCCTTCCAAGCGCTCGGCCAAACCGAGGTGCCCGCGTTCGTCGTCGATGTGGACAAGGAAGAGCTGATGATCATGAGCCTCGCGGAGAATCTCGCGCGGCGAGTCCGCAGCTCGCCCGAACTCATGTCGAGCATCGCCAGGCTCAAGGAGCGGGGGTACACGTACTCTCAGATCGCGAAGAAGACCGACCTCAAGGTCGTGTACGTGAAGGGCATCCTTCGGCTGTTGAGCAAGGGTGAGGAGCGGCTTCTACGCGCCGTCGAGATGCAGCAGATCCCAATCTCCGTGGCCGTAACGATCGCCAGCTCCGATGACGCCGATATCCAGCGCGCGCTGGCGGAGGCGTACTCGAAGAACACGCTTCGGGGGAAGGACCTCCTGCGCGCCCGGCGCCTGATCGAGCAGCGGCGGTCCCGGGGGAAGCGGCTGAAGTCTGGATCCCGTCGGCCGAAAGATGAGATCGACGCGGACAGCCTACTGAAGGAATACACGCGCGAGACCGCGCGCCAACGGCTGCTCATCAAGCAATCCCGCGTCTGCGAGACGAAGTTGCTGTTCGTGATCGCGAGCCTGCGAAGGCTCCTCGGGGAAGCGGAGTTCGTGGCCATCCTTCGCGACCAGGCGCTCGACGAGATGCCACAACACGTCTCCGATCAGGTCCACGGCACGAAGGAGGCGAGCTGATGTCCACGGTCAAGCTGGCCTTTGAGCGGGTTGCGAAGCGCATCCCCCTCGACTCGATCCTCCCTGTGCGTGCTGTACCCGATGCGGTGCGCGAGTCGAAGAAGTACCAGCGCATCGAAGCATCGATCCGGGAGATCGGCGTGATCGAACCACTGGTGGTTCACCCGCAGAAGACCGCGCGTGGGAAGCCGAAGCAGTACTTGTTGCTGGACGGGCACCTCCGTCACGACGTACTCAAGGGTGCTGGCGAGAGCCACGTCTTGTGCCTGATCGCCACCGACGACGAGGAGTTCACCTACAACCACAAGGTGAACCAGATCTCCGCGATCCAGGAGCACCTGATGATCATCAAGGCGATCGAGAGCGGGGTCTCTGAGGAGCGACTCGCTGCGGCGCTGAGCATCGACATCGCTGCGATTCGGAAGAAGCGCGATCTTCTGGATGGCGTCTGCCCGGAGGCCGTCGAGATCCTCAAGGAACGTTCGGCGCGGCCGGGCGCGATCCGCGAGATCAAGCGCGTGAAGCCGATGCGCCAGATCGAGATGGCCGAGCTGATGGTGGCATCCCGCAACTTCTCAACCGCGTACGCCAAGTGCCTGGTTGCCGCAAGTGCGCAGGACCAGCTTCTCAATCCCGACATGCCGAAGGAAGTCGAGGGGCTGCGGGCGGAGGACATCTCGCGCATGGAGCGGGAGATGCAGTCGTTGGAGACTGACTTCCGTCGGATCGAGCAGAAGCACGGGCGCAACATGCTCAACCTCGTACTTGCTGTCGGCTACATGCGAGGGCTTCTCGACAACGCTGGCGTGGTCAAGTACCTGTCGCGCACCCACGCCGACTTGCTCGCAGAGCTGGAGCGCATCGTCGCGAGCACGAACGTGGGAGAGGAGGCGCCGGAGACGGAGGTGGCACCGTGACCCATGCGCGGGCATTGGACAGACAGTGCTCCGCTAGATTCGTCCCTTGAGCGCATCAGTCACCAGTCGGATTGCCTGGGCCCGCTGCAGGTCCGGATCCTCGACCTGCAGGAACTCCACGGCATTGAAACCGTCCCCGCGCTTGCGGTTCTGCGGCGGCTCAAGGCCCTCGATCAGAAGCGCCTCCATCGTCACAATGAGCATGGAGAGGTCGTACGTGCCGACCTTCGATCGGTCCAGGTCTCCGTCGTCGGTGACGGGGTAGACGCCGAACCACGAGAATCGCTCCCATCGACTCCCGAGTCGATCACGGACATGCTGTTGCAACCGAAGGCCCATGGGCTGGTCTGTCGTCCGCCCGACATAGACCACGTCGCGCCGATCGTGGAGGAGGTACACGCCCTCCTGGCCGTAGAAATCCACAGCCGTGCTGCTCCGCGACTGGCGCCCCAGGAGCCGCGGCTTCCTTTCCCAGGCGACATTCTCCCGTCCCCAGAACATGCCGAAGGCGTGGATGAGTCCCGTCTCGACGGGCTCTGTCGGCTCCTCGACCGGGTGCGCGGCCCCGTCACGCAGGCGGTACCGACCCGCCTCGGTGCGCAGGAAGGGCGACGCGTCTCCATCCGTCTTGATCGACATGGAGATCGTGGCGTTCACCGTCTGGGCCGGCGTCGCGCCGTAGTCCGTCCGGAGCCCGCGCTCGGCGACAGCCTCGGCGATCTCGGTGTAGTGCATCGCCTCAGCGCTCGTCTTGAGGACGGCGATTGCCGCCTCACGCCAGCTCATGTTGCCCGACATCCTGCTCCCTTCGCGCGCCCCCGGCGGATCCAGGAGGGTGCGCACGAGCGGCCACTAGGGCCAAGCCTGAGCCGCGCGACGGCCCCGGCAGACCACCGCCGCGAATATCCCATTATGGGATATCCCGTATCGGAATCTACCGTCCGCCCGCTGTGAGCGGGACTCTTCACTCTGAGGCGTATGCTGAATTCCAACGCCGGCTCCGAGAGGCCCGCGAGGCGGCCGGTCTCACGCAAACCGAGGTAGCTGAGGCTCTGGGGCTGCCGCAGTCCTTCGTATCGAAGAGCGAGACCGGCGAGCGCCGAGTTGATGCCCTGGAGCTGGCCCGCTTCGCGGGCCTCTACGAGCGCCGGCTGGACTGGTTCATCCCGAAGCTCGATTGACCTCCCAGCTCCGGCGTCGCGTTGCTACGGCCGACGCCCGGGCGCACCGACGGGGCACTGCGCCGCGTGTCAGGTCACGGTTCGCGGCGCTATGCTCGGGCGCCATGTGGTACCTACCGAATCAACCCGCCAGCATTGGCGACATCGAGCAAGCCTTGACCGATCGCGTCGCAGAGCACCGGGGACTGGATTGGAAGCGCCAGCTTGACCTTGGGACGAAGAGCGCACGAGCGGAGCTCGCGGTGGATGCAGCATCCATGGCCAACGCCGCAGGCGGAGCTCTCGTGTACGGCGTTGATGAGAAGCGTGCCGAGGATGGCCGCAAGTTGGGTGTGCCCGGATCCATTCCTGGTTGCGAGGGGCACGACGACGAGCAAAAGCAGGCCATCGAGTCGATCCTCAACAGCATGATCGACCCCCGCCTCCCGCTCTACGACGTCAACGCTGTGGATGGCGGCGAGCACGGTCCCGTCGTCCTGATCCGGGTCGGCCGAAGCTGGACGGGTCCGCACGCGGTTCGAAACCGGTACTACTCCCGCACCAGCGCGGGCAAGTACTTGCTGACCACGGAAGAGCTGCGGCGGGCATTCGTTGAACACCACAGCAGGCTGGATGCGTTGGAGCGAACGCGCACGGAGCGTTTGGGGCGAATCGCCGCCCGCGCGACGACGTACCCCTTGATCGATGCCGACGGGATCCTTGCGCTCCACATGCTGCCCGTTGTGCCGAACGAGGTGGATCTTCACGCCTCATACTTCAACGAGTATCCAGCGCGCGTGCCGTTGCTGGCACGCGCGCAGTCCCACGTTGACGAGGCCCGCCAGAACATGGAGGGGAAGGTCTTTGCGAAGGTGGTGGACAAGCGAATGGTGCCTTCGTACACGCAGGTGTTTCGTTCCGGTGGCGTTGAAGCAGCCACGTCGAGCGTGCACGTCTACGAGGCTGAGGGCCAACGGGCCGTGAGCCTTGAGCGCGCAATCGCTGCCCCCGTCGGTGCCTTCGTCGGGTCGATCCTCGCAAACCCAGCCTCGTATGGACTTCAGTATCCACTCTTTGCCGCGCTCTCGGTCTTCGGACTTGGCGGGTGTATTGCCGGAGAAGCGAGAGAAGACTGGCTTCTCGGCGACTTCAGCCTCATGCGGTACAGCCTCGATCGCGATGCGGTCGTACCGCCGGGGCACATTCTCAACGAACCTACAACGGCAGAGGAACTGTCGGATCTGCTCGTTGGCGACGTTCGCCGAGCCTTTGGCCTGTAGTCAATCTCAAGATGCCGTCGCGCATGACGATGCAGCGAATGGTCTCCCGTGGGGCTACGGGCCCCCCGAAAGGTAGCGGGCCTTGCGTGCGGCATCGGTATCGCCCACCGATGTTGCGGCACGGGGCTGGGCGGGGGCATGCAGGTTGACGCGCGCGGCGGGGTTCAACCCCAGGCTCGCCTCAATGCGCCCGAGCTGCGCCGACAAGTCCGCCGCGATCGATACCGCGGGGTTCTTCCGCACGACCTCCGATCCGTCCCGGAGCCGAACGAGCATCACCTGGCCGTGCTGGCGCAGGAGCTTCTCCGCCTGCCGCCATCGGGAGTACAGCGCGGCGTACCGTTCCATGCTCTTGGCGTCGGCCAAGGTGAGGATCCCCATCCCCTCGAGGTGCCGGATCAGCCACCGGAATGCGGTCTTCCCGATCGGATCGAGCCAGGCCGGAGTCCGGGGCATCCCGGCCTTGGCCTTGGGCTCGCCCTTCGCCGCGCGCGCTGGGCCGCGCCAGGATCCCCGCAGCACATGGAGATGCGTCGGGGTCGGGGCCGGACCGCGCCTACCCACGGATCACGACTTCCCGGCGTTGGCCCGTCTCACGGCGCGGCGACCCCACCTCAACCCCCTTCGGGGCCGGGCGGATCGACCTGCCCCCCGATAATCTGGGCTCTCGGGGCGGTGGGTAGTTCGCGGGGGCCGGGGAAAGCCCCAAAACCCGTGAAAAAAAACGTGCGTTGGGGGACGCGCTGTTGGGCGCCGGAGCCCAGAGATTTGACCTACCCCCCCAGGGGGTAGGGGGACGGGGCACGGACGTCATGCCTTCTTCCCCTTCGCCGCGGCCTTGCGCTTCGCGCGCTTCTTCTTCGAGGCCTTGCGCCGGCGGGGCTTGCGCGCCGCCGCCTTCGATCGCTTAGGGGGGGCGGCCCAGTCCCCGACGATTCGTTCGCCGGGCTCGGTGAGCTTGCCCATCACCTCGACGGCCCTCAGGTACAGCATCCCGAGCGCTTCGGCGGCCTGCCGGCGGTCGCGCGGCGGCATTTTGTCGTCGCCCGCGATCTTCGTCAGAACGGCGAGATCGAGTCGATGGACGAAGGCGGGGTTGGCAAGGAACGCGCGATAGGCAGCCAGCGCCGAGTCCAGGTCCTCGACCTGAGTGACGCCGTCGGTGGTGGCCGCGGGCGACACCGCGTCACTCTCCCTTCGCTTCGAGCACGGCTTCGGTGCCCGTGAGCTGCTCGAAGCGCTGCACGATGACGTCGCAGTACAGCGGGTCGATCTCCATCAGGAAGGCCTTGCGCCGCGTGCGCTCTGCGGCGATGAGCGTCGAGCCCGAGCCCCCGAAGAAGTCGAGTACGTGTTCGTCCGGGAGGGACGAGTACGTGATGGCGCGCTCGGCCAACTCGACGAGCTTCTCGGTGAGGTGGACCATCTGCTGGGGGTTGACCTTCTTCACTTCCCAGAGGTCGGGGATGTTGTGGGGGCCGAAGAAGCGGTGTGCGGCGCCCTTCTTCCATCCGTAGAACGCCCACTCGTGCGCGCCCATGAAGTCCTTGCGCGTGAGCACGGGGTGGAGCTTGTTCCAGATGATGGACTGCGAGAAGTAGAGCTCCGCAGCTTCGAGCGCGGGCGGGTAGTTCGCCACGTTGGCGTAGCCGCCCCAGATATAGAAGCCGTGGCCCGGTAGCAGCGCCCGACCCATGTGCTCGAACCATGTGTGTAGAAGCGCCTCGAACTCCTCGTCGGGGAGGAAGTCGTTCTCCAGGCGTCGGTCCTTGGCGCGCAGCTTCGTGTGCGTCGGGCTCGCCTTCTCCGGGTGCCGGGCGAGGTCGAGCGCTTGGTGATGGCGCGCCTGTGGCGGGAACGACGAGCGCCCCGCGGCGATGGCGTTGTTGCTGCGCGGCTCGCCTTGACGTTGTAGGGCGGGTCAGTGTGCACGAGGTGGATGGGCTCACCTGCGAGCAGCCGGTCCACGTCGTCGCGGCTGGCGGCGTCACCGCACAGCAACCGGTGGCGACCCAGCAGCCAGAGGTCGCCAGGCTTGGTGCGCGCTTCGTCGGGCGGCTCGGGCACGTTGTCCGGGTCCCCCTCGCCATTCTCCATCTCGCGGATCGTCTTCTCCGCGTCGTGCAGCACCCGCTTGATCGCCGCATCGTCGAAGCCCGTCAGCGCGCTCAGGTCCTCGGGCAGCGTGGTGAGCAGCTCAGCCAGCTTGGGTACGTCCCACGTTCCGCCGATCTTGTTGAGCGCGATGTTCAGTGCCCGGGCCTGCTCGTCGGTGACGTCGAGCTCGACCACGGGCACGCGCTCGAGGCCGATCTGCTTGGCGGCTTCAAACCGCTGGTGCCCGCCGATGATCTCGCGGCTCTCCCGTCGCACGAGGATCGGGTCAACGAGGCCGAACGCGCGGATGCTGGAGACCAGCGCCGCCATCTCCTCAGGCGCCATCGTGCGCGGGTTGTACGGCGCCGGCACGAGGTCCGCGACGGCAACCTGCCGGATCGAGATCTCCGCGCCCGCGGCGTCCACAGGAGCGTCGTCGCCCGTGTTCTTGGCCGTCATCATTCGCCGAGGGTAAGCACGCGCCGCACCGCGGAGAACACGCGGAACTCTCAGGGCGAACGGCAGCGAGTGTCCTTAGGCGGCACGATGATGTCGGGAACCGCATCTGCGGGCAGGCAGAGGAGGGCCATCGGTCCCGTCGTCGCAGCGAGGGAGTCGCATCTCGTGGCCAACGGTAAGCATGACGTCGGAGATACGCCTCGCGGGAACCCCGTCGAGGACTGCCTGGTTCCGCTCCATGACGAGTACGTACGCTTCCACAGCGCCCACGAGCGCCCTTCGATCAATGTGAGCGTAGCCCTGGATCGGGCATGGCGGCGCTACAACGTCGATGCGCTCGAGCCGTACTTCGAAATCAACATGGGCTCCGAGTACGCAGAGCGGTTCATGCGGAGGGCGCGTGAACCGCTGCTCCGACTGCGACGGTGGGAGTCCCAGGTGCGCAAGTTCTACCGCCTCAAGTGGGAGGAGGCCAAGAGCGGCCCCGACGGGGGCACGAGGATCCAGAACCTACTCAAGCTGGAGTGGTGGGACTGCCTGCAGGATCTGGGTGACGACTCCCCTCAGTTCGAAGAGATCAAGGACGAGTACGAAGAGACCATGGACGCCTTCTACAAGGTGATTGAGTATCTCCGCAACCAACTCGCGACTCTCAGAGGGATCCAGACGGATCGCGATGCGCGACAGCCGCGGCGGGGAGCGCCGCTGAATCCGAGTAAGCCGACTGGGAAGGTGCGATCAATACTCGATGACGCCACAGGCCCGCTGACCATGCCCGAGATCCAACGTGAGCTCCGCCGCCGTGGTGTCGAGTTGGAAGGACGGGGGCTCAATCGGATCCTGTCCAAGCTCGTTTCCAATCACCGCTGGAAGCGTATCTACGAGCGCGTGGAGTCCCCGGATGGGCAGGAGGAACGCTACGTTCGGAGGCGCTTCTAGGCGTCGCGACCGAGCGGTCGCAACAGACTCCGAATTAGGTGAATTGAGAGGCAGGCTCCCTACCGACGCCCGGACCTATTGTCGCTCCTCCTGGCCGCAAGCGGCATGTCGGAGGAGTCACGATGACCAAGAGTCCCAAGGAACAGAACTACGGCCCGCTGCTCTCACTCGAAGAGGCCGCCCGGTACCTCTCCATCGCTTCGCGAACGCTTCGATCGCTCGTGGCGATGGGGCGCGTACCTGTGATCAAGGTAACGGGGCGCCGCATCGCCTTCTGCCGACATGATCTTGACCGTTACATCGACGCGCGCCGTCGCTAGGCCGGGGGATGTTCGGATGTCACTTCCTCGGATCGCGTTCGAGTACGCCAGTCGCGGACGGCACGCGCCACCCCACACGCTCGGAGGCAAGGCTCGAATTGGAGCCCCGATGAGCGCGCCGCGGCGGGTTGTCCGGGGCCATCATGCAGCAGGCTGGCGTGCGCGACGGCTCGCCCATTCCCTGGGGTGCAAGGTGGAGCGAGGTTGGGCTCCGCGTTGGTTCCCGGGCGGCACGGGGTGCGGCGAGTCTTGTCCGCGAGAAGGGGGCGCACGATGACCGCATCGCGCCCCCTCGCCCCGGACTTCGACGCAGTCCCCAAGGCGCTCCAGGCCAGGCGACAGTGGGTCCTGTGGCGACTGGTGCACCGGCCCGGAGCAAAGAAGCCAACGAAGGTGCCGTATCGTCCAGGCGGACAGCACGCATCGTCGACAGACCCTGTGACGTGGAGCTCGTTCGAAGACGTGCGGGCCGCCTACCGGCGTGGGGGCTTCGACGGCATAGGCTACGTCTTCTCACCGGAGGACGCCTTTACGGGGATCGACCTCGACGGCTGCCGGGACCCCGTGAGTGGCGACGTGGAGCCGTGGGCACGCGTGATAATCGACCGCTTCGCCACGTACTGCGAGATCAGCCCATCGGGAACGGGCGTGCATTTGATCGTGGAGGGATGGCTCCCCCCGGGTGGGCGTAGGCGCGGCGGGATCGAGTGCTACGACCGCGCGCGCTACTTCACGATCACAGCCCAAGGCCTCAACGACGTTCCCGTCGGTGAGGTCAAGTCGCGTGGGGACGAACTCGTGGCTTGGCACGGCGAAGTCTTCTCGGCCCGCGTAGGTTGTGCGAATCCCTTGCCTTCGCCGCCAGAGAGCGCGGCGTCCGAGGCCGACGACGACGTACTTCTCGGTCGTGCACGCACCGCCAAGAACGGCGCCAAGTTCCGAGCGCTCTTCGACGAGGGAAACACGAGCGCGTACGGCTCGCATTCCGAGGCGGACCTCGCGTTGTGCATGCTGCTTGCGTTCTGGACCCGCTGCGACGCGGCGCGGATCGACTTGCTCTTCCGCCGCTCCAGGCTGCTCCGCCAGAAGTGGGACAGGAGCGCGGGGAAGGGCGAGACGTACGGGCAGCGGACAGTGCGCAAGGCGATCGATCTCTCGGCACCAGACTCCGGGCCAGTAGAGCTCTGCACCGACCTCGGCAACGCACGACGACTCGTGGAACGCCACGGGCACGACCTGCTCTACACGGGCGCGCTCGGCTGGCTTGTGTGGGACGGGCGGCGTTGGTCCTGCGACGATACCGGCGAGGCGGAGCGGCGGGCAAAGGACGCCGTACGGAGCATCCGGGATGAGGTTCGCCGGCTAACTGAGGGGGGCGAGGCGAACGCCGCCGACGAGCTCTGGAAGTGGGCACTCAAGAGCCAGGGCTCCGCGCGCCTCGACGCGATCCTCAGGCTCGCACGCACTGAACCAGAGATCGCCGCACGCGGCGGCGAATTCGACAAGGATCCGTGGCTCCTGAACGTGCTTAACGGAACGCTCGACCTGCGCACCGGCGATCTGCGCCCGCATCGGCGCGATGACCTCCTGACCAAGCTCGTTCCCGTCGGATTCGATCCGAAAGCTGAGGCGCCGCAGTGGCGCAGGTTCCTCGAGGAGGTCCAGCCTGATCCCGAAGCGCGCGGTTTCCTCGCTCGCTACGCGGGCTATTGTCTCACCGGGGAAATGGGTGAGCAGGTCTTCGCCGTCCACCACGGTGGCGGGAGCAACGGCAAGGGCGTCTACTCGGACATGCTGCTCGCGGTGCTCGGGGACTACGCGGGTGTCACCCCCTTCGCCACGTTCGTGCAGCGGCGCCCGGACGCCCCGACGAACGACCTCGCCGCGTTACGGGGGGCCCGTCTCGTGGTCGCCTCCGAGCCGAACGAGGGCATGCGACTCGACGAGGGCACGGTGAAGGCGATCACCGGCGAGGACCCGATCACGGCCAGGTACCACTACAAGGAGTTCTCCACTTTCTACCCAACCTGCAAGCTCGTCCTTACGGGCAACCACAGGCCGCGAATCCGCGGGACGGACCACGCCATGTGGCGTCGAGTCCTGCTGGTCCCGTGGCCCGTGACGGTCACCACGCGGAACAAGAACTTGCGCCGGCACCTGCGCGAGGAGCTTCCGGGCATCCTCCGCTGGGCCGTCGAGGGTTGTTTGGCATGGCAGCGCGAGGGGCTCTGCGCACCCAGAGTTGTGCGGGCGGCGGTCGAGGAGTACCGGGAGGCGGAGGACCACGTCGGCCGCTTCATCGCGGACCGCTGCCAGCTGGGGTCGGATCTCGTGATCTCGTCCAAGGATCTGCGATCCGCATACGGCGCGTGGGCTGAGGAGGACGGTGAGAACGTCCTGTCGGCGAAGGCGTTCGGCTCAAGGCTCACGACCCGGGGGCTCACGCCGGTCAAAGACGTCGCCGGCCTTCGGGGTCGAGGGTGGCGCGGAATCACAGTTGCGACGGATGCGACGGATCGACACATTGGTGGGGGAAGTCCCCCCACACGCGCGGGCGCAAACGAGCACTTCTCCCAGCAATCCGCCGAAGCGTCGCAACTGTCGCAGCCTGCGTTGCCCGCATGCCCGAGTTGCGACCGGGGGGCCGGGGGCTCGGCTGGCTGGCAAGGCTGCGGCGAGTGCCTCGCGGCGATCGGGGAGGGGGCGCCGTGATCAAGCGAGCCCTACGGCCTCCTCGCGCCCCGCGAGGACCGGCCCCGGGCCGGTCGAGTCATCTCATCGACTCGCAACGCCGGTAGCCGTGTCGAGAGGTCGAGACTCGGAGATTGGCTTGATGCGGGCGCGGACCAGAGCCCTGTTGGACCCAACGCGCGGGGGTGGGCCCCGCCGGAAAGGAGGCCTCGATGGCCAGGAAGAAGACGACGAAGGCGAAGGGCGCGGCGAAGCGCCCGCCGCGGTCCGCCAAGAGGGCCGCACCCAAGCGGCCGGCCAAGCGGAGCGCGAAGCGGAACGAGGCAGGCGCATCGACGCCCACGGCGGGCCTGCCGGCGCCCGGTACGACGCTGCGGCGTATGTTCAAGGGCAAGGAGTACAAGCTGCGGGCGGTCGCCGACGGGTTCCGCCTGGGCTCGACGACGTACCGGTCGCTGACCGCAGCGGCCAGGGCGGTTACGAAGTACCCGTCGGTGAACGGGCGCCTGTTCTGGCTCGGCAAGGCTGCGGCCGGCGATGCGAAGGCTGCCGCGAAGGGCGGCAGGTAGTGGCGGGCCGTACCAACGCTCTCCGCCCCCTCCTCGTGGCGGGCGCAGTGTACTGGGCGGACAACGGCCGGGCGATCTGCCGGTCCTGTGCGGGGGCCAGTTCTCTGTACACGGGCCACGACATCTCCGGCCAGCGGGTCGAGCGGGTAAGCGTGGACGACGTCCGCAACTGGCCCGCCGATCTCGGCCCGATGCGCTGCGAGGCGGGCTGCACCACGCTCGCCCCCGTCGGAGACGGGGCCGGCTGGCCGTTCGCCCGCCCCGTGGAGCGCGCGGGGGGTGGTGCCCGATGAGGATCTACCGGCCGACATGGAAGGCGAATGGCCGCCGCGTGACTGGGAGCAAGTACTGGGCGCAGTTCGGCCACCAGGGCAAGGTCTACAACCGCGCGCTGCACACGAGCGACAAGAGGGTCGCCGAGCGCAAGGCTCGCAAGCTCAAGGAGGAGATCGAGCTCGAAGCCGCCGGCATCGTCGATCCGTTCAAGAAGCAGCGCAACCGCCCCCTCCACGAACACGTGAGTGAGTTCCTCGCGTACTTGGCGTCAAAGGACGTCTCGGCAGGCCATGTCGCGGATCGCACCCTGAGCCTGCGCGAGTACCTTGAGGCGACCTCTGCGAGGGTCCTCCAGCAGATCGACTTCGCGGAGGCCCAACGCTGGCTGGCGGACTTGGGAGAGCGCGCCGAGCGCCCGCTGTCCGCCCGCAGCATCAACAAGCGGTACCAGGCGCTTCGGCAGTTCGGGGCGTGGATCGTCCGCACGCGACGTCTGGGGCACGATCCCTTCGCTGCTCTCCGGAAGCGAAACGAGGAAACGGACCGGCGCCGGGAGCGAAGGGCACTGACGCACGACGAAGTGGAACGGCTCCTCGATGTGGCCCGGAAGCGGCCACTCGGAGACGCCCAGCGCCAGCGCGTGCGCGCCGGCGTCAGCCAAACGGAGCGGGCGCGGCTGGATGCTGTAGGGGAGAGCAGGGCGTTTCTCTACCGCTTCGCCCTTGGGACGGGCCTCCGTCGCGGCGAACTGAAAGCGCTCGTCTGGGCCGACATCGCTCCGGAGTGCTGCAGCCTGATCGTCCGGGCGAGCGTCTCGAAGCGCAGGCGCCGAGACGATTTGCCCCTGCAGCCCGGACTCGTGCAGGGTCTTGCTACGCACCATGACCGGGTTGAGGCACGGGGGCTGCCCGCAGGTAGCCAAGACCTGGTGTTCCCGGGTCCACTGTTCCCGGTGCATCGAACCTTCCGCCGGGATCTCGAGGCCGCCGGACTTGCGGAGGCAGACGATCGCGGGCGCGTCGTGGACTTCCACTCCTTTCGCGTGACGTTCATCACGCAGCTGCTCGTCGCGGGCGTGCATCCGCGCACGGTGCAGGCCCTGGCCCGCCACAGCAAGATCGACCTGACCATGCGGGTGTACACGGACGTGAGGCTTCTGAACCGGCGTGCCGCGGTTGAGCTGCTCGATACGCCGCGTCAGGGCCGAGGCGGAACGTCTGCAACCGGATAGCCGCGCCGGGCCAGCCCGGGGCGAATCCGGTCGCGCGCCCCCGAGGCACCCTCCGGAGGGATCACTGCGTCATGCCGAGCAATCCCTCGACCATGACGCTGAGGGAGTCGGCACTCGGTGGTGCTGGTGCGGGCGGACGGGATGCACTGGCGCGGACCGCGCCTGTCCGCTCACCGTCCGTATCTGCGCACCCGGTTGAACCACGCCTCGACGAGGTCGATCTCAGTCGCAAGATCGTCGAGCTCAGGCGCTACGTAGTTGACGAGCACACTCTTGTCGTGCCGTTGCGCCCACTCGGAGACCTTCCCATAGCTCGCCTGGAACTGTCGGTCGTCCTCGCTGGTGAACGCCGCGAGAACCCGCACCATGCGCGGGCGTACCTCCGTCCCACCACCGGCCAGGATCTGGCCGACGATCTCCTGGCTGAAGATCCGCTCCCACGTCTCGGACAACTTGCCTGCCCATGCGCCCACGGCCGCTTCGTACGCCTGCTCGTCCAAGTCGTCGACGTTCCGCCGCATTCGCGCCAAGTCTTCCTTCAGCTCGTTGATCCGATCCCGGACGTCCTTGGCCTTCCACGGGTGCGTCTGGGTACAAGTGCCAGGCTTCCTGTCCCCTCCGCGACTCCGCACGACGGACCGCTCGGCCACGGTGACGTCCATCCTGTCGGCCTCCTTCTTCAGGTCTGCCACGAAGGCCACGTCGTGAGTGAAGGCGACCACTTGGCGATCCTGTCCGAGCTCCGCGACACGAGCGGCCACCCGCCGACGGCGCACGTGGTCAAGGGAGCTGACCGGGTCATCCAGGATCAATGCGGACCGGGATCCGTCCAGGGCCGCTTCGGCGAAGAATGCCGCGAGACCGAGAGCAGTGCGTTCTCCCTCGCTGAACACCCGCGGAAGGGCCGCGTCTTGCCGTGCCCCGACGAGCTTTGGTTGGTGTAGCAGCGCCCCCCTCTCTGCTCGCGTTCGGGTGATCGTCACACGTTCCAGGAGCAGTCTGTCGGACTCGCGGATGAACGCGTCGCGAACGACTTCCGTGACGCTCTCCTCGGAGAGTTCAGAGACCTTCCTCGTGACCGACGTCGTGGCAGCCGCTGCCTTCGCTTCCTCGATGCGGTGACGCTCCTTGAGGCGTTCGATCTCCGCGGCGATCGCGTCGCGTTGCGCTGCGATCACTCGCAATAGCTCCAGCTCAGTTCGCTCCTTGGCTACCGCACTGATTCGCTGGGCGAACGCATCTTGGTCTTGCAGCGCGTTGGCGGCTTCTCGTGTTGACGCCGCCGCGGCTGACCACTCATCCGCGATCTCGGCAAACGACAGGCCCGTCGGCAGATCAGCTTCGCTGGCCATGGCCCGCACAGCCGAGTCTCTGACGGCCTCTGCCTCCTGCAGGCGAGTTCGGGTCCGCTCAACAGGGGTCCCATGGTCGATTGCAAGATCCTGCAGGTTCGACTCAACGGCATCGGGGAGGACTTCGAGCCCCTGGAACTGCCGTGCTCTCTCTCTCCATGTGGCTCTCTCGGCCGCGAGCTTGGTTTGCGTGTCGTCGGTAACGAACTCTTGAAACCGGCGCAGACGTTCCCTGCCCTCGTCCTGCAGCGGCTGCTGACAGAGCACGCAGCGATCCTCATCATCGACCGCCGGATACGGTCTTCCGGGGTACCCACCCTCGGTCGAGTACTTCCGAGCAGCTTCCCAGAGGGTCTTCCATGGCGATGAGCCGACGTTGCCCAAGGGCTCAGCTTGGAACGACCGGGCCAGCAGGTCAGCGGCCTCCTGAAGTTCGTTCAGCCGGACACGCGCCTGATTGACGTCATGGAGTGCGGCACTCGTCAAGAACTCGCCCAGCCGCTCGAGGTGCCGCGCGATTGTCTCGAACTTCGAGACCCGGCGGAGGAGGCGCTGTCGTTCCGTTCGAGGATCCGTGTTCGAGAGTCGTGCCTCCTCTGCCGTGAGGGCCTCGACGGCCGCGTCAGATAGGTCCTTCCCCTCAAGGAGGGCGGGAATCGCATCTTCCCGCGATCGATGGGACAGGGTGCGCAGGAATCGCCCAGCCGGCGTCTCCCGAATCGTGTCGGCGACAAGCGGTAGCTTCGTAGGTGCTCTCGCGTTCGCCGCGAGTCGCTCGTCGGCGAGTTCCCGGACAGCGATGCAGGTTTCAATCAATCCATCCAGCACGAACAGGGCCGACGGCCTGTAGGGGAACTCCGACTCCACAGAGACATAGGCGCCACCGCACTCGGAGTCGTAGAACAGCATCCTCTGAAGTTCGGGTGTCGCTTCGTCAGGCCACGAGATCGTGCTCTCGTCCTCACCGATACGGACTGCAATGGCTGCCGTCGGCTCCGCGACAGGCGAGTCTCGAAAGACGTCCGTCAGGATCTCAGTCCGGCGTCGCGCCCTGGCGATCCGACCAAGGAGCCGAGCGTAGCCCGACTTTCCGCTTCCGTTGTCGCCGTACACGATCGTCAGGCCCGTGCGCTCGAACGTCAGCGGCTCCTCGGACTGGAGGGCGTTCACGTGCTCGGGATCCGACACCGACACCAGCGATACGGTCGGATCAGCGGCTGTCCTCTGCGGAAACTCGTTCAGAGTGAACGCCACTTCCCCGGCGTCCTCTGCTGACACCAGAGCGTCGAGGATCTCCTCATGATCATCGCCCCCGAGCGATGCGCCTCCCGCGACACGCCGCATGACATCTCGCTGCCAAGCCGGGCGCGTTGCGGCCCAGTCTACGATCCTCTCTTCAAGTGACATCTTGCACCCCTCTTGGGCTCCATCGATTCGATGCGGCTACGGCCGCACACAGACTCCCACTACGCATCGCCGTCACAGTTCTCTGCCCCCTTGCCGAGTTCGGCGCGCACGAGCGCGAGCACGTCAGCCTCGGAGATTCCGAGGATACGCCTCATGCGCTTTGACAGTGCCCGGGCGATGGCGTCAGCCTCGCGCAAGGAATCCGCCAAGGCCCTAAGCTCCGTGACCATTGCTCCGCAACCCTCGGCTGTGAGAAGTTCCTTCGCGTTCGTGAAGAAGTACTCGTGCATCAGGTAGTTGCGCTTGACCCGATAACCGTCAAGGAGAGCATCGAAATCGGGATGAAGCGTGAACCGCTCCCTGAGATCGCGTAGAAGGCGTCCGAGCGTCCTTCGCGACAGCCGGACGTCGAAGTCCTCCAACTCGTCTGGCGTCGCGTCCGGGTGTTCAAGCCGGTGCGTGAGTATGAGGAGAATCTGCAGCTCGACCTCGAAGCACTGCGCGTGGTACGCGGCGGCGCCGAACCACGCGAACACATCCTTCCGTCGCTGTTCATCGTCCGTCACCGATCCCCCTTGCACTCGACTGCGCCACCGGGAACTCGGCTGTGTACTCGACTCAAGGCGGCACCCGTGTAGGCCGCTTCTGGCCCCACGCTGCCGAATGTAAGGGGCTCTGGGGATGCTGGCCCCAGATCGCCCGAAGAGTGCAACAGGTCGCGAGTTGCGGCGAGGAGAGGCAGCAGATGATGGCGGGAGTGACGGGACTCGAACCCGCGACCTCCGGCTTGACAGGCCGGTTGCTTCGCCCGCAGAGCCCCAGTTCGTCGGCCCGCGGCAAGGCGCTGTCACCGCAGGTGTCACCGCCGGCGTCGGAAGCTCCCGTGCGCGAAGCGGATCATGCGCTTGCCCTTGCCTGCGCGCTGCTGCATCACGCTGCACAAACCGAGGATCCACGACCGATGATCGAGGCGGCGACGGCGCTCATCGAAGGAGCGATGCGTCGGCCTGGTCCGCGGGCTTGCGCTCCGCCGCTCGTGGGGAAGGCTGGCTGTTAAGCATTGGGTCGCTGGTTCGAGTCCAACTCGGGGAGCCATTCTTCCGCGGGCGCCGTTTTGGCGCTCGGAGAGCCGCGAGACACGCGGCCCCGAAGCACCGCCCGCAAAGGCCAGAACTTCGCGCCTGCCGAAATGCGCCCGTCGATTGCCGCGCCGCGTCCGACACGTTGCTTAACAGCCGGACTCTCCGCCGATCCTCTCGAACTCTCTGCGGATTGCCGAGAGGCGGCGCGAGTTAACAGGAAGGGGTCGGGGTGGGGTCCATTGCGGACTCGAAATAGAGTCCCCTGCGGCCCCTTCGAGTTAAGCGCCGTGTCGGGTGGTTCGAGTCCTGGTCGGGGTCCATTCTGGGTG
>JAJDCN010000151.1 GCA_029260815.1 Planctomycetota bacterium
CCACGAAGGCACCGTAGTTGGTCAGGATGCGCCCCTTGCCGGCGATAACCGTTCCCGGCGGGTACTTGCCTTCCACCGTGTCCCAGGGATTGTCGGCCACCTGCTTGATGCCCAGGGAGATCTCCTGCTTGTCCTTATTGATCGATAGGATAATGCACTCGACCTCTTCGCCGATGGATAGCATCTCCGACGGGTGGTTCAGCCGGCGGGTCCAGGACATCTCGGAGATGTGCACGAGGCCTTCGACGCCTTCGGTCAGCCGCACGAATGCACCGTAGGAGGTCAGGTTCACCACGATGCCCATCACGCGTGTCCCGACGGGGAACTGCGCCTCCACGCCGTCCCAGGGACTTGGCATCAACTGCTTGAGGCCCAGGCCGATCCGCTCGTTCTCCAGATCCAAGGAAATGATCTTGACCTCGATTTCCTGATCGATCTTGACCACCTCGGTGGGATGGGCAATTCGGCCCCAGCTCATGTCGGTGATGTGCAGCAAGCCATCGATACCGCCCAGGTCCACGAAGGCCCCGAAGTCCGCGATGTTCTTGACCAGGCCCTTGCGCACCTCGTTCAATTCGATCTCGGTCAGCAGTGCGTCTTTCTGCTTGTCTCGTTTCTCTTCCAACAGCAGACGGCGGGAGACGACGATGTTTCGCCGAACCTCGTCGATCTTGATGATCTTGCACTCCAGTTCTTTGTCGATGTATTCGGATACGTCGGCGGTGCGCCGAATCCCCACCTGCGAGGCCGGCAGGAACACTGGAACACCGATGTCCACCAGCAAGCCGCCCTTGATCTTGCGGATCGCGATTCCGCGGACCACGTCGCCTTCCTTGTGTGTGGAGATGACCTTTTCCCAGCCGCGGATCCTGGCGGCTTTTCTCTTGGACAAGACGATCAGTCCCGAGTCGTCTTCGGCCGCTTCCAGCAGGACCTCAATCTCGTCGCCGATGGCCACTTCATCGCGCCGGTCGAACTCGTCCAGGCCGACCACGCCTTCGGATTTGTATCCCACGTCGACGACCACGTCCTCGCCGATGATATTGATGATCCGACCTGTGAGGATGGTGTCCACCTCAAAGTTCTTCATAGAATCATCGTACAGACTGCCCAGTTCTAACGCGTTTCCGCTCTCCAAAATCGCGTTGACTTGGCTTTCCAATTCCTCTGGGGGCAACTCCCACCGTTTGACTTCGCTATGCATACGTCTCCGATACAACAAAAAGGGGTAATGAATCGTTTTCTTCTAGGGCCAGGCCGACTGTCGTCCCCGTTGCGGGGAAGGGCGATCTCAATCGCCCGCCTGGTTCCGATGTCTTGTAATCTCTTCTCTCAGTTCAACCAATTTTTCTTGCACCAACGCCGCCAGCGCTTCGTTGGACAGCTCGCCGATCACTGTCGAGTCGATCAACGCGCCCATGGCAATCCGCACGTGTCCGCGACGCGGCCGCCGCCGGCCCCTCGGCCAGGCTTCGTAGGCTCCGTCGATCGCCACGGGTAGGATCGGTACGTGTGCCCGCCGGGCCAGCATGCCGAAGCCGGGCTTGACCCGCCCGATCGATCCGTCGCGGCTGCGGGTCCCTTCCGGGAACATGAGCAGCGCCTCGCCCGCCTGCAACCGCCGGATCGCCTCCTTGATGCCGGCCGTATCCACCCGGTCTCGGTCGATCGCAAAGGCGCCGCCCAGCCAGATCAACAGGCCGAATACTTTGTTGCGAAATAACGTTCGCCGGGCAAAGTAACTTAATCGCCGCCACCCCAGGGTGCCCACCAACAACGGGTCCAAGTAGCTTTGGTGGTTGGCCACCAACAGGACCCCGCCGGTATCCGGTATGCGGCCCGTGCCCACCCGGCGCGTTCGCCACATAAAATGGTAGATCGCCCAAAGCAGCCAGTACATCAGCGCATGGTAGACCACCCGCGCCGCATACTTCAGTCGATCGTTCCACGAATCTTTTCGGCCAACAGGGCCACGACCTGCGGGATTGTCAGTTGCGATGTATCTACCACCTCTGCGTTGTCCGCGACCTTTAGCGGAGCGATCGCACGGCCCATGTCCTGCATGTCCCGCCGGCGGATCGCCTCGATCATGGCTTGTCGATCAACCGACTCCCCGGCGGCTTCCAGCTCCGCTCGGCGCCGGGTGGCCCGAACTTCTTCCGAGGCGTCCAGGTAAAACTTAAACCGGGCGTCTTGGAAGACGATCGTACCCATGTCTCTGCCCACCGCGACGGTCGGCGCCGCGTGGGCCACTTCGCGTTGTTTGACCACCATCAACTGCCGGACCGCCGCCTGATCGGCCAACCGGTGAATCCGGGCCGTCACTTCCGGCTCACGAACCCGATGGGTCACGTCCTCGCCGTCGAGCAGGACGCGATCGGCTTGGGGTCCGGGTACCAGTGTTATCTTCGCCGCACGGCAACAGGCGATCACTGCACCGGAATCCGCCCAGTCGATCCCGTCTCGCATGCAGGCCACCGTCAAGGCCCGGTACATGGCGCCGGTGTCCAGAAATCGGTAGTCCAATTCTTTGGCCAGCAATCGGCCGACCGTACTTTTCCCAGACGCGGCAGGTCCATCGATGGCAATGATCTCGTGCGTGCTCATGCGCCTCAGGGGTCCGAGCCGACCGAAACGCATAAGTCTATCAGAGCCGCGGCGGCCGGGCAAGGAGTTTTCGCCCCGCCGCAACGGATCGGGAGGCCGGAGGACTTACATGCTGAAGTTTTCGCCCAGATAGGTGGAGCGGACCAGCTGGTTGTTCACCAACTCCTCGGAGGTCCCCTCCCTGAGAATCTTGCCTTCTTCGATGATATAGGAGCGGTTGGTCACCGACAGGGAGTCGCGGACGTTGTGGTCGGTCAGCAGTAGGCCCATGCCCTTGCTCTTGAGCTCCAGGATGATCTCCTTGATGCCCTCCACGGCGATGGGGTCCACGCCGGAGAACGGCTCGTCGAGCATCAGCAGCGTGGGGGAGGGGACCAGGGCCCGGGCCAGCTCCAGCCGGCGCCGCTCGCCACCGGACAGGGTTGATGCCTTCTGGCCGCGCAGGTAGCTCAAGCGAAACTCTTCCAACAGTTGAGTGCAACGATTCTTTTGCTCCCGGCGGGTCAACCGGAGCGTTTCCAGAATCGCCATCAAGTTGCCTTCGACGGTCATCTTTTGGAAGATCGACGCCTCCTGGGGCAGGTAGCCCATGCCCAAGCGCGCCCGCTGATACATGGGCAGGTTGGTGACCTCCTCGCCGTTGAGGGTCACCGAGCCTTCGTTGGCCTTGATCATCCCCACGGTGATGCGGAACGACGTGGTCTTGCCCGCCCCGTTGCGGCCCAGCAGGCCCACGATCTCGCCTGGCTCCATCTCGAAGTGGACATTGTTGACCACCCGGCGCGTGCCGTAGATCTTAACCAGCTTTTCCGCCTTCAACAGGCTCATCGTATCATCCTCACGGGGCCTACAAGTCGCAGGAAAAGCGGATTATAAACAACGCGAACACAAACGCAACAAAAACGGTATTTTCCCTCATGAGCCCGTTGCGTATCGGCTGCCGCGTTCGGCGTAACGAGACAGGACATGCGCGCCCTTCTTGAAAAGGGGAGAAGTGCATCAGCGGTCCGGGATTTGCCGATAAAAGAATTATCCTTGTTGCTTGACAATCGTGTCTATGGGGTCTATAATGAGAATGAGTCGCAATATCAATAACAAGCCCTGTGTATCCCCGGCAGTTCCGCGGGGCTGGGCGATACACATAAATCTTTGGAACAAAAGAGGTTGGAATGGGTGATTCTGGGGCCGCCACGGCTCTGAAAGACAGCCAACGGCGGGTGATCCTTGTGGGAAACCCGAACGTGGGCAAGAGCGTAATCTTCGGCATCCTCACTGGCCGCTACGTTACGGTGTCGAATTATCCCGGCACGACTGTGGAAATTACCCAGGGCAACGCCACGGTGAACGGCCGTCGCTCCTTGATCTTGGACACACCCGGCGCCAACAGCCTGATCCCCATGAGCGAGGACGAGCGGGTCACCCGCGATATCCTGATGACCGACGGCGACCGTGTGGTCCTGCAAGTGGGGGACGCAAAGAACCTGCGCCGCTCGATGCTGCTGACCGTCCAGCTTTCCGAGATGGGTATGCCCTTTGTTTTGGCGCTCAACATGGACGACGAGGCGCGCTCCCGCGGTGTCCGGATCGACGCCAAGGCCCTTTCGGAAAAGCTCGGTGTTCCGGTCGTTGCCACGGTCGCCACCCAGCGCACTGGCATCTCGCAAGTCACCGCCAGCCTGGACAAGCCCGGCGTCTCGGCGTTGCGCGCGGACTACGGAGAGGTGATCGAAAACGCCATCGCGCAAGTCAGCGAGTTTGTTCCCGCCAATGGCATCGCGACCCGTTCGGTGGCCCTCATGCTCCTGTCCGGCGATGAAAGCATGAAGGCGTGGTTGCGCGCATCCGTTTCCGACGCGCAACTGGCGCAGATCGAAGATATCCGTCACACGACGCAAAAGTCCTTCACCCATCCACTCAGCTATGTGATCTCCCGCGCCCGTCTTACCGCAGCGGATGCGGTGGTTAGCGAGGTGATGACAACTGAGCCGCGCACAACGAGCACGGTGGCCGAGTGGATCGGGCGCTGGTCCATGCATTGGCTGTGGGGTATTCCATTCCTGTTGGCGGTGCTGGTGAGCACCTACTTTCTAGTGGGCGATTTCGCTGCCGGGACCTGCGTGGACTTTCTGCAAGACACCGTCTTTGGCGCACCCGGCGAGGGCGGCTGGATCGTGCCGCCCCTGGAGCGCGCGATTACCAGCGTGCTGGGTACGACCGGCGTGGGCGGGTTTTTGCGCGACATGCTGGTAGGACAGTACGGTGTCATCACTATGGCTGTGCGCTACGCAGTGGCGATCATTTTGCCGATTGTGACATTCTTCTTCCTCGTCTTCGGTTGCCTGGAAGATTCGGGATACATGCCGCGCCTGGCGGTGATGGTTAACCGCTGGTTCAAGAAGATCGGACTCAATGGCAAGGCAGTCTTGCCGATGGTCTTGGGTCTGGGGTGTGATACGATGGCGACGATGACCACGCGGATTCTGCCGTCGCGCAAGGAGCGGGTGATCGTTACGTTGCTGCTGGCGTTGGGCGTGCCCTGCGCGGCGCAGTTGGGCGTGCAGAGCGCCATCCTGGCGGGTCGCGGTCCGGCGCCTTTGCTGATTTGGATCGGCGTGGTGATTGGGATCCTTTTTACCGTCGGGTGGCTGGCGGCGAAGGTTCTGCCGGGGCAGTCCTCCGACTTTGTCCTGGAGGTTCCGCCCATGCGGGTGCCGAGGTTGGGCAACATCCTGACGAAGACTCTGGCGCGGATCGAATGGTACATCAAAGAGGCTGTGCCGCTGTTTATTATTGGTACGCTCCTACTTTTCGCCATGGACAAGATCCCCATCGGCGACGAATCCATGCTGGTTCGCACCGAGGAGGTCGGCGAGCCGCTGGTGACCGGGGTTCTGGGCCTGCCCCAGGAGGCTTCCTCGGCATTCGTGGTCGGGTTCCTGCGGCGAGATTACGGCGCGGTCTGGCTGGCGGACGCGGCGGCGGCCGGGGCGGTCACGACCAATCAGGTCCTGGTAGCCTTGGTGACGCTGACGCTGTTTATCCCTTGCGTGGCGAACCTGTTAATCATGATTAAGGAGCGGGGGCTGAAGACGGCTCTGTGGATGACGGCGTTCATTGTTCCTTTTGCGTTCCTGGTAGGTGGTGCGGTAAACTTGACGCTTAACCTGTTGAAGATCACGCTATGACGACTTGCCCATTATGTAGTTGCGAGTTTGACGAGACCCGAGCGGACTGCCACTCGTCGTGCGCCCTGTCTAAGGGTTGCTCGGCGATCGCGTGTCCCAATTGTGGGTACGAGATCGTGCAAGAGTCGAAGATCGTCAATTTCTTCAAGAAGATTTTCCGGAAAGGTTCTGATGCCAGCAAAGTCATACGAAGAGAAGATTGACGAGATCCTCCAGTCCATCTGGATGCTCAAGGAATACGACCGCACTGGCGTGGCCGACCTGGTAGAGTTCTGCCCGGAAGAAGGCGTTGAGGCGGACCTCCCCGGCATGGTCGAGGGCAGGCTGATCCGGCTGGAGAACGGCTCGGTGGATTTTCAGCCGGCGGGGCACAAGCGCGCCGAAGGGATTGTGCGGTGTCACCGGTTGGCTGAAGTGCTCTTGACGCAGTTGTTCGGGCTGGAGAAGAACGACATCGAGGCCACCGCCTGCGACCTGGAGCACGCCATCGACCCGCGGGTCGCCGAGAGTATCTGCACGCTGTTGGGCCATCCGCCCATTTGCCCGGACGGCAAGCCGATCCCGCCGGGTAGCTGCTGCCGCACCTACGAGGTTACCGTCAAGCCCATCGTCCAGCGCCTATCGGACATGGCCGTTGGCGCAACTGGCAAGGTCACCTTCATCGCCCCGTCGGTCCACTCCCGCTTCGACCTGTTGGCTTCTCTGGGCATTGTCCCGGGCACGATCGTGCGCCTGCACCAGAAGATCCCCGCCTACGTCATCCAGACCGGCGAGACCGAGCTGGCCATCGACAAAGACCTCACCCGCGAAATCTTCGTCCAGAAGCAGTAGACGCAAAGCGGAGCGGGATTACTCCGCTTCGTGCTCTTCGAGAACTTCAGTGGCAATCTTGCGAACTTCTTCGTCCGGGTTCTGGGTTGCGATCTGACGAAGGGCAGCGATAGATTTTTGCGTGTCCATCTCTGCCAACATTTCCAGTCCGGCACGCGATACGCGGCTCGGCTGCCCCTGAATTCCCTGAAGGATGACTGGTAGGGCCTCGGCTTCCGGGAATTTTAGAAGAGCTCCCAGTGCGTTTGCGCGGCGAATAGAATCGGAACTCGTGGTCGCAATTTTCTGCACGGCTGCCCGGACCTCGGGGATGGCGACGAGTGCCTCATTGTATCGGACTTCGGACAATACAATCATAATTTCCTCAGGCAGTCCGGTCGACAGCGTGTTGTTAACGTAAGTAACAACAGCCGCTCGGATCTCCGTGTTTTCACCAAAACGCTTGTTACTTTGAAATTCATTCAGGACCACCTGCCGGTCTTCTGAGGTTCCGTCTTTCAGCGTGTTGATGACGAAGGCCAAAGCCGCTTCCTGGAGTTGCTTATCTTCTTTGATAGGGTCGCTGAATTGAAGGGTATCGAAAACGATCTCCTTCTCTTTGCTGGTTCCGTTTTCCAATGCGTTCTCGAGATAGCCGAGTACCAGAGGATAGATCGCCTCATCTTTGACGAGCAGGTCGTTGAATTGCAGATTATCGAACAGCTGTTCCCGCTCCTTGAGCGTTCCATCGGTAAGAATCTTTTTCACATAATCCGTGGTGGCGGCGCGGATCATCTCATCTTTCAGCAACGCTTCGCTTGATCCGACGGCTTCCAGCGCGAATTCGCGTTGTTTTGAAGTGCCG
The DNA here is from genome assembly GCA_029260815.1 of Planctomycetota bacterium. Taxonomy (GTDB): domain Bacteria; phylum Planctomycetota; class B129-G9; order JAJDCN01; family JAJDCN01; genus JAJDCN01. The sequence goes on from JAJDCN010000151.1 coordinate 7,468, forward strand.
TCGGCGAAGACTGTTTGTACGTGTTCGGTCAGCACGGCGCGAACCGTTTCGTTGCTACTCAATTTTTCGCTTCTGGCAACGGCCTCGAGGGCCTGTTGGAGTTGCTTGTCGGTCCCATTTGCGAAGGATTCCAGCACAGAGGCAATCGCCTCTTCTGATCCGGTGCTTAAGAAGGCCTCATGGGCTTTTTCTTTTATCTGCGGATTTTCCGTACTCTCGGCCAATTGTTTGAGAAGGTCGGTGGCGGATTCGGTCTTCGCCTGTTCCAGTGCACCCAGCAGCACTCTCTGCATCTGCTCGGTCGTGGCGGGATCGTTGAATCGCTCGAGCATCGCCTCGGGGAACCCGGGCGCCTCCATTCTGCCAAGAATGACCGCTGCCATCGCGAGCGCCTGCATTCGCGAAGTTGTGCGGATGAGCTCTAAGAGGGGTGGGATCGCTTTCGGGCCCTGGTTCAACAACTGCGTCAGGGCCGCTCCGAACATTTCGTCTGAGCCCTTGTCGTTTTCCAAGACCCAGACAAAAAAATCAAAATAGGAATCGGTTTGAAACAATTTCCCGAATTTTTCTTTTGAGCTTTGGTCCAGTTCCATAAGGAACGCCAAGTTCTTAAACAATGCCTCCGTGGCTTCCATCAGTTTTGGGTAGGCCTCGGGGCCAAGGTGCGACAGCATTTCCAAATTCTCAAAGAGCTTGTCAGCGTTTTTCTCCTTTAGCGCGGCTTGCACCGCGGCGCCCGATTGGGCGATGAGCTGGGCGCGTTCTTCCTTCGATAGCGTGGGTAGTTCCACTGGAGCCGCAGAGACGTCGATGCCTGTTGTGCTCGAGACATTTTCTAAGGTTTCCATTGGCTTGGGTCTTGCGTCCAGCTTCGCCTGGAGTTTTTCGACCCGGTCTTCCACGTCCCCGAGGGTGGAGCGAAGGGCCTGATTGTCCGAGCGATAGGAAAGCGTCTGCAGGGCCAGTACGACACCGGCTCCGGCCAAAGCGAGGGTCAGCAATACCAGCGGGCGGGCAGTTCTTGTCATGCCTTTTCCTTTCCGTACGCGGTCTGCGGTTTCGCGGTCGAGGTCTATGCCTTGATGGGGTCGATCTTGTCCGGGTCGATGTCGAGGGTCTTGATGGCTTCGGCGACTTTGGAGGCGTCGAGCTTGCCTTCTTCGGCCAGGGCGTGGAGCGCGGTGACGGCGATGGACTCGGCATCGACCTCGAAGTGGCGGCGCAGTGCGGCGCGGGAGTCGCAGCGGCCGAAGCCGTCAGTGCCCAGCGAATGCAGGCGCTTGCCCAGCCACGGGGCCAAAAGGTCCGGTAGGGCCTGCATGTAATCGGAGGCGGCGACGATGGGGCCCTCGCTGCCTTCCAGTTGTTGCATCAGATAGGACGCGCGCGCGGGCTCGGTGGGGTGCAGCCGGTTCCAGCGGTCCGTGGTGAGCGCGTTGCGGCGCAGCTCTTTGTAACTGGTCACCGACCACACGTCGGACAGCACGCCAAACTTCTCCGCGAGGATGCCCTGCGCGCGCAACACCTCGCGCAAGATCGCGCCGCTGCCGAACAGTTGCACGCGCGGTTTGCCGTTGGTCGCCTCGGCCGGCTTAAGCCGATAGAAGCCCTTGCGGATCCCTTCCTCTACGCCCTCGGGCATTTTCGGCATAGCGTAGGGCTCGTTGCCCAACGTGATGTAGTAGAAGATGTCCTCCTGCTTCTCGTACATGCGGTGGAGGCCGTCGTGAATAATCACGGCGATCTCGTAGGCGTAGGCCGGGTCGTAGGCCATCAGGTTGGGTACCGGCAGCGCCAACAGATGGCTGTGGCCGTCCTGGTGTTGC
>JAJDCN010000152.1 GCA_029260815.1 Planctomycetota bacterium
CCCACATCGAAAAACACATCATCCATAGCCCATTCGGATACCTGGGGATAAGCATATTGCTCGCCAAACGTAGGCGCACGTTCACGTAGATCAGCCGTGTTGGTTGCACTGCGTGTATCCGTTTCTCCGACCCAACCAGCCGAAAACCCAAGCAGGTCCACCAGTTGCTTATAATCGCCAGTAATGGACTTCTGTACGCTTACCAGCTGCCTGAAGGGATTCAACTGTATGACACGTTTTTCTATTCGGTCTGATATTTGTTCCGGTACCGCAAAACCGCCCTGGCTGTCTGTACCAATGGTGACATCTTTCTTGCTCAGGTCCTGGGAAGCTTCACTTAGACGGTGTGCGTATATCCCATCCTGGGGGTGTCTTACCCATTCTTCAAAAACTTTCCGATATTGAAATTGTTCCTTAGTTTCATCGGGTTCACCATTGTGTGATTTGGTGGCACCTGGCATGTTCGCACTCGCTTCCATTAACTCAATGCGTTCAAGTAAAGTTTCATTTTTGGAACTAAGATTTTCAATCTGCTGATTGCTGTTTTCAAATGCAGCTTTTACGTCGGCCACGGACTCTAATTGTGTATCCATATTGATATACCTCAAAATTGCGGAATAATTAAATTCACTATTCAGCCCGCTTATCAATACGGCATCCCACCGCGTACACGCACTACCTTCCCGGCATTTGTGTAACTTTCGGGTTTTCGCAGCGTGTTAAGACTCAATTAATCGGGCATCCCACCAGCATAATCTGCCTTTGTGACCAACCGCATTGCGCGGAAATCACCACATCCACTACACCTCACCTGCCGCTTACCAGGGTTCACCTCTGCATCCCGCCGCGCTACATCCTGCCACATGGCAAACAGTTCAGTGCTAACGATTATTATACGCCGCATAAACATTTTTATCCACAAATCTAATGTGTTTCGGCGTTATCTTTGTCCATTTCGTCTGCAAGAAAGCGTAAATATTTTATTGCATCCATCTTACCAATATCGTTTACAAGAATGTTTACACCAGTGGCAACAAAGGCTCCTCCAGCCGCTATTGGATCAATACGTTTCTTTAATCGATAACCCACATCAGACAATCTAATACATGCTTCTTCATAAATTTTACGCTCCGACAATACTTTCGGCTTGTCAGTTTTTTTTCTCATCATCTTCTCCGTTCATTTTCAGTTTGTCCCGACAAAATGTTTGAATTGTCGCGTTTTAACAGAGTTGTGGGGCCAACACGATCATGTAATTGCATGGCGATAGCGTATGACCCTCCCCCACCCTGTTCTCATTCCGTTGTCTCTTTGGTCGACAAGATTTCCAGACCCGCAGCCACCTTGATCAATCGTCTAATTACCTTGTGGACTAAAACCGCCTGCTCATGCGTTCCAGAGGTTTCCAGTGCTATGTTGTTCAGCAGGTTGTTAACCCACGCTTTCTGTTTTCTTGTGGTCATATCGTTTCCTCCTTATTTCATAGAATTGAAACTGCTACCGCATGGTATATTTATATAAAGGTGTCCAGATTTTGGTACCGAAGGTTTCCAAAATTAGACTATTCAGTACCATATTCTGTCACTGAGGCTTCATTTCACCAGCTTCATAGGTACATATTCTGGTACTGAATTTGATTTCAGTAGCAGATTCTGTGCCGAAGATAGTCGTTTCTTCCACAAATTTGGTGGAACTTTAGTTGGCCTAATTTCTTTTGTGTTATTCGTTTCGTCGATAGATTTCCAGGTGATTGCATAGCAGGTTGGCAACTTTGTTAGGCGTCCGTATCGTCTCGTCACAACGATAAAACCAGAGTCCTGAAGCTCTTTGCGGAATTTGTGAAGAGTTGTTTTAGATGGCCATCCACGTACCCTCATTTTGCTCCATTCGGCACTTAAATCACCATTGTTAGACCCTGTGTATTGCGCTCCAATATCAATCAGCAAAGCCCTGGCATTGCGACTGAGAGCAAGATACTCAGGCGAGTTTATTAGCCGATGCGGTAATGCTAGAAAACTTCCTGAACTGCTTTTTTTGGGGTGACGTCTTGCCATGATTAGTATGGCTTATCATCGAGCAATCCATCTTGCGACAACATATTGCCCAAGGACTCGCGCATTAACTGCTTCAGAACGTCGAAATCTTCTCGTGAGCGGCATTTCATTAGGCCGCCTGTTCCCCTTGCAAGAGCCACTCTCGCATTTTTGGCGGATTTACAAACCAACGATTTTGCTTCTTGACGATTGCTCCGCTAGTTTCTATGCCATTAGAGTCTCTATTGAAAATCCACCACCGCATCTGATTTTCGTTAGCGATGTTTGGATGGTTATTGAGGTAATATTTTAGAGAAGAAACTTCATCCATTCTGCTTGCCTCTGCTGTCTGGTATTGATAAGAGGCACTAAGTGTAGGGAGCCATATTATTTAAAATAAGGTGGAGATAGACGCCCTATTTTGATCCTAATCCCCCCTTAAGCGTACGACCTTCCGGAATTAGCTCCCTGAGCAGATCGTAAATGGCTTCATCAGAGACATCAGAGTATCCCATCGCGGACGCACAGATATAAATACATTGGGCGAATGCACCATCTTTACTAATACCCGGAAATTGCGAAAATGTCCGTTCATATTTTTCTGTAACAATGGGAATGAGTAAGCGAAGAGAATACTTCGGAGGCTTACCCGGGCGGTTTGGAAAAATATTGTCAGCATGGGCTGTAGCGTATTCTAGCCTGTTAAGGTCAAATCCCGCAGATGTGTATCCACGAAGAATGCTTTGTACTTTTTTGTCAGAATCCTGAATAGTTTTCTTCAGTTTTAAAACAAGCTTATGAACGTTCCTAATTTGCTTTTTCCTGTAGACATTTAGTTTTTTTTCGTCGAATGCTGCGGAATTAGCAAATGATATAGATTCTTCCAATTGTAATATAAAGTCTGATACTCGAGTTTTCTCTTCAAGCCTATCCAATGTGGTATGCAATTCCCTCCGGTGACTTTCATTGAACTGAAACCTCTCTAAAAAGCCCATGGGAGCACCCCCAGATATTCCGTGTAAAGTAGTTCAATCATTTTCCTTCCCAAACAAATGATCCTGCAACCTATCTCCCAGATCAGCTATGTGCTGGTCAAAAAAATGGCTGTAACGTTGTGTCATAGCCGCAGACTTATGCCCAAGGACTTCCATTAGCTCTCTCTGCGTTGCACCTGCCATTGCCAAATGGCTGGCTGCCAGATGTCTCAAATCATGAAAGCGGAAATCACCAAGTTTTGCCTCGTCCCTAATTTCAGTCCAAACTTTTCGATAATAAAATGGCGCATACCCCGTTTTATTCTTGAAAACGAAATCATCACCCAATAAGGCCGTAACTTTTTCATCCGATTTCATTTTTTGAAGTAATTCCAGCGCATGGCCACGAATAGGTATCGGCCTGTGTGTTTTATTCTTGGTGTTAAGCAATCGAGCCACACCTCTATCCAAATCAACGTCTTTCCAACGCAACCCTATAAGCTCTCCAGCTCTCGCACCACTTAACATGGCACAAACAACAAAGGCGTACATATTCGGCTCAGCAGACGCCTTGCATGCCTTCAAGAGTCGTTTCCGCTCTTCTTCTGTCATGAGTCGATTACCTTTTACTTAGCCTGGTAAACGTCTTATGCGTGCGACATTTTCCAGAAACCAGTCCCAATGTTGGGCTTCGGTTAGTACCGCACTAATACAACTCATGCGGCGATTAACAGTTGCTGGTGCAATCAGGTTTCCATGACGAGAATTTGTTTGTCTGAGTAGATCGCGCGCTTCGATGAAATCGGAACGTCTCAATCTATTCAGTTTTTTATTACCGAGCAGCACACTCCGACGGTTTTTAGCTTCAGTTTTCCACCACGTAAGAACACCTTTTGCATATTTGGAAACTTTACGGTCCGGTTCTTCCAGGTATCGGTCAATCGCATCGGAGAGTTTATTGCGGTGTTCGGTCTCAAAGATTTCACCTTCAACAATTCTGGATTCTTTACCGGCGGCCCAGTTTTGAGCCTTACGTTTGCTTGTGAAAGTTTTGGTGAGAGTTGGATGCCCCGCCTTGCGAACCATCACATGATATTTGCCGTTTCTTTGCCTGATTGTTGCCAATGGCCAGTACCAGTCAACTTTGATAAATAAAAGTCTACCATACTGTGCCAAATCTGTGCCATAACAGAATCAGTCAATACGAAAAATGTCTTAAGTCATTGTTTTTATTGGAGGCTGAGACCGGATTCGAACCGGTGTACACGGAGTTGCAGTCCGCTGCATATCCTCTCTGCCACCCAGCCCTGCGAGGATTAAAACCT
>JAJDCN010000153.1 GCA_029260815.1 Planctomycetota bacterium
CACCGGCCACCGGCGCGCGCGAACACAGGCAACGATCAGGGCGATACCCAGGGCCAGGTACCCGACCATCCAGGCCGTGGTGGACGGCTGCCAGGGCGTTGGCGTCGATACCGTATGGTCCAGAGACAAGCCCAACGGGGCCAGGAACAGCGCGACATATTTCCACAACACAACGCCCTGGGTCTTCCAATAGGCGGTCGTGCTATACAACTCTTCCGGTACCTCCCCCCGAAGGATTGCCTGCCGGGCAACCACCGCAGCCACGGCCAGCAGGAGCATCGGCAGATATCCCCAGAGCGCCGTCCGCACGCGCAGCGGACGTGACCGCTGAATCAGGATCCGATCGAAGGCGATGATCAACAGCGGCGTGACAATGGAAAGCTCCTTCACACCCATGGCCAGCAGAAACAGGATTGTGCTGGCCAACAGCCAACTGTGCGACGCCAGGGTCGCAACCGCGCGAGCAGACTTTTCCTTCCACCAAAACCAAGCCAGGATCCACGTCCCCGCAAACAGAAGTACCAGAGCCCACCCCGCCAGCCACAGGACGTCCAGCCGCGCCTTCAACAGGCCGCTTGTGCCGGTGTCTTCATCAAACCACTCGAATACCGCAGGCACATAGGCCCGCGCCATGGCGGTGAGAAAATGGTTTTTCGGATCCTGGTTCGTGTGAAAGACAACCAACAACGCACCAAGGATCCCCAGGAAGGTGACAACCGGAAGCAGCCGCCAAATCACTCCAGCCCGTCCGGATTCCAGGCCCGTGGCGCGCAAGCGAAAGCGGATAAAGCAATACAGACAGCCCAGCATCAACAACGTGCAAAGCGACGTAGACCGGCTGGAGATATATGTCACCGCTTGCGTCTGTAGCGGATGCAGTCCAAAGATCAGCGCCGTCAGTGTCGGGATCGGCCAGAAAGCCCGAGCCGAATCTCCGTCCCCTTTCAACAAGCGAACCGCCTGGAGCACGATTCCGTACACCAACGCCATGGCAAGCAGATGGATGGCGATGTTCATCTTGTGGAACATGGCCGGGTCGCTGGGACCGCCGGGATTCGGATCGCCGCCCCACCGGTAGGACCAATAAAACGAGAGCATCAGGAGGGGCCGCGCCTTGTCCAACACGACGATACGATGGATCAGCCCGCTGCCAAGATTCGGGTTGCCCACGATATTGAGTGAGTCGTCGAATTGGAACGCACCCTGCACCGAGGCGGCATAGGTGATGCCGACGCCCAATAAGAGGACCAGCAGGATCGATCCGTGCAGCAGACGGTCCCTCATTCGGCGTGCGCCTCCCCTTCGACAGGCAGCAGCGTGGACGTGGCCATGCGACCGGTATCGAAGTGGATCGACAGGCGCGCCGACAGGTCATCCACCTGGATGCTGTTGAGCTCGTCCAGCAGACGGAAGACGTCCTGCTTGCGATGGAAGTAGTGCAGGAACACATTGCCTCCGGTGTCCGGCGAGTTGAAGTTGCGCAGGAATCGGCCCATCTGCTTGCGCTTCTTGCGCTCCAAGGTCGCAGCGTCAAAACCGTCGGCTGCGGCCCGGGCCAGGCAATCGGTCACCGCCTCCACCAAGCGGTCCGGTTCATCGGTCTCGCCACCGATCATGGTGTATCCGTGATCCGCCTCGGCGGTAAATGAGGAGGAGAAGCTTTCGTCAATGACGCCCTTCTCGTAGAGCTTGGAATACAGCGCCGAGGACTTGCCCATCAGCATGTCGAGAATCAACGACGTGGTCAGCTCTCGCTTGAGCAGCGCGTGTGGATCGCCGTTGGCTGTTACGAGATCCTTGAACCCGACGAGGACTTTCGGTCGGGAGACTGTCATGCGGTTGACGACGCTCCCGACGTGGGCCGCTTCGCCCTCTTCGGGGAACAGCCGCTCCACAGGAGGTCGATCGGTGTAGTTGCGCCGCTCGAAGTTTTCCGCCACTTGCTCCATGACCTGCTTGGGGTCCAGATCGCCGGCCACGAAGACGACCATGTTGCTCGGGTGGTAAAACGTGTCGTACACCTTTTTGAGAATGGGCACGTCGATCGCCTTGATGGTTTCGGCGGTGCCCGCGATATCGATCCGCACCGGGTGATTTTCAAACAGGGCGCCCAGCAGGCGGAAGAAGAGCTGCCAGTCCGGGCTATCGTCGTACATGCTGATTTCCTGCTCAATGATGCCTCGCTCCTTTTCCACCGCCGGCGGGGTAAAGTACGGCGTCTGCACAAAGTCCAGCAGGGTGGTCAGGCTCTCGGTAAAGCGATCCGTACAGGTAAAGAAATACTGGGTCGTGGTGAACGAGGTGCTGGCGTTGGGCGAGGCCCCCAGCCGCGCGAACTCGTCGAACACGTCCCCGTCGGCGGTCTCGAACAGCTTGTGCTCCAGGAAGTGGGCGATGCCGTCTGGAATCCGCAGCGTCTGACCGTTGGCGGGGTCGGTAAACAGATTGTTCACCGAGCCAAACCACGTGGAACAGACCGCCAGCTTTTTGTTGAAGCCGCGCTTGGGCCAGACCAGGATGTCCAGACCGTTGTCCAATTGGGTCTTGTGCAACGTTTCTTTCAACACCGCATTGGTAAGCGTTTCGATCTTCATGGCGTTCATGCCCTTTCTATTTTGATTTGCTCGGAGCCAGGAAAAAGATGGTGTCTAGCGCGAGCTTCTGCGCCACCTGAACGATCTGCTCCTTGGTGACCACCGAGAGCTTTTGCAGAACCTCCTCGAGCGAATCGCTCCGGCCGCCGAGGTTCTGTTGCATCAGGAAATGGATCTTCTGGCCCGGGGCGTCCTGCACGGATTTGATCCGGTTGGTCAAGCCCGCCAAGGTGTTCGATAGCTCCTCCTCGGAGAGGTCCCCAGCCTGGATGGCCGTCACCTGCTCCTGGATCACCTCGACCGCCTTGTCGTAGTTCTCCGCCTCGATCCCGCTGTGGATGATGAGCAGTCCCTTGAGTTTTTCAAAGCTTGAACTGGCGTAGTAGGCCAGGGAGTGCTTCTCGCGCACGTTCTTGAACAGCTTCGAGTGCAGGAAACCGCCGAGGATCCCGTTGAGCCAGACAAGCGGGTAATAGTCCTCGTCCGCCAACGTGATAAACGTCCGATACCCGACGCACAGCTTGCCCTGGACCACGTCGTGCTCTTCTTTGACGGTCTTGACCTGTGTGGGCACAACGTCGGTTTGGGTCGGTTCAATCGGCACCGAGCCGTTGCGCTCGAAGGCGAACATCTCTTCGACCAGCGCGCGCACCTCTTCGGCGGTCACCTCGCCGGCTACGTAGATGTCGATCGGGCAGCCCGCCAGCAGCGATTGGTAATAGGCGTACAGGTCTTGCCCGTTGATCCCCGGCAGATCCTCCACCCGGCCATACTCATACAGGGCAAAGCGCTCGCCTTCGCACATGTTGCGAATCAGCATCTCGTCGGCATAGGAGACCTTGTCGTTGATAAGGCCCTCGACGAAGTTCTTCAGGTTCTCTTTCTCCTGTTCCAGCGCGCCGGATTGGAAGCCGCCGTCCTCCAGGGCCGGATGGAGCATGACCTCCGCCAGAAACGCCATGCCCTCGCGCAGCAACGGCGGCTCGTCGGGAATAAACTTGCCGTTGGGCAGCGACAGACGCAGGCTGATCAGGTGGTTCTCCCCCGCCTTTTCCACGTCCGCGCCCAAATGCGCTCCGTACAACTCTTCGGATCGCTCTTCAATGGCGGTCAGGCTCGGATACGCCTGGGAGCCGCGCTTGAGCAGCGGCGGGATGAGCGCGATGCGCGTCGCATCTTCGTCCAGATCATGGCGCAGGAACACGTCGATCAGCGTGGTCTTGTACTTGGTGGTCTCGTCCACCCACACGCGGATCCCATTACTTGTCTCAAATTGTATAAAGTCGCCTGTCTTTTTCATCCCAGGTCCTTCTCCTAGATTCGTCCAAACTGCTTGTCCAGTTGCTCGATCGACAGATCCAATACCGCGGGTCGTCCGTGGGGGCAGAAGTCCAACAGGTCCCCTGCTTCATGCTGCTCCAGTAACGCCTCAATCTCGCCGGGGGACAGCCGCATCCCCGCCTTAATCGCCGCCTTGCAGGCGACCATTGCATACAGCTCGTGCCGCGCGGAAGCCACATTCGCTTTCTTCGACTCGCCCAACACTCCGATGGCTTCGGTAACCAATTCCGCCACGTCCGCGGCCGCCAGCAGTTGCGGCACCGCGTAGACCGCCAGCGTCCGCGCGCCGAACTCTTCGATCTCAAACCCTTCCGCACGAAAGATCTCCAAGACGCCTTCAACGCCTGACCAATCCGCCGCGGACAACTCCAACGTCACCGGCACCAGCAGTCGCTGCACCGGCAAAGGCCCTTCGCTTCGCATCAAGCGCGTATAGTGGATCTTCTCGTGCAACGCATGCTGGTCGATCAGGCGAATGCCGGCAGGCGTCTCAACGACGATATACTGCTCGTGGACCTGCATGAACTTGAGCGGCGGCGCGTCTACCGGCGCCGGCGCGGCGTCTGCGAATTGTCGAGGCAGCGCGAGGCTCGGGGTAACCAGCGGCCGACGGTCGGTATGCGATGCCGGCTCGGCCTGTGAAAGAAACTGGCCCACCGCGTCTTTGATCGCCGCTTCTCGATGAACCGAGGATCGATCCAAGGCAACGGTTCCGACCAAGTCCGCCGATTCCAGGGCCGCACGCACGCCGCGCACCACGCCGCCGAAGACGGCGCCCGGCTCTTTGAAGCGCACTTCGACTTTGGTCGGATGCACGTTGACATCCACTGCCGCCGGGTCCATGTCCGCGAACAGAAAGATCATCGGGTAGCGGCCCGTCATCAGGAACCCCTCGTAGGCCTTGCGGATGGCCGAGGTGATCCCACGGTCGCGGATGAAGCGGCTGTTGAGAAAAACGTACTGACCCGTCGTGTTCTGCCGGGTCACCGAGGGCTTGACCGCGTAGCCGGATATGCTGAGACCTTCCGCGTGAAAGTCTACGGGTACGAGTGCCTCGCGCACTTCCGGTTCGAACAGCTCGCCGATCCGGATAGCCAACCCACCGCCAGCCTCTAGAGAGAACACCCGGCGTCCGTTGTGCCGCAATAGAAACGCGATATGGCAATGGGCCAGGGCGATCCGCGTGACCACGTCGGCGATGGCCTTGATCTCCGCGGCGGGCGACTTCATGAATTTGCGGCGAACAGGCGTGTTAAAGAACAAGTCCTGCACGTCCACACATGTCCCCTCCGGCGCGCCGGTGCTTTCCACGGGACCGGTCACGCCCCCGTCCATGGAGATTCGAGCGCCGATTTCGTTACCTCGATAGCAGGTGGTGATCCGAGCCCGACTGACGGCGCCGATGCTGGGCAGCGCCTCGCCACGGAAACCCAGGGTGGTGATGTGGAACAGGTCCTCGGGGGTTTTGAGCTTGCTGGTGGCATGACTCTTGAACGCCGCGCCCACGTCCGCGTCCACCATCCCGTAGCCGGTATCGGTAACTTGGATCCGCTTGCGACCGCCCTCTTCCACGTCGATCTCGATGCGCGTCGCCTCCGCATCGATGGCGTTTTCTACCAGCTCCTTCACCACCGACGCCGGGCGCTCGATCACCTCACCCGCGGCGATTTTGTTGACGATACTCTGATCCAGCTCGACGATCTTCTGCACGATCACCCTTTCCTGAACAGTTATAAGCCGAACACAAAATTTTACCAAAACACGGGATCGGGGGCAACGGGAATTGTAACCGCCGGTCCGCAGGAAGGGTTAGTCACGCGACGGGGTCTCTTTGGGCGGCGTTTTTCGGCCCAGAGGGAGGACGACTTCCTTTCCGAGTAACTTGGCGACTGCGGCCAGGGGGACGGCGAAGAGGACGCCGAAGAAGCCGAATAGGATCCCGAAGCCCAGGGTAGCAGCCAGGACGGTGAAGAAGCCCAGCTCCAACTTCCTGCCGAGGATCCACGGCGTCAGCGCGTAGGCCTCGAGGATTACGATGGCGATGCCGATCCCCAAAACGCCCACTGCCGACCAGACCGGATGCGCCTCGACGGTCGCAACGGTGGCGATTGCGGCGACCGCGACGAGGATGAGTGGCGCCAACGGGATGATCACCAACAGGCCAATCCCGACGGCGAACAGCCATGGGAGCGGACAGCCGACGGCCCAAAAGCCCAGCCACGTCAGCGCCGTGACGACGAGCGCGATGAGCGTCCGCCCCACCACAAAAGC
>JAJDCN010000154.1 GCA_029260815.1 Planctomycetota bacterium
ACCAGATCGAGTCCGGCAAGCAGCAGGCGCTGGACCGGATGAAAGAAGAGTCCGACCTCTCCAACCGCCGCACCGCGATGGCCACAGAAAAACGGACCCTCGAGGCGCGACATGACCGTCTCAAAATCCGGCGAGGAGAAATCACGCAAGAAAAGAGCGCCTTGGTCGCGGACCTGGACCGACTGGCCGAAGAGAAAACGCACATCGATCAAGAAAAAGCGCAGCTTGCAGGCCAACTGGCCGCGCTGGAATCTTCGCTCGGCGCAAACCGCGAACAGTCCCGGACGTTGACCGACCGAATCGTCGCCCTGCGTCATCAGGAAAGCGGCAAGGCATCCAAGCATGAGTTGCTCAGTGCCCAGTTGGAAGAGCTGGAAGGCTACAACGCCGGCGTCCGCCACATCCTTCAAGCAGCGACGCAGCCAGCCGGCATCTACGACACCGTAGCCAACCTCATCGAGGTCGATCTTAAGTACGCCAAGGCCATCGAGGCGGCACTGGGCGACGCCTATCAAGCAATCGTTTCCACCGATTTGGCTGCGGGTGTGGAAGCCATCAAACATCTGAAGCAAACCGAGGGCGGCCGCGCGGCCTTCGTGCCCCTGGCCGAACTGCCCGAGCCCACGGTGCACCCCCCTCTGCCCGAGCGGGCCATCGGCTGGGCGAGTGACTTGGTGACCGTGGACCACCGCTGCAAGGCGGTCTTGGAGACCTTGCTGAAAGACACACTGGTCGTGAAACACCTGGGCGACGCGCTAGCCGTACACGAGGCAATCGGAAATGGACATCGCATTGTTACCGTGGAAGGCGATATCCTTGAACCGGTTGGAATTGTGGAAGGCGGTTCCGCTTCCGGCGCCGGGGGCGTCATCTCACAGCGCAGCGAAATGAAAGCGATCGAGGTGGAATTGGAGCGGTTGCGTTTCGGAATCACGCAACTGGTAGGTGAGCGGGACACCCTGGATCAGTCTGCAGAAGCCCTGGCGACGGAATCCGCACAGATCCGCGAACGAATTGAAGGCGCGGCAGTCACACTTATCGACAAGCAAAGTGAAATCACCCAATTCTCTGAACGCCTCCGCCGCCTTTCCGAGGAAGACCGAGTGACGGAGTTGGAGCTGTCAGAAGTGGTTTCGGAGACGGAACGAATTGATGCCAAAGAGCGCGAAACCGCGGTCGAATTGGACGCCGTTCGCCAACAGGCGGCGCAAATCAATGCGCAAATCGAGCAGCAAGCCGGACAACAGACCAGCCTGGAAGATCAACTCTCCTATGCCCGTCAGAGCTTGATGGAGTTGCGCGTCGCCGCGGCGAAGGCCGCGGAAAAGGCCGAAGGCCTGAAGCACTCGGTGATCCACTTGGACCGGCAGATCGAATCCGGCGAGTCCGGTGTCCGCGAGGCGCAAGCCGCCATCGAAAACTGCATCCGCCGCACGGAAGAGGCCCAGCAAAAAATCCGCGATGCCGAAGCCTCCATCGGAGGTTTTATGCAGGAAAAAGAAACCCTGACCCAGGAGGTGATCAGCCAGGAACACAACCGGGCGATCCTCAAGCAACAGGTGGAATCCCTGACTGAAGAGGCGATCCGCCTGGCCCGCGAAATCGAGAAACTGGAGGAAGAGGTTGGTGAGTTGCGCTTGCGGGTCAACGAGTTCCGTGTCAAGCGAGAGGACTTGGCCGAACGCGTTCGCGAGCAGCACGGCCTAGAGGTGGATCACGTCGCGCTCGACGAGGAAACGGTGCTCACGCCGGAGGAGCTGGCCGCGCGTGTGGAAGAATTAAGGGACGCCATTGGAAAGATCGGCAATGTGAACCTGGAAGCCATTGACGAGCTGGAGGAGCTGGAACTGCGGGAGAAGTTTCTGACAGCCCAGCAGGCCGACCTGACCAAGGCCCGCAACCGCCTACAGGAAGTCATTCGAAAGATCAATAAGACCTCGCGCGAACTGTTCGAAAAAACGTTTAACGCCGTTCGTGAAAACTTCCGCGAGATCTTCCGGCAGCTCTTTGGCGGTGGCCGTGCGGATGTTTTCCTGCACGAAGGGGATGACATTCTCGACGCAGGGATTGAGATCGTCGCCAAACCACCCGGCAAAGAACTTCGCTCGATCACGCTGTTGTCCGGCGGCGAAAAGGTCCTGACTGCTATCGCGCTCCTGTTTGCAATCTTCAAGTCCCGCCCGTCTCCGTTCTGTGTCCTCGACGAGGTAGACGCCGCATTGGACGACAGCAACATTGGTCGCTTCCTCGGCCTGCTCGCCGATTACTTGGAGAAATCCCAGTTCCTGATCATTTCCCACAACAAGCAGACCATGGCCTCTGCCGATGCGCTCTATGGTGTCACCATGGAAGAAAAGGGGATCTCCAAGAAAATCGCCATCCGGTTCGAGGACCAAATTGCCTCGGAGCCGACGCCGACCTGAACGGGTGGGCCGGACCGGTCATGAAGGCACCGCGATCCGCCGCCGAGACCCTGATCTGCCGTGTTACCCCATCCGGCACCGGCGGAATCGCCGTGGTCGAGTTGCACGGGCCCGCCGCTGCGCAGATTCTCGCGGCAACCTTCTCCGGCACGATCCCGAAGCCCGGAAGAATCGCCTACGGAAAACTGAGGAGCCCGGAAGAAGAAACCCTCGACGAGGTTCTCCTGGAGACCGTAAACGAAACCCATTATGCCATCAACGGTCATGGCGGGGAGGCTGCCTGTCGTGCCCTGCTCGATCTGTTCGTGGCCCACGGGGCCGTTGAGCGTCCGGTTGAAGTCGCGGCCCTCGGCTCGCAGCCGTGTGACGCCATCGAGCGCGAAGCATTGCGTGTGTTGCCACAAGCCAGGTCGCGGCGTGCGGCGTTCATGCTTCTGGCACAGGCCGAGGGAGCGCTTTCCGAGAGGATCCGCCGCGCCGCCGCGTCTTTGACCCTCGCCGTTCTGGATGACCTGATCACGACGGCTGATGGCGGAATTCGCCTGGTCAATCCACCCCGTGTCCTGCTCGCCGGTCGCCCGAATGCGGGAAAGTCCAGCTTGGCTAATGCCTTCCATCACCGAGATCGATCCATTGTGACCGCCGAGGCTGGAACGACCCTGGATCCCGTCGAAGAGCTTGCCTTGATAGAAGACTATCCGGTTCTCCTGGTCGATACCGCAGGCACGGGCCTCGCCCGTCACGCCCTGGACGAACAGGCCGATGCGGCGGCGCGACAGGCATCCAAGTCTGCAGACCTGATCTTACACGTTATCGATCTTTCAACGACTTCTTCACAGGATGAAAAAATATTTTCTACGGCGCCTGTGTTGACAGTCTGGAGCAAAAGGGACCTGGTCAAGAAACCGCCGCGCAATGAAGAGGCGATCGTGGTTTCGTGCAAGACCGGCGAAGGCCTGGACGTATTGGGTGGCGCAATCATCGATGTGCTGTTCAGCGGGTTGCCCGTGGATCCAGCCGTGGGCATCGTGTTTACCCGGGAGCAAAAAGATGCTATCCTCAAGGCTCGTGCAGCGCTCATTGAGGGCCGGTGCGAAGAGGCAGAGCAACACTTGCAGGAACTCTTGAGATAGGCCAATGGCAAGTATCCTAATCACCAACGGAAGGATCATCGATCCGGCCAATCATATCGATCGGACAACGAACCTGCTGATCGAAGACGGAGTGATTGTCGAGGTGACACCGGATCTGCCCGAGACCGACGAAACACTCGACGCGACCAGGAAGGTGGTTTGTCCCGGCTTTGTGGACATCCACGTGCACTTTCGAGAGCCCGGTGGGGAGGGAGCAGAGACCCTTGAGACCGGCCTCGCCGCGGCGGCAGCTGGTGGGTTTACCACAGTGGCCTGCATGCCCAACACCTTCCCTCCGATCGACGAGCCGGCCCTTGTCCGACAATTAACCGAAAAATCTCTTGCTCTGGGTGGGACCCGCCTGGGCGTTATCGCAACGGTCACCCGTGGCCAGCAAGGCAAAGGACCCGCCGACTACGGTGCGCTCGCCCAGGCGGGTGCCGTCGCTTTCTCCGACGATGGCCTGCCGGTTGCTGATCCCGACATGGCCCGAGTCGCGCTGGAGGCCTCGCGAGAGTTGGGCCTGCCCGTGGTCAGCCACTGCGAAGGATGCGACATGACAAACCGCGGCTCTATGCACGCAGGGGCGGTCTCCAAGAAGCTCGGTATCTCCGGCATGAGCCGCGCGGGGGAGTACGAAATGGTACGCCGGGACATCCAACTAGCGGAGCAGACCGGCGGACACATCCACATCGCCCACGTCAGCACTGTTGAAAGCGCCGAGGCAATCCGGAGCGCCAAGAAGCGAGGCGTGCACGTCACCGCGGAGGTCACACCTCATCACCTAACCCTGACTGATGCCGAAATCAAATCGGATCGAAACACGGTATTCAAGATGAACCCGCCGTTGCGCGAAATGCACGACGTGGTGGCCATGCACGAGGCACTGGTCGACGGAACGTTCGACGCGATTGCCTGTGACCACGCCCCACATTCGGCCGGCACGAAAAGTTTGGAGTTCGAGCGCGCGCCTTTTGGCATCATCGGTCTGGAGAGCGTGCTCCCAGTGGTTACTGCCCGCCTGGTGGACGAGGGAGTCCTGACCCTCAGCCGGATGGTCGAACTGTTGACGCACGGCCCGGCGCGTGC
>JAJDCN010000155.1 GCA_029260815.1 Planctomycetota bacterium
ACCTTGTAGGTTTCGTCTTTCAAAAAGGCCTGGTCCGCTTCGCTGAGGAACGGGCTGAGGTAGTTGAGCACCGCCCTCTGCTTCTCTTCGTGGGCGGCAAACTTCTTGTCGGTGCCGAAAGTCTTGATAAAATCGCCGCCATACCAATTGAAGATCTCAGACAAGCCGACGACCTTTTCCTTCTTATCGATCTTGAATTTCTTGGGATGCGCGAGCATCTTGCGAACCTGATCGTCGAACTGTGCATCCAGATTGTCTTCCGTGTACGGCTCGTTTCGCAGAGGCGGGCAGCTCATGGCCGCGCAAACAAGGGCCACGTGGAGCCGAGGTTCGTTGAAGCCGTTCTCCTCCTCGCGTAACACATCGTGCTCGATACCGTTGAGTGTGAGCTGCCGGCCTGCAACGTTATACTCAAAGGCCCGCCATGGTCCTACGGGCGGCTTGATGTCCTTGATGCTGTCTACCGGGTAGTTGTCGACGATCAGCTTGAGGGTCAAGGCGTTGTACGCGTTCATCCAAAAGGCGATCTGTTTCTTTTGAGACCACGCGTTGAGCTCGTCGGGCTTCACCGCATCCAGCGCCGCGTAGAAAGATTCCAAAGTCTCCTTTTTTTCCTTGAGGACCTTGTAGTTGACCATGCCGGTGTCGTCCACGTGGGTCTTGAGAATTTCGGCATAGAGGTCGAATGAAAAGGGCCCGGCGGGCGGCTTGACCCAAGGCTCGATGTGTTTGGCCGGCGGAAAAAAGATAAACAGAACGCCGGACGCAACCAGCAGCAAGACCACCCCAATAATTATTATGACGCGTACGTTGTTCTTCATGTCAAACGAACTCCAAATTCGGCAAGCGTATTGGAAGATTCACAAAAGGGCCCCACTACAAGAAGAGCCGCTGCCGGCCGTGCAGCCGAAGCAATGATCGCCGGTGACGATTCGTCGGTTGCGCACGACCGCAGGATCGAACGCCGAGATGTGATTCGGGGCACCGTGGTCCATGGGCATGCGCAGGGCCAGGTTGAAATCGCAGTCGTACAGGGTGCCGTTCCAGCCCACATTGATCTGGTGGCGGCACATCAGGCCCTCGACGGTCGCCGGGTTGAACGCCTCGCGCAGGCGCTGCGCGTACTGTCCCGCCTCGCCCGAGCGTTTCAGATCGGAGCCCTGCCGGCCGATGGGCATGTTCGTGATGGTCAGCAGGTGGGTGAACACGATCCCGTGCCGCTCCATCAATTCGCGCCGGTAGTCGTCCTCCAGCGCGACCTGGTCTGGCGGCAGGGCTGCCCCACCGGGGTTGTAGACCAAATTAAGGACTAGTTGCGGGTCACGCCCGTAGCCCAGCTCGTTGAGTCCTTGCAGCGTCTTGACGCTCTTGGCATAGACGCCATCGCCGCGCTGGCGGTCCACGTTTTCTTCGCTGTAGCACGGCAGCGAGGCGACCAACTCTACCTGCTGTGCGCGGAAGAAGGCAGGCATAGTCTCCATCTCCGGCTCCAGCAGGACAGTGAGGTTCGTGCGGACTTGTACGCGATGGCCTTGCCGGCGAAGATCGGTAATGAATGAACGAAAATGCGGATTCAGCTCCGGCGCTCCGCCGGTGATATCGACCAACTCACACGCCACAGCCCTGGCCGCAACGAGCACCTGCGCCATCGTGGCGCGGTCCATCTGTTCGGTCCGGCGCGGGGAGGAGGCCACGTGGCAATGGCGGCATTCCTGATTGCAGGTCAGGCCTATGTTGACCTGGAGCGCCTGGATGCGGGAGCTCTGTAGCGGGCTTCCCGTGGATTGGGCGATCTGTTGATCGAAATCATTCATGCCGACTTCCACCGGTTAGCAGCAACCCGTTTCATCGCAGACCGGTCCGTCGGTCTGGATCGTTTCGTGGTAGTCCTGGCCCTTGGTCACGCGCGGATCGCGCACGGCCGAGCCGGCGCAGGCAAACAGCCCGGCTGTCTCCAGGGGAATCTCCACCCGTGGCTCGATGCCGATTGTACTCGCGGCATAAGGCCCGGTCGGCCGGGTCAGGATCTTGTAGGTCTTATCGCATACGGCCATCCGCTGGCCGCGGTGATAGGTGTGATTGTCATCGTCGGTCACGGTCTTCCACGGGCCGGTGTAGACTACCGCTTGGTTGCGCTCCAGACAAGGCCCTTGCTTGCCCTTGAAGGCTTGGACGGTGAGCGAACGGAACTCGACCCCGTCGATTACCTGCCAGGGTTCCGCCTGCCGGGTCAGGATCTCCACACCGTAGAATCCTGCCGCTTCAAACATCTCCAGGAATTCGTCCTCCCGGAAGGCGCCGGCGATGCAACCGCTCCACAGATCCGGATCGTTGAGGATCTTTCCGGTGGGCATCTCGTCGCACACCACGTCGGAGATGACCGCCCGACCGCCACGTTTGAGCACGCGGAAGATCTCGTTGAACAGTTGCGTCTTGTCCGACGGGCGCACCAGGTTGAGCACGCAATTGGAAACGACTACGTCCACGCTGTTGTCGGAGATCATCGGCTCCCGGGTCCGCAGGCGGTCGCACTCGGTCTCCAGGGCCGCCACGCCGTCCACGGTGGATACAGGGTTTGTCGCCAGCCATCCCTGCACCCGGTCCAGGTCCAAGGCCAGGTCCTGGATTCGGCCCTTGTGGAAGTCCACGTTGCGGTAGCCAAGCTTCTCGCCCATTTCGCCTTTGTACTTACGAGCCACCCCGAGCATCTCGTCGCCAAAGTCCACACCGATGACCGAGCCTTCGGGGCCAACCTTCTGAGCGAGGATATAGCAGATTTTTCCGGTGCCCGAGCCCAGATCCAGGACCGTTTCGCCTTCGCGCACGTGGGCGGAGGGATCGCCGCAGCCATAATCCTTCTCGACGATCTCTTTCGGGATCAACTTCAGAAAGGTGTCGTCGTATTCGGTCGGACAACACAAGGCCGCCTCGACCTGTTGTGCGCCCGCACCGTAGCGGCGCTTGACTTCGGCCTCCACGTTGTAGGCGGTCGTTTCCGATTGTTTATGCAAACTTGTGGACTCAGGGCTCATAGATGCTCCTACTTTATCCGTTGTTTCGCCGAAAACTCGCGGCGTTGAACATGCGTTGTTATTTCTCTTTCAGGGCATTCTGGATCCGCTTGCGCGCCTCGGGCGAAAGCGCTTCTTTGGGCTGCGGTGTATCGGAATCGAGGGAGGCGGTGTAGTGGCGCATGGCATCCCGCAGGAAGAGGATCTGCCGCTTGTACCCTTTGCACAACTTGCACATCATCAGGTGCACGCGCAAGGAAATCCGCTTGCGCAGTGGCAATTCCCGCTCCATGGAGTCCGAGACCAACCGGGAAACTTCCTTACACGAGAGCATTCAGGACCTCTTCCTGTCTGATTTGCCCATCCAACTCAATTCCAGGCACCGCCGCAGGCCCATCCGGGCCCGGTGAAGCATGACCCATAGGTTGGTCGGGGTGATGTTTAAAACCTTACAGGTTTCTTCCGATCCCAACTGCTCCACCTCCCGGAGGGTGAAAACGTCGGCCTGGCGGGCCGGCAGGCCGTCCAGGCACTGGCGCAGGACGTCCCAGAATTCGCTCCGCTCCAGGATCGCCGCGGGGTCGCCGACCCAGTCGGCCGGCCCCTGCTCCGACTTCCAGTGGCCCTTCTCGTCGTACAGATCGTCCAGGTAATCGGCCCGGGGCTCTAGATCGTGGGGTGAACGGCCCTGCCCACGCTTGCGGTAATGATCGATGATTTTATGTTTGAGGATGCCCACCAGCCAGGTCTTCATAGAGGATTGGCCCGCGAAGGAATCCCGGCCCTTCAGAGCGGCCAGAAAGGTTTCCTGGACCAGCTCCTCCGCCTGCTCCGGATCCCGCACGCGTTGGAGGGCAAAGCGGTACAGATAATCTCCGTATTCCTCTACCCAGCGGTCGGTATCGGTCAACTGATTGCTTTCCATCTGTTCTGGCTGCACCCCTCACGCTTATGCACACCCCCACGACCTTCGGCGGCGGATTGTACCGTTACAGCAAACAAATTGCAATTTTCTTTCCCAGCTCGACGGCTACCAGCCCCGCGCTTGCTCGATGATCCGGACGTTCTCCAACCCGTCCTCGGCCGTGACCGCCAGGGCTTCTTCTCCGCGGACCGCGCGGCTGAAGGACTCTGCCTGTAGCCGGTACAGATCGGCCGCCGAGGCGGCTGTGGTTTGTACTTCGTTTCCGCCCTGTACGCGGGCAATGCTTCCACCGCGACCGAACAGGGTACCCTCCAGGATGCAATAGCCTTCGGTCCCGTAGAGCTCCACTCTCGGTGGCGGAGCACCCGTCCCAGCGGAAGCCTCAACCACGCCCACCACTCCACCTGCAAAGCGGAGGGTTACCTGAGCGTAATCGTCGGTCTCCAGCCCGAACCGTAGGTTGGACAGCTCGGCGTGTACGTGCTCCGGCTCACCCAAGAACCAACGGAGCAAGTCGATCCCATGGGTCCCGATGTCGCAGACTGCCCAGCCGCCACTGGTCGCCTTGGTCCGGCGCCATTCCGCCGGTGGTTGGGCATAGGAAACGAAAAGCTGCGTCCTGGCGGCAAAGGGCTTGCCAAAGGCCCCGGAGGTCCACTCCGCCTGGAGCGCCTGATGCAGAGGATGGTGGCGCATGTGGTAGGCGACACTTAACAACCGATCCGCGCGGGCAGCGGCGGCAAGCATGCTTTGCGCGTCGGCCGCATGGACCGCCATCGGTTTTTCGCACAGCACATGCTTGCCGTGTTCCAGCGCGGCGATGGTGTGCTGTGTGTGGAGAAACGTCGGGCTCGCGACCCAGACCGCTTCGATCGCATCGTCTTGGAGAAACGTCTCCAGGTCTGTGTATCCGCGTGCGACGCCGTGCTTGGCGCAAAACGCTTCGGCGCGCGCTTCGTCGGAGCTGAGTACGGCGACCAGTTCCCCGTTGCCCGCGGCGCAGATTGCCGGGCCGAAAGTCAAATCGGCCCAGGAGCCCGCACCGATCATTCCCCACCGAACGGGTTCCACTTGAACACACCTCCACGAAGCCGAATGAATCAACACAAGACTATAGCAGAGACGCCGCGGCGGCCGCAATATTGACTTTCGCGAGAGGCGTGGCTATGATTGCTCAATTCCGGGACAAACGAAACGATTGAGAGGCGCATGGGAATCTCCCAGGAACATCTGGACGCGATGGACACGGTCTTTTTCGACATGGATGGGACACTCTTCATGTCCGAGACAGTTGGGCCGGAGGCGGCGCGGCTGGCGGTGGCCAAGCTCTATGCCGAGGAGGGGATCGACGAACCATTGCCGCCGAAGGCCTATTTCCTGAGCCAGATCGGCAAGCCGGACATGGAGTACTTTGCCAGCCTGCTGCCGGAGCGTTACGCGCGCTTCGCGGCGGAGCTAAAGGAACGGGTGGTGAGCAACGAACTGATGATCCTCAAAGATTCAACAGGCGCGGTATTCCCTCAGGCGTTGGAGACGTTGGCAAAGCTCAAGGCGGGTGGGTACAAGCTTGCCCTGGCCTCCAACTGCGGCACGGCCTATTTTAATGCGGTTTGTGAGTCCTGCGGATTCGACACGTACATGGACATGCGGCTGTGCATCGAGGATCGCGGGTTCGTTCCCAAGGCCGAGTTGTTGCGGGAGATCGGCGAGGTTTTGGAAACCCGTGCAGGCGTCATGGTCGGCGACCGGATCAACGATCTGGACGCGGCGCGGCAATCTGGCGTGCCGTTCATCGCTGCGCTCTGGGGCTACGGTGCCGAGGGCGAATTGGACGCGGCCGACGCGCAGGTTCACAGCTTCACGGAGTTGCTCGACCTGCTGCCCGGGGTCAACGGGAATGCTTAATTTTATTTTCAACAGGAGGAGCAATGCTCAAAGAAGGAAGCAAGGCACCGGCGTTTGCGCTGGAAAACGATAAGGGCAAGAAGGTCAAACTGAGCGACTTCAAAGGCAAGAACGTCGTCCTCTATTTCTACCCGAAGGACGACACGCCCGGCTGTACAAAAGAGGCGTGCGCCTTTACCGAGTTCAAGCCGAAGTTCAGTCGCAAGAACACCATCGTCCTAGGCGTAAGCAAGGACTCGGTCGACAAGCACGGGAAGTTCAAGGATAAATACGACCTGAAGATCGAACTGCTCTCCGACCCGGACGGCGCCGTCTGCGAAAAGTACGGCGTGTGGCAGGAAAAGAAAAACTACGGCAAGACCTACATGGGCATCGTCCGCTCGACCTTCGTAATCGACACGGCGGGCAAAGTTGCCAAGGCCTACCCCAAGGTCCGGGTCGAGGGCCACGCCGAGGCGGTGCTGGAGGCCGTGGGCGAACTCTAGGAGTCCTGAATGATTTACGACCTGATCCAGGCGCGCCGCTCCATCCGCGTTTACAAGGACAAGCCTGTGAACCGGGAGCTTGTGGAAAAGGTCCTGGCCGCCGCGCAATGGGCGCCGTCGGGCAAGAACCAGCAGAACTGGCGGTTCTTCGTCCTGACCGGCACCAAGCGCGACGCCTATCTAGCCTTGTCGCAAAAAGCATGGCTGCAGATGAAGGACCTGTTGGAAAAGCGGCTGAAACCGTCGCTCTACGAATTTACTGAGCGGTTCTTCTACACCTTGGGCAACGCGCCGGTGTTGATCTTCGCCTACTGCGAGCCCCACCCGGACGAGAACCGACAGACCTCCCTGGGCAGTGTCTACATGGCGGTGCAGAACCTGCTGTTGGCCGCCCAGAGCGAGGGGCTAGGCACCTGCCCCATGGGCAGCCCGCTGCGGATCGAGTCGGAGGTCGACGCATTCCTGGGCGTGGCCGGGACCGGCCTGAAGTTGGTCTGCGGTATCACCCTAGGCTGGCCGGACCATGAACCGCCGGCGGCGACGCGACAGGAGAACCGTGTCACCTGGATTAAAGATTAGCGGAAAGGTAAAGGGATGAGCGAAAGCTTCGAGACGATTTTCGCCGCTCACAACGGCGGCGACCACTCGCTCCAATTGGACGAAGTGCAGGATTGGACCATCGAGTGGGACAACCAGCCCACCACCTATAAGCAATACCCCGATGCGCCCACCGTGGAGCTGCCGCGGGACTTCCCGGCCCCGATGCGCACCGTGTTCGAGGCCGCCGCGGGCGCCCCGCTTTTCCCGCCGCCCCAAAGGGTCGACCTGGCCATCCTGGCCCAGTGGCTGTGGTGCGCCTACGGGATCTCGGCCACCAAGACCTACGGGG
>JAJDCN010000156.1 GCA_029260815.1 Planctomycetota bacterium
CAAGATCCGAGTGCCCATTGAAAAGGCGGTCGTGGCCTATGTCTTGCCGGATGCTGTCCAGAAGGATAGGCGCGTAATTATTTTTCTGCATTGCGGCGTCATTGATACCGACGACGGCTTTGTCCGCTGAAGAGCCGTTTAGCGAAAAGCCGGAGTTGACCCATCCAGTTGAGACCATGAAAGCGCCTTGCGCTTGCCCGATCGTAACAGGGGTTGTTGTTTAATCGGTGGGATCGAGCGTATCGAGGATACTTTCCCCGGCGTTTTCAAGCTCCTCCGCGGCGCCTTCTACGGCTTTGCCGGTTTCGTCCACGGCGTCTTCGGCAACAGAGCCGATGTCACTGAGTACCGATGTCAACTCGTCGGTTAATTGGTTTAAGTACTCGAGCGGAATCTCGGCCTGATCCTTAACCGCTCCGACGATGGATCCGAACAGGGAGCGAATCACCGCCGTCAGCATCCTGCGCGCCTGAACACCTTTTCCGTCGTCGGAGCGCAGATCGTCGATGGTGAGATCCGGCAGGGGAACGGTCAGTTCATCCATAAGAGGCAGCGGCAACCCGGCGATTCGGATCGTGCTGTTTGTGATTCGAATCCGCTCGATAGCGATCGTTTTTTCCGACTTTTTCTCTTCTTCGGCGGGCTCCTTCTTGAGCTGGTCCATCAGGGTCGCCCAGTTGGTTTTGCCTGAGGAGAACTCCAGAGTGATTTGCGCCCCATCGATCACGACTTCATGGACCAAGATCTCGTTCCCCTTGAGCGACCACAGATCCGCCGTCATGCTCGCGTGGCCCAGATGGAACATGTGGTCCGCCGTATACCCCTCCGGGCTGCCCAGCTCCAGCCCGTCGAGTCCCGCCGAACCGCCGAACAGGTCCACCGAGGCATCCTCCAGGGTCGTGGAGACCCCTAGGATCTTCTCGCCGCCGGTCTCCACACCAAACTTGATCACGCCCGCCAGGTTGAGCCACAGCAGGGTGACGGCCGCAAGAACCACCAGCACCAGCCCACCCCCACCAAAGGCCGCCAGCCTTTTTACCTTCATCCAGAACTCCGTATCTGTTGGTTTTGCCCCTGGGCCGTGTGTCCTAAAAATGACGGAGCCACCCTATCAGACAGTCCGGATTGGCACAAGAGCCGAATTGAGCACCCGGAACGTGAGATGAACCGGAAAAAAAATAAATTTTTGGCTAATACTATTGCTGCCCAAGACCACTACTTTTATGAAGGCACAAAAAACACCCCAGGGGTGGCCAGGTTTATCAGCGGTCAGCCTGGTTGCCCTGTTCGGGGTGTCCTCATTGCTCCTCTTTTCAATTCTACTAAAACCGTGTGGATCGGATTGCCTCTTCAGGCTTACGAAGCGTATTGCGGATAGCGATCGGCGCGACGGCGCAAGACGGTGAGGATCTCGGCCGGTTCCAGACGCCGGCCGTAGTCTGGATCGGCGAAGGCCTTGAGGACTCTGCGGTTGGTGTCGATGACAAAGGTGCCCGGGATGGGGAGCTCGAAGGAGCGGTCCCCGTTGAATTTGGCCAGGGCGATGCCGAACCGTTCGTATACCTTTCGCAAACTTTCAGGCATCTCGAAGACCAGGCCGAATTGACGCGCCACGTGGTTGCCGATATCGCTTAGGACGGGAAAGGTCAGACCACCCTTTTCAATCGTCGCGCGGGAGTGGTCTTGGCTCTGCGGCGAGAGGGCGACTAGCGTGGCGCCCTGCGCGGTGATCTGGGGCAGCGCCTCTTGCAGGGCGCGCAACTCCAGGGTGCATACGCCGCACCAGGCTCCGCGATAAAAGCTGATCACCACCGGACCCAGGGCCAGCAGCTCGCCGAGGCCCACTCGCTGGCCGGCCGTATTGGGCAAGTGAAAGTCGGGCGCCTGCTGGCCTTCTTTGAGTGTCTGGCCGGCGATCCCAGAGCGGATCAGTTGCTCGTTGGACCGCTCGAAGATGGACAGGATGACGGGTGAAGTTTTCTTGATCTGCTCGGCCCGCAGGGCCGTGAGTTGTTCGGTCAGGGTCATGGCAAAGCTCCTTTCGTGAGCCGCAGATCATAGCATTTCCGGCCCCGTCAGCGCAAGCTTCGCCGACACCTGTCCGATGGATCGGTAAGCCTCGCTCCGTGGGGTGAAAATGAGGTTGTAAGCTCGCGTCCATGTTTACCGGCATTGTCGGCAGTCACGTCTAGGCGCTCATCGAGAACGGAGCCGACCCCAACGCGGCCAACCAAGCCGGTCGTACGCCGCACACGCGCTTTGCCATGCGTGCAACGGGGTTCCTAATTACAAGGCGCTTAAGGTACTTTTGGACGCAAGAGCATCGCCTCTCTTGGAAGACAATGCGGGAATGATACCGCTGGACCTTATCTATGACCCCCGAACGCGTCAGAAGGTGGCTCGGCTTCTGCGCGAGTATGGGGCATCGGAGTAGACCCGCGGCTTCGTGGTAACGGAAGATCAGCCGGTCAAGAAGTCCGCCACGTCATTAAAGCTGGCAAACAACATAAGCCCGACCAGTAGCATCAGGCCTACAAATTGTGCGCGGATCATCACCTTTTCGCTGATGGGTTTGCCTTTGAGCTTTTCCAGGATCAGGAACAGCATGTGCCCACCGTCGAGGACCGGGATCGGAAGCATGTTGATGATCGAAAGATTGATGCTGATAAACGCGAGTAACCACAGGAAGTGTGAGAGCCCAGCGTTTCGGGCCTGGTTGTAAGACATGCTCAAAATACCGATGGGCCCGCTGAGCTCTTTTTGCGCGCCCGCGGTGGTAAACAGCATGGCAAAAGACTTTCCCGTGAGCTCGATCATGCTGAGCGGCTCCGACAGCCCCCACTTGACGGCGGTGAAAAAACCCGGGTGGACGGTTTGTATAAGGGAGTAGGGCTCGATGGCCAGGCGGGGTTGTTGGAGCGGGGCATAACCCATTTCCACCTGAAAGCTGTCATCGCCGCGGGCAAACGTCATGGCAAGCGTGTCGTCCTTTTCACCGTACAAGGCCGCTTGATGCAGGTCTTCAGGCCAAAAGATGGGCTGGCCCATGGATTGCCGGGACTTCGGCTCCCACAGACCGATCGGTTTTTCTTGTACTTCCACCAGCTCGTCGCCACGCTGAATTTTGCCACCCGCCGCGTCTTCGGACACGAACAGGCGCCCCGTCGGCGCGATGCCGATCGAGTCGCTGATCAGGGGGCCGTCTACTTGTGCAATGACGATCGGTTCTGGGACCCCGTCGACGGTAAAGGCCACCTCTTTGTCCGTGGCACTGACATGGTCGAACATCTCTTGCCAGTTCTGGACCGCCTGCCCATTTACATGCGTAATCGTGTTGCCAACGCGGAGTTTTCCTTCGGCTGGAAAGCTTTTTCGCACGAAACCAATCGTGGTTGTGTTGTGCACGTGGACGTCCAGAACAAATAGGTTGGGGCTCAGTTCCGAATGTGGCTTGGGTTGAACTTCGACCTCGATCTCTTCGGAGCCGCGAAGGACAAGCATTTTCAACGGTTTGTCACCGCCACGAGAAATCGCTCGCCTCAGATCTTCCCAGTAGCGGACCGCTTTGCCGTTGACCGAAAGAACGCGATCATCCGGTTTGAGGATTCCGTCCGCTGGGCCTCCATTCCTGATCAGCCTCAGCGTTGGGTCCGGCGTGTAGGGGCTCGGATAGATCCCCAATTCGCGCACGCGCGCGCGGCCCAACCCTACACTGGCCGGATAGTGCACAACAATTGTCTTTTCCTCTTCGCCGCGCTGAACAACAAAGGTTGTTGTGTTGTCGTCTGTTTTCTCTAGGAGAATTGCCGGGGTGATGTCTCTCCACCCCCGGCGCGGCCGAATGGTTTTGCCGTTGACGGCGATGATCTTATCGCGGAATTGCAGGCCCGCCTCGTAGGCTGCGGAGCCGGGACGTACCCGCCCCACGTAGGGCTCTGCGGCGTCAAACCCGATTAAGTAGAAAACGATGCACAAGGGAAACGCAATGAGAAAATTCATAAGCGATCCGGCGACAATCACTTGCGCGCGTGCGCCGACAGGTTTTGAAA
>JAJDCN010000157.1 GCA_029260815.1 Planctomycetota bacterium
TCTTTCAGATGCGCTCCACCTGCGGCAACTGCAACGGCACCGGGCAGATGATTCAAAATCCGTGTACCGGGTGCCGCGGGACCGGGCTGGTCAAGAAGAAGCGTCAGATCAAGGTTTCCATTCCCGCCGGTGTTGAGGACGGTATGAGCCTACGGGTCAGTGGCGAAGGCGAACCGGGTCCCAACGGGACCCCGTCAGGCGACCTGTATTGCTATATCCGGGAGGCCAAGCATCCATTTTTCGAACGGCACGACAACCACTTGGTTTGTCGGGTTCTGTTGACCTTTACCCAAGCGGCACTGGGTACAGAACTGGAGGTGCCCACGCTTAACGGCAAGGCGAAGGTCAAAGTCCCGTCCGGCACCCCGTCGGGCCAGATTCTCAAGTTGCGGGGCAAAGGGTTGCCCGACGTGCAGGGCTACGGCCACGGTGACCAACTGATCCAGGTGACCGTGGAGGTTCCCAAGAAGCTGACGAAAAAACAGCAAGAGCTGCTGCGGGAATACGCCGAGACTGAGGAGGTCAACGTTTCGCCGGAGCGCAAGACCTGGCTGAAAAAACTCAAAGACCATCTTGAACGACTCCAAGGATGAATGCCCAATGACAAAGGAGAATAAGAAACAAAACGTCGATGCAACTGAATCGGCCCCGGGCCCGATACCCATAGAGCAAGAGGAGGCTTCCGAGGCGATCGCGGCGGAGCAACCGGAGCCGGAGGCACCTGCCGAAAAGAAAGACGATACGGGTGAGAAATATCTCCGGGCCATCGCGGACCTGGAGAATTATCGCAAACGGGCGGCCCGAGAGCAGCAGCGAGCCTCACAATTTTCAGTCGCGGCCCTGGCTCGGGGCTTACTGCCGGCCTTGGACAATTTCGAACGCGCCTTGAGCTCTGCAGAAAGCGCCCACGACTTCGAAGCCCTCGCCGCAGGCGTGAAGATGGTGGAACAACAGATTTATCAGACCCTGCGGGACAATCGAATCGAAGAAGTCAATGCCCTGCATCAACCGTTCGATCCGTCCGTACACGAGGTGGTTGTACAGGAGCCGACAAACGAATACGAAGAAGGGATTATTACGAAGGTTTTCGAGCGCGGCTTTAAGATCGATGATATTGTCATCCGAGCCGCAAAAGTGGCCGTGGCCGGACCCGCACCGGATGCCGAACAGTCCGAAACCGAGGAACCTGAAGACGAGTCCTAATGCCAAGCCTGCAAGGACGGAGGACGATCCATGCCGACCTACGAGTATGAGTGCGATGCCTGTCAATATGCGTTAGAGAAGTTCCAACAGATCACCGAAAAGCCGCTCAAGAAGTGCCCGGAGTGCGGAAAGCTAAAGTTGCGACGCCTCATCGGTGGCGGCGGGGCGGTGCTGTTCAAGGGATCTGGGTTCTACCAAACCGACTATCGCTCTAAGAGTTACAAAAAAGGAGCCTCCTCCGACAGCCCGAGCTCCGGCGACTCCTGTGCGTCGTGCCCGGCCAAGGACGAGAAGGCTAAGTCCTGATGACCCACCGGGCGATCTAACCGGGGCGATCTGTGCATCGATTCCCCCGTCATCAGTCCGTATAAGCCCTTCTCTTCTGCCCGTGTCCAAAGGCCTAACTGGACAAGCACTACACGGTTTCCACCCCTGGTCCTGGCGAACCTCCGCCGAAGAGGCGGACACCCGGTCTGAGCTTACCCTCTCCGCCAATTTTTTCTCTTGCAATCGGGATTTCCCTATGTATACTAGCTGCAAGGTTTTACGAAAAATTTTAGCTTGCGTTTGGAGACCTCGATGGCATTTGACAGGACCGGCGGCTTCGGTCAGGTCGTACGATCGCTATCGCTCGCCAAGTCACCGGCACAAATGACGTTGGCGTTTTTTGCATTTACGGCCTTTTTTCTTCTAAACCGTTTGTTTTTCCCGGACTACGAACCAACCATACTCCGTAGTTTTGGCAGCCATATGCACTTGGCGCTCATTGACACGATCAGCGGGTTTCAGGTGGACCAAGCCGGCTATCACGTGGCCGAAGCGTTTAAGTCGTTCACATTGACCGGCTTCGGTAAATCCCTTTGGGTGATGGGTCTCTTCTATTTTCTTGTTTGGCTTATAGTTTCGTTCCTTTTTGGCGCCATCACACGCATCGCGGCCGTTCAGGCGGGCCTGGGACAGAAAATCGGCCTGCGCGATGCCGTACGCTATGTGGTGTCCGAACGGCGATGGTTCGCTTACTTCCTGCCCCCCTTGTACTTTATCGGCGCGTTTCTGGCTACGCTCGTCATCTCCGGAACAGTGTTAGGCGGGCTCAGCCAGATTCCGATCTTCGGTGGCCTCTTTGCCAGCGTTACCTTCCCCTTGGTCTTTTTTATCGCGATGTTCTCGATGATTGTGGCCATCAGCGGCGTGCTTACCTTTCCTTTTCACACAGCGGCGGTCTCGGTCGATGGCTCCAGCTCATTCGATGTCGTTTCGCGAACCTGTACCTACATTTTTCCCCGGCTGCCGAGGTTCCTCCTGTACTGCGTATTTGCCATCGCAGTGGGGACCCTTGCCCTACTTGCAGTCTCGGCAGTCGTGACGACAACGATCGATCTGTCTTTCCACACGCTGGACTTCTGGTGGGAAGTCTTCGGCAAGGGCGAAACCGATCTGGAGGAAGACGCCTCGGTCAACAAGTACACCCGTGTGTACAATGAGATGATCGAGCAATATCGCCTCGGGGAGACCTTGACGCCGGCTCCCACCTACGAGGAACCTCGCCACCTTGAATCTTTTGCGGCAACCGTCATTGGACTGTTTGTATGGATCGTTCTGGCCATGATCCCCGCCTATGGCATCAGCTACGCCCTGAGCTCCTCGACGGTCATCTACATGCTGTTGCGGCGGGATGTGGATGGTACACCCTTGGAGGAGATCTACTCTGACGAGGAAGCCTACGAGGAGGAATTACTCGACGAGGTGATCCAGGCGCAATCGGCCGACGGCAGTGACTCCGGCGGGCCCGCGAGCCAACTGGTTACCGCAACCCTCGACCGGACCACACAAGCGGGTCCGGTGGCTCGAGGAAAATCGAAGGCCGACGCGCGTCAACCCCAAAAAGCCCCCGCGAAGGCCGCACGCACTGCGAAAAAGAAGCCTTCCAGGAAGACCAAGTAATGTACGAGTTTACCGACAGAATGACAGCCTTGATCCAGCACATAGCGGACACTGTACCGGAATTGGCGCATGTCGACACTCGACGACTACTCGTCAGCATCACCCGCCAGCGCTCCCGGTACCGGGATGGGTTGTTCGCCCATGTTACGCCGATGCGTTTCGAAAATGGAGCACACACCACCGTCTGGCGGAGCAAGACCTACCAGGCGTCGCGGTTGGTGCGCAATGGAAAAGAGATCTTGTACGTGATCTCCTTTTGCCTGCCGCGATTTTTGAAGAGGACATTCGACGAAAAAATTCATACGACGATTCACGAGCTGTATCATATCTCGCCGTTGTGTGATGGAGACGTTCGTCGGTATGGCTCCGGTCGGATCCATACCAAGCAGTTTCACACGACCGTTGATCGATTGACCGATCGTTTCCTCGCGCTGCACGACCGAGAGCACAGCGCGTTTCTGGCTCCGTGTTGGCGCACGATTCAGCGCCGATATGGAAACATAGTTGGAGAAACCCTTCGCATTCCGCAACCCCGGCTGATCGAGCCGACTCCGGCGGAAGAAGAATGCACGAGCGGATCACCCCGCGCGCTCTGAAGGGTTTGTGTCCATAGCGTAGGGGGGTATAGGAGGAGGCTGCTTATGGCCACCATTACCAAGAAGGAGCTGGTGAACGACGTGGCAATGAAGACCGGCCACAAGCAAAACGTTGCCAAAGAAGTCATCCAGCATTTTCTGGACCAGATCATCAAAGAACTCTCGGATGGGAATAAGATCGAACTCCGGGATTTTGCCGTCTTTCATACCAAGACGCGCGCAGCCCGGAAGGCCCGTAATCCCAAAACCGGAGAAGAGATTCACGCGCCGGAGAAGACGGTCGTAAGCTTCAAAGCCGGGCGCTTGATGAAGGAGCGCATCCAAGGCCCTGACCACCCATAGTCGGCGCGGCACAGGCGGATTCGCGTGAAATCGATTGTCCTGCTATCGGGCGGGCTCGATTCAACCGTCTGCTTCCGAAAGGCGGTGGACGCCCACGAGCCTCAATTGGCGCTGTTCTTCGATTACGGACAGCTTGCTGCGGAGCGAGAGGGACAGGCCGCCGCGGCCTTGGCTGAGCGATTGGCGGTTCCCTTTGAGCGGTTGGCGTTGCCTTGGCTGCGCGAGCGCACCCATAGCGCCCTGGTGGACTCGACTCAACCCCTGCCCGTTTTGACCGAACGGGACTTGGAAACCGGATCCGAGGCCACCAGCCGATCGGCTCGACAGGTGTGGGTTCCCAACCGGAACGCTGTCTTTATCCACATCGCCGCCGCCTATGCCGAATCGCTCCAGATCGGCAAGATCATTGCCGGTTTTAACGCCGAAGAAGCCACAACCTTTCGCGACAACTCCATGGCTTTCGTTGCCGCGATCAACGACTCGCTCGAATACTCTACGCAAATTGGCGTTCAGGTCGAAGCACCCACCGGCTCCATGACCAAACGTGAGATCCTGGTGATGGGCAAACAAATCAATGCCCCCTTGGATCTCATCTGGCCGTGCTACCGAGGCGGTCGAAAAATCTGTTGGGCATGCGAGTCTTGCCTACGCTTGAAACGCGCCTTGGAACAAGAGGGGCTTGTGGATTGGTTCCGCGCCCTTTCGGATCGGTACCGATAAGCTCCGGGCATTCGAGGCGGGCTGTGGAGGGGCTCGAAAGCAAACTTGACGAAATTTCTGATCGCGATATAATAGCCTACCGGCAGGCCCTCTGAGAGGCCGATGATTTTGCGGAAGAGCACATGACAACAGACAATATTGATGATCGTCTTGAAGGAGCCCTCTTGCAGTCCGGAACTGTGACCGAAGACCAACTGCGCGCCGCTCGAGCGCTCCAGGCGGAAATCGGTGGCGGGCTTGGCAAGATGCTCGTCAAGCTGGGTCATATCAGCGAAAAACAACTGGCCCGGGCCATGAGTGAGCTGGGAGGGATCCGGTACATGGACCTCTCTGAAGTCAAGCTGTTGCCCTCTTTGATGGATCTGCTGCCCCGGTCTCTGATGGAAGAGCGCCTGGTGATTCCCATTCGTCTCGACCATGACAGCCTGATCGTGGCGATGGCTGTGCCGACCGACTTGGAAGTCCTGGAGATCATTCGCTTCGACGCCGGTTATAACGTCGAGCCGGTGTTGGCGTTGGACGGCGATATCCGGGACAAACTGAATCACTACTATTATGATGGCAAGGAGCCGTTTCGCCCCACGACGAAATATCAACTGTCCGACTTGGTCAAGGAGATCCAGCCGTCCCGGCCCCCCGGCACGGTGGGTTCCAAGAAAACGAGCCCGGCGACGACCGAGCAGAAACTTCAGGCGTTGGCCACTCTATTGATGCGCAAGGGTGTCTTTACCGAGCAGGAGTTCGGCCGGTTCTTGAATGATATTGTATCCGCGGAGTAGGCGCGGTCACAACCACAACATGCGAGGCATACATGGCAAGACTGTCGATTGAGCAAGGACAAGGAACCACCCTCAAGGGGATCGAATATGTGACGGTACGGCTGTCCGGACTGATCACAACCGAGACCAGCCCGCGCGTGGACGAGGTCTTGTTTGCACTGGCCCAAAAACCCGGCAGCCGAGTGGTGGTCGACTTCGGTCAAGTCGGCTACGTCAACTCCACGGGCCTGGGTCAGTTGATCGCCCACCTGGATGCGCTCACCCAGAGCGGTGGGGATATGGTCCTTGTCAACGTCATTGCCGAGGTCAAGCGCGTCGTCAAGCTACTGGGCATCGACAAGGTGCTCAAACTGGTTCCCGACGAAAAGGCCGTGCAGGACTACTTCGACACGGGCAACACCGAAATGTTCGAAAAGGTGTTTGATGACGTGGGCACCCGGCCTCAGGTACGCAAAGGCAAGGCGAGACAGGCCCCGACCAAGACCCAATTTCCCTTGAGGCCGCAGGACGCGAAAGTGGTCTATGCTTCCAATCACAAGGACATTTTTGCGGAAATCCTGGAGATGCGTTGGGGCAACGGGACCGGGAAGTTCAGCCTCGTTCAATCCCCCAGCGAAATTGAAAAGATCCTTCGGAGTCAAAAGCCCGATCTGCTCATCGTCGACCATCAGCTTGCCGATAGCGGCAAGATCTGCGAAGAGCTGAAGAAAACCAAGGACTTCAGTCTCATCAGCGTCATTCGTCTGTATGCCAAAGGGCACAGCGCCGATCAGGTGGAAGGGTTCTATGTGCGCGAGAACGAGTTCGTCAGTGAGCCGTTCGAAGTGAATGAACTGATCGCTTTGGCCGAGTCCGAGCTGGTACGGGCCGCCAAAGAGCGCAAGACGTTTATTCATCAGATCCACTTCCAGTTTCAAAACAACGAAGACGATCTAGAAAAGGCGGTGGATTTTATCGCTCAACTCATTCGTCAAAGCAGCGTCGATCAGACGGCCGCAGGAGAACTGCGCACTGCGGTCCGCGAAGCGATCGACAACGCCTATCGGCATGGAAACAAGAATCAGCTGCATCACAAGGTGTATGTAAATTACGTCTTGGACCAGGAAAAAGTGGTGATCTCCGTGGAAGACGAAGGGGAGGGGTTTGACTCCCAGTATTATATTGACCTGGGGCGTGAAGAAGACGCCGCCACTCGCGCCCGAAAGCAGCAAGAGAGCGGCAGGACCGGCGGCCTGGGCATCATGCTGATGATGAAGTGCCTAGACAACATCGAATACAACGGTGTCGGCAATCTGGTCAAGCTAACCAAGATGACATAGCCTTTCATCCGAACCGCCGCCCGCGCGTCAACGTTTCCAGCGCATCGGCTACAGGATCCCACACTTCTGATGAAGATCTATCTCGACAACAACGCGACGACACCACTGGACCCCGCAGTGCTGGAGGCGATGTTGCCTTACCTGAAGGACCACTATGGGAATGCCTCCAGCGCCCATGCTCTGGGGCGCACCGCCAAGCAGGCGCTTGCCCAGGCGCGGGAGACCCTCGCGGGGCTCTTCGGTGTGACTGATCGCGAGGTTATTTTTACCGCTTCTGGCACCGAGTCGGACAACCTAGCCCTCAGTGGTGTACTCCGGGCGCGGCCTGACCGTCGCCACGCAATCACGACCCGGACGGAGCATTCGGCCGTATTGAATTGCCTGCGAGCGGCGGAGGCGGAGGGCACCGTGGTAGACTACT
>JAJDCN010000158.1 GCA_029260815.1 Planctomycetota bacterium
CCTTCCCGCTTGTACTCGTTCTTCGGATCTTTTTGCGCGTACCCGCGCAGGCCGACCGAGGAGCGCAAAAAGTCCATGTACCGCAGGTGTTCTTTCCACTTCTTGTCGATCGTTTGGAGCATGATGAATTGCTCTATGGTCTCGGCGAAATTCTCTCCGTAGTCGGAGGCCAAGCCCACGGCGTTAAGCTCCGCTTCCCTTTCGGCCAGAGCCTTGTCCACCCGCTCCACCAGGTCCTTCTCCAAGGCCTCCAGACCCATGGATGACAGATCCCCGGCGGGCACCTGTACCTGATATTGATCCGCCAGGAACGCGGCGAGACCTTCGTAGTTCCATTCTTCCTTGGGCGTCTCTTTGGACAGATGACCGTCGATGGACTCGTACAAGCTCTCCTTGAGGAAGTCCAGGCAAGCCTCGCGGATGTCGCGGGATTCGAGGATTTGGCGCCGACGGCCGTAGATGGTTTTGCGCTGAGTGTCCATCACCTCGTCGTATTCCAGCAGGTTTTTGCGGATGAGGAAGTTGTACTCTTCGACCTTGGACTGCGCCTTTTCGATCTGGCGCGAAAGCATCTTGGAGGTGATCTCCTGCCCGTCGGTCATGCCCATACGCTGGAGAAATTTGCGTACCCAGTCCTTGGCGAACCGCCGCATTAACGGGTCTTCCAGCGCGATGAAGAACTTGGACGAACCCGGGTCGCCCTGTCGCCCGGCGCGACCGCGCAACTGGTTGTCGATCCGGCGCGAGTCGTGCCGTTCGGTGCCAAGAATCGCCAGGCCGCCCAGGTCTGCCACCTCGTTCCCCAGTTCAATGTCGGTGCCGCGACCGGCCATGTTCGTGGCGATGGTCACGTTGCCCAACTGTCCGGCCTTGGCCACGATCGCCGCCTCCCGCTCGTGCTGCTTGGCGTTGAGGACTTCATGCTCGATGCCCCGCTGCTTGAGCAGTTTGGAAAGCAGCTCGGAGGCCGCAATGGATACGGTGCCCACCAGAACCGGACGCCCTTCTTCGTGCAACTCCGCGATCTCGTCGATCACCGCGTTGTATTTTTCCTCTTCCGTCGAGTAGACATGATCGGGCCAATTCAACCGTCGCAACGGTTTGTTCGTCGGGATGGCGATCACATCCAACCCGTAGATCTTCATGAACTCTTCCGCCTCGGTCAGCGCCGTGCCGGTCATACCGCCGAGCTTGTCGTACATGCGGAAGTAGTTCTGGATCGTCACCGTGGCGAGGGTCTGTTGTTCCTGGCGGATACGGATGCCTTCTTTGGCCTCGACCGCCTGGTGCAGACCGTCGGACCAACGCCGCCCGGGCATCAGGCGGCCGGTGAACTCGTCCACGATGATCACCTCGCCCTGCTTTA
Organism: Planctomycetota bacterium; assembly: GCA_029260815.1. Classification (GTDB taxonomy): domain Bacteria; phylum Planctomycetota; class B129-G9; order JAJDCN01; family JAJDCN01; genus JAJDCN01. The sequence continues at coordinate 1,367 of JAJDCN010000158.1, forward strand.
CCACGTGGGTGCGATCGCGTTTGTAAAACTCCTTGGCCACAAGCGCCTGGTTGATCAGGTGTGGCCAATCCATGTTCTTCGGGTCGTAGAAGGAACCAACGCCCACCAGTTGCTCGGCGCGGTCCAGACCTTCGTCGTCGATGACGACCTGGTGTTCTTTTTCTTTGACCTCGTAGTGTTCGTTCGCTTTGAGCTTCTTCGAGACGCGCTCGGCCAGGTAATACTTATCGGTGGACTCCTCCGCGTCGCCGGAGATAATCAGCGGTGTGCGGGCCTCGTCGATCAAGATAGAGTCCACTTCGTCCACGATGGCGTAGTGGTGTTCGCGCTGGACCAGCAGGTCCAGACGCGGCTTCATGTTGTCGTAGAGATAGTCGAAACCGAATTGGGCATTCGTCCCGTAGGTGATATCCGCATCGTAGGCGACTTTTCGCGTGTCGCTGGCGCCCGGCTCATCCATGCCGTGGTAGATCACCCCGCAGGTCATGCCGAGCCCTTCAAACACCGGGCCCATCCAGTCGCGATCGCGCTTGGCCAGGTAATCGTTGACCGTCACCACATGCACGCCCTTGCCCGGCAGTGCGTTGAGGTAGGCTGCCAGCGTGGCGACCAGGGTCTTGCCCTCGCCAGTGACCATCTCGGCGATGGCACCGCGGTGCAGAACGACGCCGCCGATCAACTGCACATCGTAGTGCCGCTCGTGCTTTGGATTATGGCGCTTGGAGGATTCGCGAACCGCGGCGAAGGCCTCGGGCAACAGGTCGTCCACGGTCTCGCCGCCCGCCAGTCGGCTGCGGAATTCGGACGTCTTGTCCGCCAACGCCGCGTCGGAGAGTGCGGCAAAGTCGGGCTCGAGCGCGTTGACTCGCTCAACGATCGGCGTCATGTCTTCCAGAACGCGCTCGTTGCGCGAGCCAAACATCTTCGTCAGCGTGTTCCCGATCGCCTCGCCGATTCCTTCAAACGCCATCGCTGGTGGGCTCCAATGTGGACTCTATGCGACTTTTGTCAAGCCTTCCATTGAAGCAAAAATGTGCGACACAATCAAGCACGGCGCGTTCAAGACGACGGCCCCTTGGCCAACTTGATCTTGAGCGCCAGCAATTTGCCCTTGCGATTCACCTTCAAGGTTACCGTTTCGCCAGCCTTGGTCTGTACGTGAATCCGCTGGAACTTGCTGTAATTGGCGACCGGTTGGCCGTTGTACGCGACGATGATGTCGCCAGGCATCAACGGAGTTTTGGACTTGGCCGCCGGGCTTTTGGCCACCACGTCTTTGACGTACACACCCGCGGCTTCCGTCAGGCCCAAGACCTCTAGAGCCGTGTCCACATTGTCCATCTCCGTGATCTTTTTGAGCTGCTCCTCGGTGAGCTCCCCCCCTTCGAACCCGATGTACCCGCCGCGGGGCCACAGCAGCGGCTTGCCGGTTTCCAACAGGGTCTTGAGCTTGGACAGGATCACCGGCCAGCCCTCGGAGACCACCAAAAACGTGCTGTCGGTGGGCTGAAAGTCGTCGTGGATCAACGTCAGTTGACACAACTTGTCCCCATAGGCATTCAATTCGTAGGTCACGCGCGACGTGAAGAGCTCAGGTTTAAAATTTGGACGGTCTTTCTGAAACGTGAAAAGAAAAGAGAGCGCCAGCTTTTCGTTCTGCACAACCTCCAGCACCTTGCCCTCCTGCAAGGGTTGCGTCCCCTCCGGTGTCTTGTATCCGTACACCGCATCGCCGCCTTTTTTCAAATCTAACGTGAGCAACGGCATGTGATAGTATCGCTTCACCATCTTCGGCGAGATCAGCGCGTTCCACACTTTGGCCGCGGATGTTTGGATGTAGATCGACATCTTAAACTGGCGATACTCTTGCACGTCTTTCATCATCAACGGGTTCTTTTGGAGAATCGCGCGCACTTCGCGATTCGTTTCCGTCGACACGCTGATATTCCTTAGCTTGTTTTCTTTCTTCGGCGACGCTTTTTTTTGCGGCGGCGCTTTTTCGTCGTCCGGCGCGATCGGTTCGGTAATCGCAAAATGCGCCAACAACAGGATCGCCACCAGGGCCAAAATCACTCGCATCGCCGTCCCTCCGAAAAGATTCTCTGCGGTCTAAACCCGCGCAGTATACCCCCGGGGGCGACCTATGTAAAGTCGCTTGACTGCGCTTGGGAAATTCAAATAACGGTGTCGTGCCACTTTACTTCTAAGCTTGGGCGGTGCGCGGCGCAAGCGCTCTGCGCGCGCACTCCAGACATACTTGGGACACAAATGGACACAAAAAAGTAAAGTGTAAGAACGCCTTACAAATCCGGCCGAAAGCGGACGTAAATGTGCCGACAACGTCGTCAGCGCCGCAGCCAGCGAGCCAGGCGCGCGGGCGCGACACCCAAATGGTAGCCGAGGATGAGCAGTTGATGCGTCAGTGTCGTGCACCAAATACCGTTGGCCAACCAGCGCCGCGCGGAGGTGAGCACCGCTGCTGGGGCGATCGCAATGCGGCAACGACGTTTAAGCCGGCGCAGAATTTCGTAATCTTCCATGATCGGCTGTTCGGGAAATCCACCAACCGCTTCAAACTGCGCGCGTGAGACAAAGAGGGCCTGATCGCCGTAAGGCATGCCCAACCGGCGCGAGCGCCAGTTGGCCCCCGCCTCGATGGAGCGCAAGGCCGCGTGGGGTGCATCGATGCGAAGTCGAAACGCTCCCGCTTCGACCTCCGGGGACGTCAGCGCATGACGTACGTGGGCGTCGTAGCGCGCCGGCAGGCGCGTGTCCGCGTGCAAAAACAAAAGCACGTCTTGCTCCGCCCCCGCCGCGCCTGCGTTGAGTTGCGCTGCGCGGAAGCGCGGGCTGATGCGCACTTCTACGCCGAGGTCGCGTGCGATCCGGACGGTGTCATCGGTGCTCCCGCCATCGGAGACGATCACTTCCACGTCGCAACCGCGCCGGGCGTCGTCAATGGCCTGTGCGATCGTGGGTGCCTCGTTGAAAGTGGGGATCACCACGCGGATTGTGGAGGTCTCCGCTTCCCACACGGACAAGTCCTCCGGGCGGTCCACATCGCGCAGAGGCTTGAGCTTCGCCACGCGCAGGCCGAGCCCCTGGATCGCCTCCAGGGTCTGGCGCAGCACCGCGTCGGTGCCCCAGTCGATCCCCGTGAACACCTGCGGAACCGGACGCTGCAGGCCGATCAGATAATAACCGCCGTCGACGGCCGGACCCAACACTACATCGTTGAAGGCCAGCGCGTCGAAGGCCTCACTTAGGACTGCGGGCGTCACGGCAGGACAGTCCGACCCAATAATCACGCATCGTTGGTTGTCTTGACTCAGTGCCGCATCGAAGGTCCGCGCCAAGCGTTCGCCCAGATCGCCGGCGCCCTGGGGCACATAGGCCATGCCGCCGCCGAGCCAGGCGCGCATCCGCTCCGCGTCGCCTCCTTCGTACCGCACTTCTCGCGCCACCCTGCGCAAGCTGGCATAGTTCTCCACGCTCGTGACGATGTGTTCGGTCATGCGGGCCTGCAATTGGGCGGCGCCTTCGGGCCCCAGCGCCGGGATCATTCGCGTCTTCGTGGAGCCCGGTTCCGGATCCCGGGTGAACACCACGACTCGATTCCGTGGCGGCCGTAACCGCTCGTTGGAAAGAAGGGCCTGAAAGGCCACGAGAAAAATAGTGCCGAGTATTTTGCAACCCGCCGCCACGGCGCCCTCCAGGGTGCCGGAGATCTTCGAGGTGCCGATCCGCTTGCGATAGCGTACCGGAACCTCCAGACTGCGCACGCGACGCTGGGCCGCCTTAACCTGCATCTCCACCGTCCAACCGTAGTCACGGTCGCGCATACCCAAGGCGTCCAAGGTCGTGCGACGAATCGCGCGAAACGGGCCCAGGTCGGTGTAACGCACGCGCCAGAGAAAGTGGATGAGCGAGCAGGCGAGCCAATTGCCGAAACGCGCCTGGGGCGTCAGGGCGCCCCGCTGACGCTCCCCGCGCACGCGGGAGCCGATTACCATGTCTACGTCGCCGTGGACGATGGGATCGACGAGCTGATCCATCTCTTCAGGGTGGTCGGAGAAATCCGCGTCCAGAAAGACCACGACGTCGGGCGCATCCAGCGCCGCGATGCCGGCCAGGCACGCGGCGCCGTAGCCCCGTTGCGGTTCGTGGATCACGCGGGCTCCCGTGCCGTGTGCAACTTCGGCGGTGCCGTCGGTGGAGCCGTTGTCCACGACGATCACTTCGTCGACCCAGCCCGGAATGGCATCGAGCACCTTCCCGATAGACGCTGCTTCGTTGAGCGCGGGGATGATGACCGAAATCTTCGCGGACCTTTTCATACGTGTATTATCCTGCGCCGGGCTCTCCATTCCAAGATCAACAGGGTCCACACCGGCACGAACTCCAACCAAACAATCCAATTTTCAAACCAGTCGACATGTCCCCACAGATACAGCGGATCCTTCAAATAAAACAAACCCAACAGCGGCGTCAGCCACAACAAGGACCGCCGCGGCTGCAGGGCCAAAAACGGAATCAGCCAGGAATAGTACCAGGGAAACTGAGTCGGGCTGAGTAAAAACACCGCCGCCACCACCAGCCCGCAACGGCGGCTCATGTCCAGACCGTCTGTGATGTCGCGCCGGGTGATCAGAACGATCGCTACGCCCAGCACCGTTGCGATGAGCCCGCGTGCAACCCATTCAGCTTCCGGCGAGGTGGCTCCAAAGGGCGGTAGCTTGTCCATCAATTCGAAAGTGCCGTAAACAGCTTTCTTGACCAGCTTGAATAGCGACGCGTTGTTCTCCCAGAAGTGGCCATAGGCGGCAAAGCCAGCGTTTTGGTCCAGCTTGCCCGCCAGGATCGGCCAGGCGAGCAGGAGGCTGAGGAGGCCAAAGACCAAGAGCGGTAACACCAACCGCCTCGGATGCGCCAGGAGCGGGCGAAACAGAATCGGCAGCAGGACGACCGGCCACAGCTTCGCGCCCACCGCGAGCGCGAGCAGGGCGCCGGCTCGGATCGGCTTATTACGGATTGCTAACAGCAAGGCGGCCAGGACGAAGGGCAGGACCACCAGATCCATGTGCGCGGAGTTGTATACGTCGATGGGGATCCGCGGGTTCCACCAGTAGATGAGCACTGCGACTGGTGGCAGATTTAACGCGCGCAACAGGCGAAGCAGCACGATCAGCGTCAAAACATCGAAGGCGAACAACACGGCCAACCAGCCCGGCAGGCCCCACGGGTCGATCCAATGGGCCAGAACGAACGCGCCCTGTGCGACCGGCGGGTAAATCGTACGAATGTGCGGATGTAATACGCGATCGAAGACCGGCCCTGCTTCGGCAGGCAGCGCGCGCAGGCGAGCGGGAACGCCCTCGCCCGCGACGATCTCCTCGGGCGAATGGGCGAAGGGATTGAACCCGTTGGCCGCCACGCCGCCGTCCCATAGGAACCGGTACAGGTCCCCCGATTCCGGCGGCGGGCCCCAGGGAATCAACGCCAGGCGCAGACCAATCCCGATCGCAATCACTATGGGCAAAAGAAACTTGCCGGTGGGTAGGTGCGCGCGGTTGCGCAGGAACCACAGATAGGCGAACCCCACCGTCACGTGTAACACGAGGGCAGTGATCAAGAAACCGTTCGTCCCGTCTTCCACATCGCCAACACGAGCCCACAAGTAGGGCAACAGGAGCATCCCGCCGACCAGCAGAGCAACCGGAACCGCCCACGCGAAGAATCGATTCATTTAACGCCGCCAGGCCAGCCACGCCTTGAAGAGCTTGGCCACCAACGGCGTCAGGCGAGTTTTGTTGTACAGGTCACCGGTCTGGCGGATCGCCTCAGCCTGGGTGGGATACGGGTGGATGACGCCGGCCAGAGCGCCCAGGCCCACCTTGCCGGCCATGGCCACGGAGATCTCGCTGATCATCTCGCCGGCGCTGCGGGCGACGATGGTGGCCCCGACGATGGTGCCGGAGCCTTTCTTCACGTGGATCTTTACGAATCCATCGTCTTCGCTTTCCAGAATGGCACGGTCTACCTCTTTCATTTCGCGGCGATAGGTGTCGATGGCGATGCCTTTCTGCTGAGCCATTGATTCGTTGAGTCCAACGTGAGCGACTTCCGGATAGGTGTAGGTGCACCAGGGGATCGTGAGTGCGCTTTGCTTTTTGCGCCCGCCGAACAGGGCGTTTTGGATCACGATCCGCGCGGTGAAGTCGGCGGTGTGGGTAAACTTGTAGAGCAGGCACGCGTCGCCGGCGGAGAAGATGTTCGGGTTGGTCACGCTGCGCAACCGGTCATCCACTTCCACCCCACCGCGCGCGTCGTACTTGACGTTGGCCGCCTCCAGCCCCAGGCCGTCCACGTTGGGCACGCGGCCGGCGCCGACGAGGATTTCATCCACGGGGACCACGTGATCTTCTCCGTTAGTCTTCACGTGCAGGTTCTTCACGCCGTTGTCAGTGGTGATGCTCTGTACGGCGGTGTTCACCAGGATATTGACACCGTCGCGCCGCATGGCGGCCTCGACGATCCGAGCCGCATCTTGATCCTCGCGGGTCATGATCTGGCCTGCCATCTCGATCTGCGTCACTTGGCAACCCAGCCGCTGAAACGTCTGCGCCAACTCGCAACCCAACGGACCGGCACCCAGCACCGCCAGCCGGCCGGGACATTCAGTGAGGGAAAAGACCGACTCATTGGTGAGGAACCCCGCCTCGGCCAGACCGGGGATCGGCGGCTCGAAGGCGCGGGCGCCGGTGGCAACCACGCCCTTTTTGAAGCGCAGGGTCGTGCCGTCCACGTCTACCGTGTCGGGTCCGATGAACCGGCCGGTGCCGATATACACGTCCACGCCCAGGTCGCGAAAGCGCGCAGCGGAGTCGTGCCCACTGATCCCGGCGCGCAGGCGTCGCATGCGCTCCATAACGGCGCCGAAGTCGACGCTGGCGCCGTCCGGGACGTGGATACCGTATTGGCCCGCGTCGCGTACATCGGCCCAGGCGTGGGCCGAGCGGATAACCGCCTTGGAGGGCACGCAGCCGACATTGAGACAGTCGCCGCCCATGAGGTGGCGCTCGACCAGGGCGACCTTGGCGCCCAGGCCTGCGGCCCCTACGGCAGCGACCAGGCCCGCGGTGCCGGCGCCCACGACGACCAGGTTATAACGGCCATCGGGTTTGGGATTAACCCAGTCGGGCGGGTGGACGTTATTGATCAGCGTCCGGTTGTGTTCGTCCGCCGGGGAAATAATGCTTTCGATGGATTCTGTTGTATCGGCCATGATGGATACCTATTGCTGGGATTTTTTTTCGGGGATCGCTTCGGCGAGCGCTTTGCGGGCAACACGGGTCACGATAACGCCTACGGCCACCGCCACGACCAGACCGATCCAGAAGGCGATCTGCCCGGCGCTGCCGGTATCGGCGCCCTCGGCGGACAACTCCGTTAGGGATTTGGCAACGGAACCGAAGTAGACGTACATGATGGTTCCTGGGAGCATGCCGATCCAGGAGGCGAAGAAGTAGCTTTTAAAAGGAACCTTGGTCAAACCATAGGCGTAATTGAGGAGATTAAACGGAAAGATCGGACTCAGTCGGGTCAACATGACAATCTTGAAGCCCTGTTTTCCAACCGCTTCGTCGATGGCAGCGAACTTTTCGTTACCGGCAACTTTTCGCTCAATGGCCTCCCGTGCGACGGTGCGCCCGACGAGAAACGCGGCCGAGGCGCCCAGGATCGACGCAATAGACACCGTAATCGTCCCCAGGAACGGACCGAACAACAGACCCGCGCCTACGGTGAGCAGGGAACCGGGAATGAACAGTACGCAGGCGATCACGTAGACCCCGATGACCACTAGCGGGCCTACCGCGCCGAGACCGTCCACCCATTCCAGGACATCCAGAAGCCACTGCTGGAGGGGCAAAGTCACCAGGGCCACCACCACCGCGGCGATCACAGATCCCGCCACCATGAACCGCTTCCACACTCCGCCAGATGCCGCCGGACCTGCGGCTGCAGATTCCATTTGTACGCCGTCGTCCATAATCACGCACTCCTATTGCTCGTTGAGGGACCAGTCATACTCCAGATATTCGATTCCGTACGCTTCCTCTCCCAGGAAGGTCTGGTCTGCATCGCTCAAGAAGGGGTGGATGTAGTTGAGCACCGCACGCTGCACTTCGTTGTGATCGGCGAACTTTTCGTCGGTGCCGTAGGTTTTGACGAAATCGCCGCCGTACCATTTAAAGATGGACGAGAGGCCAACAGTCTTTTTTTCTCGGTCGATCTTGAATTTTTTCGGATGCGTCAACATTCTACGGGTCTGATCGTCGAGCTGTTCGTCCAGGCGTTCCGCGGTGTAGGGTTCGTTGCGCAAGGGCGGGCAGCCCATGGCCGCGCAGACTAGAGCCACATGGATCCGTGGTTCGTTGAAACCAAGCTCTTCGCCGCGCAGGATGTCGTGCTCGATGCCGTCGAGGGTAACTTCCTGGCCCGCCACAAAGTACTTAAAGGACGCCCAGGGACCGAAGGGTGGGGTGATGTCCTTGATGCTGTCGAGCGGATAATTGTCCACAATCACTTTCAAGGTCAAGGCATTGTACGCGTTGATCCAAAAGGCGACCTGCTCATTCTTCGACCACCCGTTGAGTTCTTCAGGCCTTACCGAGGCCAACGCGGCGTAAAACGACTCCAGATCCTGCGGGTGCGTCTTGAGGGTTTTGTAGTTGACCCTCCCGGCGGTGTCCACGCGGGCGAGGACCTTTGTGTAGGTCGCAAAACTGAACGGTTCGGCGGCGTTTTCCGACGGTTGAACGGCGACCCGCTCGGCGTAAAACAGCGAACAACCGGGCGCGGCCAAGACCGCCGTCAGCAGAAACAGCCGGAGGGTTCTTGCGGATCGAGTTGAAAGGGTCTTGCG
>JAJDCN010000159.1 GCA_029260815.1 Planctomycetota bacterium
AGTACCTGTGTGCTTGCTCGATTTTGATCCGGGGCGAGGCCCTGCTCCGGGTCGGTCTGCTGGACCCGGCCCTGTTTTACTATTGCGAAGATGTCGACTGGAGCCTGCGGGCTCGGGCGGCAGGCTACCACCTGGCCACCGACGGGCGCGCCCACGTGTGGCACAAGGTCTCTCAAACGATCGAATCCTCATGGATCGCTTATATCTGGGCGCGCAATCGAGCGGCGGTTCGCTGGAAGAACCGGCGCACCTCGTTTGGTGCATTCTTCGACCGGTATGTCCGAGAGATTTGCGGCGACGTCCGATGGGATCTAGGGCAAGGCCGCGCGCTGGCGGCGACCACCAAATGGATGGGGCTGCTGGATTTCTGCTTGGGCCGTTTCGGCAAGGGGCGAATTGCAGTCGGCCGCGAGCTTCAAAATGTCGGCGAACCGCTCCGCCCACCCACATGGGCGATACGTGCTCCGATGGGCTTGCTCGTGATCTGGCTTTGGATCCTGTGGCGCGCGGGATTCTTCTTCTCGCCGGGTTGGCGGAGCCTGCGCGCAAGACAGGAGGCGAGCCTGGCTGACGACAGGGTGCCGACCGTTTTGAGCCATCTGGTTCCGCCTGACTGGAAACCACCAGGCTTAGGGGCATGAAAAACGGCTTGCGATTCGCGACCAAGGCGGTATACTAGACCGCTCGCGCTATTTATGGTGGGCGTAGCTCAGACGGTTAGAGCACCAGGTTGTGGCCCTGGGGGTCGGGGGTTCGAATCCCCTCGCTCACCCCAGAAACAATGGAGAGAAGCGCCCGTAGCTCAATTGGATAGAGTCGCGGACTTCGAATCCGAAGGTTGCAGGTTCGAGTCCTGCCGGGCGTACCATTACTGCAGTGCGAGAGGCCAGATGTTCGGCTGTCTTTCCCCGGTGCCGTTCTTAAGAGCGTGACGCTTCGGAATAGGCGAAACAGTTGAGTAAACAAAGCGCCCGTAGCTCAGTTGGTAGAGCAACTGACTCTTAATCAGTGGGTCCCAGGTTCGAGCCCTGGCGGGCGTACCATTCCATAGTGCCCTCGTAGTTCAACGGATAGAGCGCATCCCTCCGAAGGATGAAATCTGGGTTCGAATCCCGGCGAGGGTACCATCTTTCTCGGTTCTTGGTCAGGGCGCCGGCTCAAAATACCATTCGTGGACGTTGCGTACGGTTGCTTCGGGGACCAGGATGGCCAAGCCGGAGGTCACGTCGGCAATTCCGACAATCTCGAGGGTCAGGCCTTTCGTCTTTTTCGTTTGCACGTTAGCGACTTGGGAGATGCCGACGAGCAGCTGGAAGTTCCCCTGCAGGCTCTGCTTGCGCAACGTCCAGAAAATACTCTCCTGCGAGGCTCCTTCAATCAGCAAGGACATGCCAGAAACCTTTTTCGCCACCGATAGTAAGTGCGCCAGCAGGTCCGCACTGACAATTGCCGGAACGGCCTCCTGTTCTCCACCCGTTTGAAAAGCTTCCACCTCCGCAAGATGTTTGGCGAATGGCTCGGAAATGCCCAGGACTGTTATGTCCGGGGCAAAGCTTTGATCCATGATTGTTCCGGCCAGGACGGCCGGGAGCGACAGCTCAGCCACCGGATATGTGCCGGCCACCCCTTCCTGCGCGGCCAGGTTTGCAACCTGCCTGGTGCTAATGTTTCTTTGGCGCCGTCGATCGGTGGATTTCACCTCGATGAACGCCTTCCCGCGTGCGATGGACGCTTCTAGTGGATGTACGGTAAGGGCTTGGGTCAAAGCATCTCGATCGACGCTATCCGTCGTGTGCACGAAGACCCGCGAGAAAAATTTCGGCTTTACGGGTTGTTGTAGCTTGTTGTCCGGGATCTCAGTCTTTGCGCCGGCATCGTGGAGCCTCTGCTTAAGCTGCTCGACCTCCGTCTTCAGTTCCACCGTTTGCTTGGAGAGTGCTTGAACATTCTCTTCCAGCTCGGAATTGCCGCAGCCTCCGATTGCCGCGCCCGCGAGAGCCAACAAGGCAAAGAAACGCCAACAGTGCAGATGGATTTTACGCATATTACGAGTCGTATCGGTCCTGTGACCTAACCTTTGCCTTTGCTGGCGGCCAGGCGCGGTCGGATTTTGCTCGGTAATTATCCCACCATGCGGTCCATTGCCCCGCAGCGCGTGTGCGGGCCTCAACATCGTCGCTTTCGGGCTCGAAGTCCACGTCGTGTCCTGTCAATTTGGTAAGCGTGCGGTGCGCGATCTCCCGAGAATCCGGGTCTTCAGCCTTGAGAGCTTCGATCAAGAACGGCATCGCCGAGCGGCGGGCGGCACGGGCGAAAAAATCGATCAAACGGGTCTTGGCGTCGGAGGGGCTCAATCGCAAGCGCCCCTGCATGACGTTAATGGCCTCCGGCAGTTGTTTGAGTACCGCGTAACGAGGCTCCTCGTCGAATCCAAATTGGACCGGATCGTCGGGCCGAACATTGAGATAATCGCGGAAGCCGAATGTTTCCGCGACGCAGGTGTCTTTGCCAACGGAAATGACGCGGCCCAGGGCTTTGATCATGGTCTGATTGCCCAGTCGTTCCCCGTCACCAAACATCAAGATTCTGTCGTCGACCGTGATGGTGTCGTTGTGCTTAATCGTAAAGAAATATCCTTCCTGAATCCCATCTTTGCTTCCCTTGTCGATTTTGATTTGCTTGTCCGTCTGCTCGACGAGCGCGGTCACGGTGCCGTGGACCGGCTCTGTGAGAAACGCGCCTGTAGTGGTCAACTTTCCGACGGAGATGAAGAACCGGTTGCTGGCCGCTTGCTCAAGTCTCTCTGTGACCGCGACCGAGCGGCCTGGAATGCGAGGGATTTGCTTGATGTACGTGCCTTCCAGTCGAGTCCCGTCGGATGAACGGTGCTCCCCGATGATCTCTCCGTCATAATAGGTTTTTTTCTCCCAGTAGGTTTTCACCGTCAATTCACGGGGCTTTTTGGTGGTCGGTTTGTTGGAGGTCTTGTTCTGACCGAACAACCCGCCCAGAGGACTGTTGCAGGCGACACACATTAGAAGGAACGACAGGCTCAGGATTGTTGCTCTTTTCCCAGCTTTCATTCTTGCTCTTTCTCCTTGATGAACTGTACCGCGCGCGGGTCCGTTCCCCCGCGCTTGACATATCCGTTGTAGTATTTGTAAGCGGCCTCTCCATCAGAGGGCTCTCCGGCAAGGCAGGCATCCCCACAATACAAGTAGGCTTGCAGCAGGTCGGGGTTGGCTTCGATCGCCTGCTCGAAGCTGCGCCGAGCTTGTGGGTAAAGCTCGCTGGCCTCTTGGGGCCGGCTGGCAGCGGGGTGAGCGTAGGCCTGTCCGAGCCCCATGTGCAGGTCCGCGTAAAGGCCCCGATAATGGTTTCGGAAATCTTCGAACTGTTGGGCGGAGGTATCAAACAGTACGATTGCGCTTGCAAAAATCTCTTGAGCTTGTGTCCATTCTCCCCAGGCCAATCGGTTAAGACCTTGATCGTGGAGGACCTGGGTCAGAATCAGTCGGGCTGTTTCGTCGTGGACCGGCCTGGAGTGGGTCACGATTTTGGCCAAAAGCGGAAACCGTTGTGCTAGACCTTGCGGCTCTCCTTCTTTAGCGAGCACGGCTTGGCAGTTTGCCACGGCCAGGTCCACATGTCCGGCCATCCGTTGAGCCACCGCCAGGTTGACCCTCGCGTCGGTATAGGTGGCGTCCTTTTGGGTCGCATCCCGCAGGGCTTGGAGTGCCGTCTCTGTGTCACCAGAGAGCAGTGCGTTGGTGCCAAGGACGTCCAAGCGGACGGCCTCTGCTCGCTTGGCCCCGCAGGCGCAAAGCGGTAAAGCCGCACCGACCGCGACAAGAACAATCACATAGTTGACGATCCGGTTCATGATAGAAGTCCACCTTCAGTGGCCACAGGCTATAGATTTTATAACAAAATAGTAGGCCTCGGCCTCTATGAAATCAAGGGGGTATCTTCGCAGGGCACAAGACAACACCGGTGGGCAAACCACCGAATCCGTTCCCAAGGGGCGATATCCTCTCACGGCCGTAACACCATAGAGAACCTATAAGTAATAGATAACAGGCAAAATAGCGGGAGCAATCTGCCCAAATCCGACCGCTCCGTGAGGGGTTCTACCGCAGGCAAGATATATTCGTAAGTCATTGTTTTTATTGTAGTTGCGGGTTTTTTCTTTGTCCCCGTGGCCTAGTGGGCACATGGGTTGCGATAAGGTCGGGTAGAAACGAAGCAATGGCCGACCCACCGGAGAAAAGGGATACGAACACGAAAGGCACAGGACCGGCCAAAACAACAACCATAACTGCGAAAGGGCTCTGCGTCCTGTGCTTTTCGGACCTACACACGCAGTTGGAACCGAGACAACGAGAGATAGAAACAGACACGAGAGGCACAGAACCGGCCAAAACAACAAATCAAAATTGATCAGGGCCGCTGTTCTGTGCCTTTCGCAAAAATATCGGTTATTGGGCGGAGGGTAAAAACATGACACGAAACCGACATCTACGCCCGATAACAGAATTTAAACAAAATCGTATTACTCTCCTTTACTCCTGCGAGCAGAGTAACCTCTGCAATTTCCGAGGCCACGTTCCCTCCACTTGGTCTCGGTGCGCACAACCGGCGGTCTTTGCCGGCTGTGTCCGCCTTACACTTCTGTAATTGCTGTAGTCGTTTGGAATTCACTCAATCGAACAGGCCGTGGCTGCCGATAACTAAGACTGTGCAACTGCTTGTGTATGCGCACAGTCTCTAAAATCGATAATGGAGAGCCGAAGATGCTACAGGTAGCCAAGGACCTCCCCGGGTCCCTTATGACCGAACCTGCCCCCAGCGACGCCCCGGCGGCCTCGAACGCCACGAAACTTGCCGTCAGTGTCGTCATCCCCGTACTCAATGAAGAACTCGCCATCGGCGACGACCTGGATAACATCAAACGCGTCATGGACGAGTCCGGGCATACCTACGAAGTCATCGTGGTGGATGACGGATCGGTAGACAAAACCGCCGAGGTCGTCGCACAAAAGCCCTGGGTCCGGCTCATCCGGCACCCGCGGAACAAGGGCGTCGGCGCGGCACGAAAAACAGGAACCTTGGCCTCCCGCTATAATATCGTTGTAATGACCGACGGCGACGGGACCTACCCGGTCCACGACATTCCCCGGCTGGTGCGCTATATGGAAACCTTCGACATGGTCGTGGGCGCCCGTCAGTGCGAAGCGGGGACCATGAAGGTCCTGCGGGTTCCGGCCAAGTGGTTTCTACGCAAGCTGGCCGAATATATCACGACTTTCCGGATTCCCGATCTGAACTCCGGCCTCCGAGCCTTTCGTAAGGATCTGGCTCTCCAATTTTTCCACATATTGCCGGAGCGCCACTCCTGGGTCAGTACGATTACCCTGGCGTTTTTGAGCAGTAACTTCGATGTGAAATACGTTCCGATCGAATACTATCCCCGCAAAGGCCAATCGACGTTCCATCCCATCGAGGATACCGCTCATTTCTTTTTGCTGTTGTTCCGGACCGTCATGTATTTCAAGCCGATCAAGATTCTCCTGCCGGTCTCCGCATTGATTATGAGCCTAGGCCTTGTTCGGATTATCAGAAATTGGGACGTGGTGGACGCCGACATTATGGTGTTCCTTGTCGCGGTGATGATCGGCGTGCTTGCGCTGTTTGCCGATATGATGGTGAAGCTGTCGAAGAAACGAGAGTACATCTAGTCAGAGGTACATTGATCAATGGAGACAAGAGGAAACCGCCTGAGGGACGGGTCGATCCCGCGGCACTTGCGCGAATTGCCCAATCAAATCGACACACAGATCACGGATGATAAGGTGGATGCAGATGATTCAGATGTACAAACCCAATCTGGGCACGGAGGAAATCGAAGCCCTCAGTCAAGTCATATCGTCTGGCTATATCGGACTGGGGCCCAAGTCCGACGAATTTGAGACGGCTTTCGCCCGTTACATCGGCGCGAGCTTTGCCATCGGGCTGTCCAGCCACACTGCTGCAATCGATCTGGCGATGAAGCTGCTGGAGATCGGCCCGGGGGATGAGGTGATTGTCCCGACGGCCAGTTTCCTGTCCACGGCTCATTGTGTCGCACATAACGGAGCGACGCCGGTCTTTGCCGATATTGAACCGAACACTCTGGCGCTGGACCCGGAAGACGTTGCCCGAAAAATTACTCCTCGAACGCGCGCTGTGATCGCCTTTCACAGCTTCGGCCGGCCCTGCGATATCGATCGACTCCGATGGATCTCCCGACCGCGTGGGATCCGGATCATTGAGGACGTGGCCGATGCATGCGGCGCCGAATACAAGGGGGCCAAGTTGGGCAAGCTGGGTGACTTGGCTTGCTTTAGCTTCCACCCGACCAAACAACTGGCCATGGGAGACGGCGGAGCCCTGACAACGGACGACGCTGAGTTGGCCGACCGCGCGCGCAGGCTGCGTTGGCTCGGAGTGGACTCCGACACCTGGCGGACCGACGAGGAAGAAGACCGCAGCGGTTTACGCCACTACCAGGTCTCGGAGATCAGCCTGAAGTGTCATATGAACGACCTGATGGCTGCCATCGGCTTGACCCAATTGAACAAGCTGGATCAAGACAATGCCCGCCGCCGCGAAATCGCTCGCATTTACGGGCAAGGCCTGGCGGAACTTCGAGAGGTACAGTTGCCGCCTCTGTCGGTCGGGACGGTGCAAGCGGCCTGGCATACGTTCCCGATTTTGTGCGACCGCCGCGACAGCCTGAGTGCCTGGTTGTTGCAACAGGGCATCGCCACCGAAGGACAGCACACGCCGTTACATACCTATACTTGCTACGGCAATCGGCCTTCTCTCCCCGCGGCAGAATGGATGGCCCAGAAGATCCTGGCCCTACCGACACATCCGGACCTGTCCGATGTGGAGGTCTTTAAGGTCGTTAACGCGATCAAGGCGTTTTATATCAAGGACCGTCCCCGGTTCGTGGCCGGCGCGGAGAGGCCGCACGAAATCAAAGCGACGTAAGCTCGATGGGTCCCCGTGAACGGGAAAGGACAGAAGAAACAATTGATCAAAGCGATCCTGTTTGATCTGGACGATACCTTGTTTCCCGAAGGCACCTACCGGGAGAGCGGCTTGAGACACATCGCGCGTACGCTCGCTTCGGAGGAGGAAACCTACAAACTGTTGAAGCACTACGATCAGAAAACGGGAAAGGCTTTAAGCGGCTTGGTGGAAGAATTGATTCAGCGTTACAGAGGACACGAACCGGAGATCACGTGTTACCCAGACGTCCTGCCGGCCTTGCGGCGCCTGGGGGATCGCTACAAGCTGGGCTTGATCAGCAACAACTCCGCCGGTACCCAGTACCACAAACTGTCTGGGTTGAAAATCGAGAGACACTTTGAGTCCATCGTCATCGCCGAGCGTCCGAAGCTCAAGCCCCATCCGGAGCCTTTTGAGATTTCGCTCTCGAACCTCGGCACTGAACCGACTCAAACCGTATACGTGGCCGATTGGCCGGAGGTCGATTTTCCGACGTCCAATCGGATGGGCATGGTGACTGTCATGATTGAGCGGCCTGATAAGATTACCCCGTCTCATGTGCCCGAAGGTTGTCAGCCGAAGCATGAAATCGAAACACTGGACGAGTTGGACGCTATTTTGGAGAGCTACGGAGCATGAAAATCTGCCTGATTGCGCCGCCGGGACCCGACGAATACTGCGTGGCGTTGGCCAAAGGGCTAGCCCGGCGCGGGCATTCCGTCGCAGTGATGCGCGTCAAGCCGGGCTCGTGGGGCACGATCGCTGCAGTGGTGCGTATTGCCGCAACGCGGGCCCAGGTTCTGCACCTGCTTGGGATCAACCGGGCAACCCTTGTTTCGGGCTTTTCGGTGGCGCGCATCCAATCCGTTCCCGTGATCATGGAGGCAAGAAGCGAAGCAGTCCCGTCCGGAAGGCTCTTTCGAAGAGCCGTACAACGTGCCGCGGGGATTCTGGTCGACACCCCAGAGGCTGAGCAAGGAATGTTCCGGCTCGGCGCACGGCAGGACGACGTGTTTGTGCTTCCCCGCAACGCGGAGGGAGACAAACTGGAAAGAATCGAATGCGTATACGAGTACGCCTTGGCGGAGCGAACCATAGCAAATCAATTGACGCTGGAGAAACAAGATGATGTGGTCCCTGTTTAAGAGTCCACAGTTCCTGGAGCGAGTTCGTCCTTCGATTCTGATCGGGGCAATCTGCGGCATGGTGGCCGGCGCGGCTGAAAGTACCCTCCAGGTGCTTGGTCAAGGCTTGGCATCGTATGCGAGTGGATACATTATCCAAACCACCCTTCAATACGCCCTGTTTGGCATCGTCGTGGGTCTATTCCTGTGGGTGATCGCCGGGCTCTTGGTGTTTTTACGTGGGGCGATGGTGTTCGATCGTCGTGCGTGGCTGCCGATCGTTCTGGCGGTACACGGCGGCTGGATCGCGCTGGTGACGTTAAGCAGTGTGGGCGGTCACCGGGGTGCCTCGTGGAGTACTTTGGCAATTCCGGTTGCAGGTGTGCTTACAGGAGCCGTTGGGCTGTACTGGGTCTGCCGAATTTCATTGCATACGGGCCTGGGTTCATGGCTTCTCGATGCCACGAGCGACATGGGTGTGCTGGCTGTCGTGGTCTTGGGCTTTCTCGTTGCCGCGTCTCCCTTCATGCTCGATAACCTCTTGGCCGAAACAGTTACGGCCAAGACGCCCGGCGACTCGGTCGCGCAAACAGACGTACCAAACCTGCCTGATACACGGCTGGAGGTTCTTGCTAGAAAACTGGGGGTAATCCACTCGATGGGGAAAAGACAAGAAGATGAATGAAATCCGCGAAGCAATTCATGGAAAGACCGTATTGGTGACAGGTGGCTCTGGCACCTTCGGGCAGGTTTTGGTCCGACGCCTTCTGCATTATGAGCCGCGGGTGGTGCGTGTTTTTAGCCGCGACGAGTCAAAACACTGGGAAATGCAACACCAATTGCGCAATCACGCCAACGTTCGGTACCTCGTTGGCGATATCCGCGACAAAGAAAGACTCCTGACCGCCATGGAAAACGTGGACCTTGTCTATCATGCGGCGGGTCTCAAGCATGTCGTCTCCTGCGAGTATAACGCATTCGAAGCGGTCAAGACGAACGTGTTGGGCACCCAAAACGTGATTGACACCGCGCTGGCACGCAACGTGGAAAAAGTAATCTTTACAAGCACCGACAAGGCTACCAATCCCTGTAACACCATGGGCACCTCCAAATTGATGGCCGAGAAATTGATCACCGCCGCCAACGGGTATCTGGGCTCCAAGCGGACGATCCTTTCCACGGTTCGATTCGGCAACGTGCTCGGTTCTCGGGGCTCGGTCGTCCCTCGCTTTCTTTCGCAGCTCGACGAGGACGGTACGATCACCCTGACCGACGCAGCCATGACTCGATACGTCATGATTGATAAGGATGCGGCAGAACTCGTACTCAAGGCAACGCTCATGGCCCAAGGCGGCGAGATCTTTATCCTGAAGATGCCGGCAGTCAAGCTGGATGACCTGGCTTCGGTCATTTCCGGCGTCTGGGCGACCGAACGCGGAATCGACCCGTCGAAGATCCAGATCCGCTCCATCGGCGCGCAACCGGGCGAGAAGCTTTATGAGGAGTTGCTCACACCGGAAGAATTGGGTCGGGCGGTGGAGACCGACGACATGTTTATCTTGATGCCGTCCATTCGATGCTTTACACGCGCTCGGTTTGAGTATCCCGGTGCGATGGCGCCAGTAGAAGGAGCGGTTAACTCTATCGAGTGTTCGCTGATGGCGAGGAATGAAATCGAGTCGATGCTGATTCGCACCGGGATTTTTTCGACAACAGAGGAGGCTCCATGCGCTGCATCGTGACCGGCGGGGCCGGATTTATCGGTCGCTGGGTTGTAAAGCAATTGTTGGATGAGGGGTGCCACGTGGTCGTTTTGGACGACCTGTCTAACGGAAACGAGAACAATCTCAAAGACCTTCACTGTGATCGACTCAGCGTCATCATTGGAAAAATCGAAATTGAGGAAGACGTAGCTGAGGCCTTTGCCGGCGGATGCGATTTGTGCATCCATCTTGCAGCAAGTATTGTTGTTCAGGACAGCATCGACGATCCTGCCGGCACCTGCGGTCCAGATACGTTGGGAACCCTCAGCGTGCTAGAGGCGGCCCGTCGGCACGATGCTCGGTTTTTATTTGTGAGCAGCTGTATGGTTTACGATCTGACCGATCTTGACCACGGCATCGAGGAGTCGCACCCAACCAAGGCCCTGTCGCCCTAGGCTGCCAGCAAGCTTGCAGGCGAGGCTCTGACCTGTTCCTACGTCTACACCTTCGGGCTGAAGGCAGCCGTGGTCCGCCCGTTCAATACCTACGGGCCGTTTCAGAAGTCTTCCGGAGAGGGTGGCGTGGTGGCGATCTTTTGTCGTGCCGAGCTCGATGGAGCGGATTTAAAAATCTATGGAGACGGCACGCAGACCCGTGACCTGCTCTATGTGGAAGACTGTGCAGATTTTATCATCCAGTCCGCAACCAATGACGCTGCGATCGGCCGGACTCTCAACGCCGGCTCCGGAACGGACGTCTCCATCAACGTCCTTGCCGAGATGGTCTCCAGCGATCCTGATCGAATTCACCACGTGGAGCATATTCACCCCCAATGCGAAATTCAACGGCTGCGATGTGAAAATGCATTGGCGAACCGCCTGCTCGGGTGGAAGCCAAAGACACCGCTGGAGGCCGGTGTCGAAAAGACCAAACAATGGATAGTCCAAAACGACCCAAACAACCCAAGCCAAGGAAGGCGCAATCGATGCAAGGAAGTGTCGAAACCCAACCGCAAAAAATGATCCCCTATGGCCGTCAATCGGTCAGCGAGGAAGATATCGCGGCCGTTGTGGACGTGCTGCGCTCCGATTTCCTGACCACCGGTCCGGCCGTGGAAGCGTTCGAGCGTCGCTTTGCCGAGTACGTGGGAAGCCGCTACGCCGTGGCCGTCAATTCCGGAACTGCCGCTCTACACTGCGCGATGGTTGTTGCCCGCGTCTCCTCGGGCACCGATGTAATTACAACGCCCATGTCCTTCGCCGCAACCGCCAACAGCGTTCTTCATGCCGGCGGGACCCCAGTCTTCATTGACGTCGATCCACAATCCTTGAACATCACGGCCGAAGCGGTCCGAAAAAAGATTGAGCGCGATTACAATCCGCGCGGGGATTGGCAGGTAAACAACAAGACCGGGGCTATCCTCCGAACGGTCGCCGTCGTTCACTTCGCCGGACTTCCGTGCGACATGGCCGCGATCGCCCAAGTGGCCGAGGAGTATCGCCTTACAATCGTGGAAGACTGCGCCCACGCGTTGGGTGCCCTCTATGGTGCGCCCTCCGGTGCTCGGATCGGGTCTCTCCCGGGCAACTTGGCCTGCTTCAGTACTCATCCCGTCAAGCAGATCACGACCGGCGAAGGAGGCGTGGTGACCTGCTCCGATTCCGAAACGTGGCGGACCTTGGCAAGCTTTCGCAATCATGGGATCACGACCTCGCCTCAAGAACGCGACCGGCAGCCGGAGCCTTGGTTCTACGAGATGGCGGCACTGGGACACAACTATCGACAGTCCGACATTCATGCTGCCTTGGGGACCAGTCAATTGGCGCGATCTGAACAATTCCTCGAGCGAAGGGCTCAGATCGCTGGAAAGTATCTCCAGGCCTTGGGTGGTCTCGAAGAGATTCTCCTGCCTCAAATCGCACGGGGTGAAGCACGCCACGGCTGGCATCTCTTTGCCATCCGTCTGCAGGGGTTGGACCGTTTGGCATTTGTGCAACACATGCGCGAGGCCGGGATCGGTGTCAACGTGCACTACATTCCGATTCATTTTCACCCTTATTATCGCAAGCGGCTTGGTTGTTGTGAAGGAGACTTCCCCATTGCCGAACAGGCCTACCGACAGTCCGTGACGTTGCCGCTGCATCCGTCGATGACTGACGCCCAGGTGGCCACCGTAATCGATGCCGTTCTGGAAGCTGTCAGAATAACCCCGCTGGACACTGCGGGAGCATCCTAAAGGATTGATCGATGAAGATCATCGGAATCATAGAAGCGCGAAACGACCAAACCGACTGCGATCGGAAGGCCTTTGTGCAACTGGCCAGCAAACCGGCCTTGTATCACGTGGCCAAACGGATGGTGGAGGCTCAACTGATCGATGAAGTCGTCTTGGATGCCTGTGCGGATGCCGGAAACCGTCCAGTCTTGGCTATCGCCGCGGAACTCCATGTGCGTGTTCGGCGCACCGAGGAACCGGATGTTCTCAAACGCCTGCGTGATACCGCCATCTTGTGTGGAGCCGAGGCGGTGGTCGTGACGAACGGGCGCAGCCCTGTGTTGGCACCGAACTTGTTGGATACCACGATTTGTCACTTCATGTCCACGAAAACGGATCTGACAACAACGATGGATCCGGCGGCCTGTCCTACCGATGCCTGCGGCGTGGAGATCGATGTCATCTCCCTGCAAGGGTTGGAAACGTTGATGGCCTATCACCAAGTACATTCGGGCATCAGAAAATTTATTCAGATCGCGCGCTCATCCAACGCGATTCGCGTGTCGCACTTTTCTCAAGTCCCTGACATCTTCCTTTCAATTGATGTGGATGGCCAACTCGAGACGCTCAAAGAGATTTTTCACACGCTCTTCCGGGCCGGAGCGCCCATCGATCTCAAAGGATTGTCCGAAGAGGTTGACAAGGTTGCACGGAGGAAGGGGCGATGAACACCCATAATGCAATTCTCCTGCGCTTGGAAGCCGGCAAGCGGATTGGCATGGGACATCTGGTTCGCTGCTTGTCCCTCGCCCGCCAGGTTCGTCAGGTCAGCGGTTGTGGAGCATTGATTGCGACCACCACCGACGGCGCGTGGACAGACCGAATCCATGCAGAAGGTTTTGCCCACACCGTGCTAAGCGGGTCGTCATGGGATGAAGCCGACGCCCAAGGAACGGCCGAACTGGTTCGTAACCTTGGTGTTCGGACAGTTGTAACGGACTATTTCGGCGTTCATTCGGAGTACATTGAAGCAATTCGGGCCGCAGGCGCATCGGTTTTGAGCGTCGACGACGTCGGGGAGCTGATCAATACGGCCGACGTGATCGTCAATGGCAGTCTCGTTTTCTCCGAACGGGCGCCGAGCCGAGGGCGAACGGGAACGCGCTTCTTGTGCGGGCCGGAGTATATGATTCTGGACCCCGATTTTTCAGAAACCTGTGCGGACTCGAAAGAGGGACAAGCAATCCGAGAGGTACTGGTAACGATGGGTGGAAGTGACCCCCACGGATTGTCGCCGGTCGTCGTTCGCGCGCTCGACGCGGTGGGCGGCGATTTTCGCGTTCGCGTGGTGATCGGGCCGGCCTTCGATGCGCATGTGGAGCTCAAGCGGGCCTTGGTCTCGGCCCGTCGGGAAATGTTGCTTCACAGCGACGTGCGGAATATGCCGGAGAGAATTGCCTCTTGCGATCTGGCAATCACCGCGGGGGGGATCACGTTGTATGAACTGTGCGCCTGTGGTCGCCCCGGCATGGTGATCGCCCAGAATGAGGGACAACTCGCCGAGGCGCAGGCGTTTGACCGGGCGGGGGCGGCAATCAGCCTTGGGCTGTGGAACCGACTTTCGGAAGAGAACATCGCAACGGCGATTGCGGAGCACTTGGCCAAACCGGATCAATTATACCAGATCGGCAGGCAGGGGCGCGCGCTTGTCGACGGTCGTGGTGCTGCTCGCGTGGCGGAGGAGGTGATCAGTCTATGGCGTTAGCGGGTCAAGATCGCCCGATTGACGTGCCGGCCTTTTACGCAGCCCGGCTTGCCACTCATGGGGAAACGCCAGAAGCGGTAGGCTGGCCCAACCGCGAGAAGCAAGAACTGCGCTTTGAAGTGCTGTGCGCCATCGCACCCTTGTCTGGGTCCAGCGTTCTGGATATCGGCTGTGGTTTGGGTGACCTGCGCGCGTATCTGGAACAGACGCGTGCGTGCGGGGGCTACCGCGGAGTTGATATCTGTCCCGAGTTGGTGGAGGCGGCTCGACGACGGGACCCGCAGGGTAATTATGACACTGCAGATGTTCTAAAACAAAAAATGCAACCAGCGGATTATGTGATCGCCTCAGGGCTCTTTGGATTGAATTTGGGAAACAATGTCAGCTATCGTGAGGCGATGCTCAGGAGGCTGTGGAACTTGTGCGAAAGAGGGCTGGCTGTCAACTTCGTAAGTACATTCGTGGACTACGAGGAAGATTATCTTGCCTATAGCGATCCACGGGACGTGTTCACATTTTGCATGCGGGCGCTGACACACAGGGTTGTGCTGCGACACGATTACTTGTTCAACGACTTTACGATCTATTTGTACAAAGACGCGACAAGCGCGGGAAGAGAATAGAGGACGGATGCAAGAGCCAGCAAAGTCGAGACAATCGGCCCTCATCCTCGCCGGCAATCTGGTATCGAAGCTGATGAGTATGGCCGCTCTGATTGTCGTATCGCGGACTATGGGCAGCTCAACGATCGGTTTGATTGTCGGTGCCTATGCTCTGGTAGGGCTGTTCCGTTTTGTGTTCGATGCGGGCTTGCCGACGGCGCACATCAAGCGGATCTCCGAGGGGATAGATCCCGCTGCGTGCCTGGGCGCGTTTATTCGATTGAAACTTATCGCCACGGCAGCAGGCCTGGGCGTGGTGGCCCTGGCGATTCCGATCTATCTGGCCTTGCCGGATGCGAATTCCGACCGCCTATTCCTTCCGGTCGTGATTATCGTCTTGGCGGTTCGTTGTATTAATTCCATGGCCCAAGTTCCTCATGCGACGTTTACCGGGACCGGTCGGATTGCAAAGAAGCAAATGGTTCAGCTGGTTCAATCCGCAAGCGATTGCCTGTTTGTTCTTGCCGTGGCCTTGTTTGTCCGCGACATTGTCTGGTTGGCAGCGACGCACCTGGCCAGCGAGATCGTTGCGGGCATCGTCGCGTGGCGCCTGTTTAAAGGATATTCGGTCGAAAAGCCCGATCGCGAGCAAATACGATGGTATCTGAAATTCTCTCTCCCCTTAATCGGCTCCACGGTAACTGAATCCATATATGCCCACGTGGATCGCTTGATGATCCTTTCGTTTATCTCGGCTGCTGCGGTGGGATACTACCATATGGCGTGGCGCGTGGTATTTTTCGTTCTCATGGTCCCCCAATCTGTTTCCACGATTCTGATGCCGGCCGCTTCCCGGTATCTGGCCAGCAACCAGCAGGCGGAGAGCGCGCGGATCATGATCAAGGCGGAGCGATATTTATCGCTCGTGATCGCTCCGCTCTGCGCCGGGATGGCGATCTTCGCTTATGAAACAATGAGCATTTTCGGCCCGGACTTTACCGCGGGGGCTCCGGTGCTTTCGATCCTCGCGGCCGTTTGCTTTCTGTACTCGATCAACCGTCCAGCCGCAACGATGCTCTTGAGCCTGGGACGTCCAGGCACGATTCTACGCATGACGGTGGTTTTGGTGACGATGAATATTGTATTTAACTGCCTCCTGATCCCTCAGGCGATTTTTGGGGTCACGGTCGCTGGGTTGGGCTCCGTCGGTGCGGCAATGTCCACGCTCTTCGTATCGATCGTTGGCTGGTGGGTCACCAAGAGTATCGTCCAGCGTGCCACCGGGGCAAGAACGTCGCTTCTGATCGCTATACCACCGCTGGCTGCAGTGGCGTGCGGTTTGGTCGCCCGCGCGCTTGCCAGCCTGTTCCTGCCGACCGCGTTCTCCCCCGTTCTTTTCGCAATGGTTGGGTGTGCCATATTGCTATTTCTCTACTTGAGTACCTTGTTTCTTCTGGGACAGTTGAGACATTCCGATATCACCTATGTAGCTGCGGCGATTCACCCGATGAAACTTCTGGCCGACATCAAGGAGGACCTGTCCGACCACCGCACTTCTTCCTCCGTTTCCGGGGAGGCCGTCTTATGAACGAACCGAAGGTGATCGCTGTCGTGTTGACATGGAACCAAAGGGAGGTCTCTCTCCAGTGTATCGAATCGGTATTGGCCTGTCGCTATCCGAACACGGAACTTCTGGTCGTCGACAATGGCTCCACCGATGGGCTTGCGGAGACCCTACGAGCGCGCTACAGCAAGCATCATTTGATTTTGAACGGCGAAAACATTGGCTATGTGGGAGGGAACAACCTCGGAATCCATGAAGCTCTTCAACAATCAGCAGATTATGTCTTTCTACTCAACAACGATATTGTGGTCGAACCAGACGCGATTGGCAGGCTCGTGGATTGTGCAGAAGCTTCGCGGGACTTGGGGGTCATCGGTCCAGTCGTCTACAACACAACCACCGGCGAACCGGATAACTTCGGCTGGCGCTTTCACGCGCCCAAGGGGGAATTGACGAAGATTCGAACCCGCCCAGCAGGGGTGAACGGCCTGGTCCGGGCGGACGTGGTCCCGGGATGTAGTTTCTTTTTGCGTGCGTCGGCAGTCGAGCAGGTGGGGTACCTGGACGGGCGGATGTTTATCTTTTGGGAAGACACCGACTATTCGCTCCGTTTCAAGCGGCACGGCTGGGGTGTGGGGATCGTACCGGACGCGGTCGTCTGGCACGAAAACGCCCTGACCGTGCCGAAGGATTCGCCGGCGCGAATCTATTACAACTTCCGAAATCACCTTTTGCTGATGCAAAAGCACGGGACCAGGCGTCATTGGTTGACGTTCCTGCCCTACTTCGTGCGCAACGACTGTCTTGAGGTGTTTCGGGAGAGCGCTGCAACCTTTCGCGCGCAGCCCGGCCGCGCGCTCAAGAAGGCAGCGGCAGCGGCATGGGGCGTAATCGCATTTGGCCTGCGCCGATGGGGCAAGGGTCCGGCGTGGCTGTATTCATGAGAAGGACGAGACGGTGTACGATCAGCGTAACCTGATATCGACTTTTAACGAAACGGCGCTTCAGGATCGGCGTGAAGAGCGGCGCGTGTACCTGTTCATGATCGGGGCGTGCTTGGCTTTTGTCGCGCTCGTCGCCCCCTATCGAAGCGTTCACCTGCCCCAGGTTTTGCTCATCAGTCTGGCCGCCCTGCTGGCTCTGTTCTGTCTGAAATTTGCGGTCGAGGATTACGACAAACTTCTACTTCTGTTTGCAATTTACGCCCCGTTTCAAAAGGTTCTGGCCGGCGACTTTGGCGGGTTGATGGACGCGTTCAACCTGACGAACATTCTTGGCTTTTTCCTGATCATCGGATGGCTGTCGCGTTCGTTCATGAACAACGAGCCGATCTACAAACGGACCGCCATAGACTTTCCCTTGGTGTTTTTCATCTTTCTCAGCTCAATCTCAGTCCTCCGAGGCGAGCTGATGCTGTCTGCTGGTGACATCTTCAAGCCGCTGTTCGAACTGAAGCGGTGGCTGATGCCGATGATCCTCTATTTCATCGTCTTTAATAATATTCGAAACAACCGTACAATGAGGCGCCTGGTCGTGGCAGTCGCGGTCACCACGGCGATGATCGGGTTCTTGTCGATCAAGAAGTTTTATTTGGACAAGGGAGGTTTGTCCGGCTCGGTCAGTATCCGGCGCGCCCGGTTGACTGTGATCGCCGACCAACCGAACAATCTAGGTGCGTTTTTCTGCTACTACACATTTCTCCTGGTGGCCTTCTGGGCTTATAACCTCTCTCGCCTCAAGGCCTGGCTTCTTTTGCTTCCGATTGCGGCCTGCACGCGCTCGATGCTTCTGACATTCTCTCGGGGCGCCCAGGTGTCGTTCCTTGTCGGTCTCACGGTCTTTGCGCTCCTGCGCAGCAGAAAATTCTTCATCCTTGCTTTCGTTCCACTGATTATCTTCTTCACGATCAATCCGAATATGATTCCTGGTTTCATGGTCGGCCGGATGCAGAATACAGTCCAGGCCGACGGCTCTCTGGATGCCAGTGCCAACGGGCGGCTTATGGTTTGGAAGGGTGCTCTCCGGGTTATCCGTGACTACCCGGTCTGGGGTGTTGGTTTTGAAAATTTCCGACAGTATATTTGGCGCCCGGAATACGGTGTGCACCAGACCCTGGATGCGCACAATATTTATCTGCTGATTGCCGCGGAGATGGGACTAATCGCCTTTGGGGCGTTCATGGTGGTCCTGCTTATTATCATGTACAAGGCTATGTATGTGTTCTTCTTTGCGGAAACGCAATTCCAACGCCTGGTTGCTACGGGGTTTATCGCTGGCTATTCGGCGATGCTGGTGGCCAACCTATTCGGTTCAAGGCTCAAGAGCAACGAAATCGTCTTCCAATTCTGGATCCTTACTGCCGTGGTTGTAAAAATGGCTTCGGTCATCAAAGAGGCTCGAGTCAAGCGAATAGAGGAAGCACAAAAGGCATGGGAAGAGATCTCCGGGTTCTCTATCTAATCGACAAGATGTCGCTGGGCGGTGCGCAAACCCATCTGGATACGGTGGTTCGTAACATCGGATCGTTTCAGGTGGCTCCAGTGCTGTGCTGTCTGAACGATCTCGGAAGCCTGGCAGTGGCGCTGAAAGCCGATGGCTTTCAGGTCGTGGACCTGCAGATCAAGCGGTTGCTCAGTGAAACGGGCGTCAAGGGTGCTCTTCAGCTGGCGCGGCTTATCAAGACGGAACAGTTTGACTTGGTTCACGCCTACTTATTCTCCTCGAATGTCATGGCTCCCGTGGCCGCGCGGCTTGCGCGCACGCCGGTCCTTACCAGTCGGCGGGACACCGGATTTTGGGCCGCCCGGAAGCATTGGACCGCCTATCGGTGGGTTAATCGATGGACCCATGCAATTACGGTAAACTCCGAAGCCGTCCGCCAGTCAACGTTAAAACACGAGGGTAAGTGCGCGGATAAAATCCATTTGGTCCGCAACGGAATCCACCCGCGGCCCTTGTGTCGCAACGGACATTGTAACCATATCGGCACCGTCGGAAATCTCAAGCCGGTCAAAGGGCACGCCACCCTCATCCGCGCCTTCGGTCTGTTGGCCGCAGAATATAAAGATCTATCGCTGCACCTGTACGGATCCGGACCGGAAAAGATGCGGTTGCAGCACACCGCTGGAGCAGTGGGGCTTAACGGCGAGGTTCGAATCCAAAGCGGCCAACTCTCCGCACAGGTCTTGGAGAATCTCGATATTTTCGTTCTCCCCTCGCGATCGGAAGGATGTTCCAACGCCCTGCTGGAGGCGATGGCCTCGGGTCTTCCGGTCGTGGCGACGGATATCGCTGCCAACCGGGAACTCATTCAGGACAAAGTGAATGGATTGCTGGTTCCGGTGGGTGATTACCGGGCCATGGCTCGGGCCATTCAGTCGCTGGTGGAGTCGCCCGAAAAGCGGGCAGGGTTGGGCCAAGCAGCTATTCAAGCGGCAGAACACTTTTCGGTCGAGGTGATGCTATCTCAAATGCGACAAGTGTACGACAAGGTTCTCGAAGCGGCGGAAGCGCGTAGGCGATAGACAGCCATGAAACGAAACAGAAAGAAACTCTTTCTCTTGATCGCACTCGCTTTGGCGATTCGGGTAAGCTATGCGCTGGCCGTTGGCTCCCACCCCCTTGCCGAAGATGAGGTCCAATATGATGAGATCGCTAGAAACGTCGTTGCCACGGGGGAGTTCTATCAACACTTCGGAGAGAAGACGTTTTATTCGTTTCGCGCCCCCCTATATCCCTATTTCCTGGCAGTTCTTTACGCCACGATCGGCACTGACCCACTGCCGGTGATTTTGCTGCAATGCCTGCTGGACGCGGCCGTGGCAGGGCTGCTCTTCTTGATTGCGGCCAAGCTGGTGGCCAATCGGACCGTGCCGGTTGTTTCGGCTCTTCTTTACAGTCTCTACCCCTATGCCATCTATCGTTGTACGTTTTTGATGACCGAGACGCTGTTCGCCTTCTTGTGTGCCTTGATGGTCTTCGTGTTTATCACCGTGGAGCGTCGGGCCGTCCGGCATCCGCAGATGCGTCCGTCGGTAGGGCTGCTGGTTGTCTGTGGCGTGGGTCTGGGTGTTGCCACACTCACCAAGGCCGGCATAGCCCTCATGGGACCCCTCGTCGTGCCGTGGGCGTATCTTGTCTACCGGCGGCCTCGCCAAGTCGCCGTTGCGACAACCCTTGTATGCGGTGCAATGGCCCTGACCTTGGCGCCTTGGACCTTGCGCAACTGGACGATTCACAAAAGTTTTGTCCCAGTTGCCACCGAAGGCGGCGTGACGCTGCTGGGTGGCAACAACGCTGTCAGCGCCACCTCCGACGAATACCTGGGTTTCTGGTACAACCCCTCGGGGCTCAAGATTCTTTCACCCGGCCTCGGCGAAGTGGAGGAGTCTCGACAGGCGAACCGAGCCGCGATCGCGTTTCTGCAAGACAACACGGATCAGGTTCCTCGAATGTTGCTGCACAAGTTTCTGAACACCTGGGTCGTCCATTCTTACTACTTAGCGCGAGATTCCGGCCCGGCGCGGCTGGCACGACTGACCTATACCGTGCTGGTTCCATTTTCCGTAGTAGGCATGTTTCTGCTCCTCCTTCGGTCGCGTAAGGAGCCGAGCGACTGGATAAGTCCGAGGATCGTCTGGTTTCTCCTGCTGAACGTGCTGGTCCTCTGCTTAATCTTCTACGGGTCGGCTCGTTTTCGAGCGCCTGTCGAGCCCTACCTTATCTTTTTGGCCGCGCTTCCTTTGGCACGCGCGTGGGAATCGCTTGGCAGTCGATCGATCCGACTCCAGGGCGTCTCCGGGACAAGGCCGCAACGCACATGAAGATCGCCTACCTTGTCTCTCAGTTCCCCGAGACCTTTGAGACCTTTATTTTGCGGGAAATCGCGGAATTGTCGGTCCGTGAGATCCAGGTGGAGGTGTTCTCGCTGAAGGTATGTCGGGATAAGATCGTTCATGAGGAAGCAAAAAATCTCGCCGACAAGGTTCACTACCGCCCCTTTGTTTTTTCCTTCGCGGTTTTCGGTGCCACACTGGCCTTTCTCCTTTCGCATCCGCTCCGCTGGTTGCATGCCTTGTGGGTCGCTCTCAGCGCGGATTTCAATCTGCGTTCCTTAAATCACACCGGGATACGGATTGCCAAGAACTTGGCGGTTTTTCCCAAGTCATGCAGCTTCGCATGGGCCATCCGCTCCGGTGGATTTCGACATCTTCATGCCCATTGGGCCAATACGCCCACGACCGCCGCGATGATGATCTCTATATTGACCCGCGTTCCTTTCAGCATCACCGCACACGCCTTTGATATCTATAAGGATCGCCCCAGGCTTGGACCCAAGCTCCGTACGGCGCGCTTTGTGGTTACCTGCACCGATTATAATCGCGAATATTTGCAGGCTCTTGCTCCAAACAAGAGCGACAAAATTTATCTAAATTACCATGGCTTGGACCCCGAATTGTTCTGTCACACGGCCCCGCGTCTGGCCGATCCGCTTCGCTTGTTGGCCGTGGGGCGGTTAACCCAGACCAAGGGATTCTTCGATCTCGTGGAGGCCTGCGCTCAACTAATGAAAGCCGGCGTAGCCTTCGAGTGCACGCTGGTGGGCGACGGAGAGCTCAGGAGGGAGCTGGAAGCGGCGGTGGTCAAGCACAAGATGTCGCAAGTCTTTCAAATAAAAGGGGTTATAGGCCAAAAACCCCTAAGGATTTTGTACGAAACGGCCGATATCTTCGTTATGCCGTCTGTTGTCGCGGCCGATGGTGATCGGGATGGGATCCCCAACGTGGTCCTGGAGGCCATGGCGGCAGGATTGCCGATCGTGGCCACCCAAATCTCCGGTTTGCCGGAAGCGGTGGAGGACGGGCGCAATGGCCTGCTCGTTCCGGAGCGATCTGCGTCGCGCTTGGCCGAGGCGATCCAGATCTTGGCCCGGGACTCGGACCGGCGTGACCAGATGGGCAAGGCTTCGCGGGCTCGCGTGATGGAGCAGTTTGTACTGGAGACCAACATCTCCGAACTTGTGGATATTTTCGAGAAGGAAACGGTGGCCTGACCATGGCGACCCAGAACAAGAACGGTCGAATCCGCGTCCTGTATGCGATCGAAGATTTGGAGGTCGGCGGCGCCGAGCGCCTGCTGGTGCAGACGGCCACCCATTTGGATCGCGAACACTTTGACCCCGCCGTCTGCTGTCTGACCCGGCCCGGTGCTCTGGCCGAAGAAGTAGAATCCCATAACGTTCCACTCGTCGCCCTGGGAAAGAAGCCGGGGATTGATTTTTCCGTTGCCCTTCGCCTTGCTTCCCTGCTGCGCCGCGAGCGCTTTGATATTATTCACACACACCTGTTTACTGCTGATTTATGGGGTCGAATGGCAGGGCTGCTCGCCGGTGTGGGGGGCCTGGTGTCCACCGAACACAGTTTGGCCCCTTGGAAAGACAAAAAGCGGATCTTCATCGACCGAGTTCTCGATCGGTTTACCCACAGAATCATCGCGGTCACCGCGGCCGTACGTGAGCATCTGCTGCGTCAGCGGGTTGCCGCACCGGACAAGATCACCGTAATTCGAAACGCCGTTGATCCTGGCAATCCGGTCACTCCCGAAGAGCGCTGGCGCGTGCGTCAAGAGCTGGGAATCTCTCCCATCGCGCCGGTTCTGGGCAGTCTTGGCCGCTTGGCTCCGGAAAAAGGCCCCGAAGTATTTCTGAAGGCGGCACAGATTGTTGCGGCTCAACATCCGGACGCCCGTTTCCTGATTGTGGGCGGCGGATCCTGCTACGCACAAATGGAAGCTCTCGCCCAGCAACTGGGAATTCAGGACAAGGTCATTTTCACCGGCGTGCGGACTGATGTCCGTACGCTATTGGGTGCCATGGACCTGTTTGTTCTTCCCTCCCACACGGAAGGCATGTCGATCGCCTTACTCGAAGCCATGGCCGCCAGTCTTCCGGTCGTCGCCACGGCAGTGGGGGGGACGCCGGACGTGATTTCCCATGAAGACAACGGCTGGCTGGTCCAGCCCGACAACCCGAAGCAAATGGCCTTAGCCTGTGGTCGTCTAATCCGCGATGAGCCGCTTCGAACCCGCCTCGCCGTAGCCGGGCGCCAGCGTGTCGTCCAGCAGTTTGGACTGGAGACCATGATTGAACGCACCCAGTCAGTCTATCGGAGCGTATTGGCAAATTGAGACTTGAGACGAAGAGACGATGAAATCGCTCATACCCTTGTTGAAGACTTCGGCGCTATTGCATCTTGCGATCGTCTGCATGCTGGTGTTGTATATCACCGTGCCTGGGATCGAAGCGAGCGAATTGTTCGTCAATGGCGACGAGGCACGCCATGCTATGACCGGCGTCTATTTTCGGGACTTGATTCACGATTTTCCGATCACTTCGCCCAAAGAATACACCTTTCGATACTACGCTCACTATCCGGCCCTGGGGTTGATTCATTGGCCTCCGTTGTTTCACATGGCCGAAGGGGTGTTCTTCGCCGTATTCGGAATTTCGGTAGTGACCGCCCGTCTTTGTGTCATCGCATTTTCTCTTCTCTTGGCAGTTTATTTTTACCGCCTGGTCCGGGACCTGTTCGACGCGCCCACCGCCTGCTTGGCTTCGATTCTTCTGATCTGCACCGCGGCCGTAGTATCCTACGCGCGCGTGGTCATGCTGGAGATTCCCTCTCTGGCTCTGTGCGTTGTTTCGATCTTCCAGTTTAACCGCTACTTGTCGGGCCGCGGTCAGCGGTACGCCGTACGCGCCGCCGCGACGCTGGCTTTGGCCGCTTTGACGCGGCAGCATGCACTGTTGCTTGTGCCGCTGTTTATTACGCTGGCCTTGATCCTGGGGCAGGCGCGGATTCTGCTTCGTCGGGAAGTGCTTCTTTCGGGGCTTGCCGCTATGGCGGTGGTCGTTCCCTATTACGCCTATACGTTTCAGTTGCACGGACAGTCTGTGGCCAATGATGCGCTCAGCGGAGCCCGGGGCCACGAATTCCTTATGAGCACGCGCAATCTGACCTATTATCTGGAAATGATTCCCAAGCAAGCGGGTTGGATCGTTCCCAGTCTGGCCGCGGTCTCCATTGTGGTTGCTCTGGCTCGCAAGTGCCGTGCATCGCGCGTGTTTGCAGCCTGGATCGTCGTGTGTTACGTATTGTTCACCGCGATTGCGCAAAAAGACTCACGGTATGTGATTTACTGGCTGCCCCCGATGTGCGCCATGGCCGCCTACGGACTGTTTGCCACGCGGAGCATCGTGCGCTTGCGTCGGCCAGCGGCGGTGGGGCTTGTCGGCGTGGCCGTTCTCTCGATTGTTGGGGCCTCTCGCATTGAGCGGCCCTACGTCCGCGGCTGTCTGGAGGCGGTACAACACGTGGCCTCGGTCAACGGCACCAACCCGATCTTTTTTCAAGGCGAGTTAAACGGGTCGTTTATTTTTCACGTTCGGGCCACCGACACGGAACGCCGCTCGCTGGTCCTGCGCGGCTCGAAGATGATTTTTGTGACCAACATCCTGAACGCTTATGGTCAAGAGCAACTGATCGGCACGCCGGAGGATCTGTTTCAGGCATTTGACCGAAACGCGGTACGCTGTGCGGTGGTCGAGGATCGAGACATCCTGAATGCACCGGGCTATGAAATGCTGATAAACGCTCTGGAATCGGACCGGTTCCAGCCAAGCGCGACAGTTCCGATTGAGACCAACGTAGAGCGGTTCGCGGATCTGAAGCTGAAAATATACGAATACAAGGAGGCTCGGGCTCCAAAAGACCTCACCGTAATTCTTCCCATGCGCACATTGGACGAAGGGATCGAGGTAAAAGTCGAATGACGGCAGCGCAGACAATATTTTGGATTGCCCTGATCGGCCTGGCCTATCCCTATGCGTTTTACCCACTGATTCTTGGGGCTGTTCGGAGAGTCGTACGGCTCAAGCGGCGATCTGCCTGGCGGGGTCCAATGTCCGATGAACAACTTCCCACCGTGAGCATCATTATCCCTGTTCATAACGAAGAGAAAGTGCTTGAAGAAAAGCTGCGAAATACCTTGGCCCTCGACTATCCAGCGAGCAAGCGCGAGATTCTCATCGCCTTCGACGGGTGTACCGATCAAAGCGTCAGAATCGCCATGCAATTTGCAGCAGCGGGTGTCCGAACGATCAGTTCGGATGTGCGCCGGGGCAAGATTTTTGCGATGAATTTGGCGGCCCGGCACGCGGCAGGATCCATCCTGCTGTTCACCGATGCCCGTGCCATGATTGAGCGCGGCGCGTTACGCACGCTGGTTACTCGATTTTCCGAGCCTGAGGTGGGCGCCGTCAGCGGGGCCATTGCGGTCGAGAAGGCGGACGATGAGCGAATGGGTCCGACCTTGCGAGTCTATCGGCGCCTGGAGAACTGGATTCGGTCTGCGGAATCCGATATTGGAAGCTCGATTGGAGCCACCGGAGCCCTCTACGCGGTCCGGGCTATTTTGTACCAACGGGTGCCCGAGGACACGATCCTGGACGACCTTGTGGTTCCTTTGCGGTTACTCGGACGCGATTATCGAACAGTTTTTGAGGTCCGGTCGGTTTGCACATTGCGCGCATCTGCGGCGAGCGAGTTTGCGCGCAAACGGCGCACTCTTGCGGGCAACTACCAAGCCCTGTGGCGCGAACGAGGCATGATGAATCCTCTGTCCAGCCGATTTTGGTGGCAGGTGCTGTCTCACAAGGCCGCGCGACTCGCTGCTCCATTTTTTCTGATTGTATTCTGGGTGAGTTCGTTGCTGGCCGATGGGAGCCTCTACGATGCGGCCGTTGCCGGACAGAGCGCGTTTTACGCAACCGCAATCCTGGGCTTGGGCGTGGGAAAAGCCAGCGGAAGGCTGGCCCGTCTTCAGGTGCCCTACAGCTTGTGCGTCCTACAAGCGGCAAATCTTTGCGGCCTCCTGACGTTTTCTTTTGGCCGGTTGGACGTTCGATGGAAAAAGAACTGATACGATGAAACTTGGAAAGCCGACGACTCCGACGTTGATGTTTCATGGGATTCATTCCCGGTATATCGCAGAGCCCAGCTATACCGAGCGTGAGCGATTCTACGCGATCCGGGAAGATCACGCGATTGAGATCTTCGGGCGCATTGCCGATGACGGTTGGGGGGTAACTACTTTTGCGTCGGAGATCGACGCAAGTGCCAAAACGGTGTGCCTGACCTTTGATGATGCCCATCTGAGCCATTACGTCTCGGCGCTTCCGATCTTGATAGACTTTAACATGAATGCGATCTTTTTCATCACGGTGGGTGAAGTCGGGCAACGCGGAAAGCTGTCATGGTCCCAGGTGAAGGCTCTGTCCGACAGCGGGATGTCGATCCAGTCCCATTCCGTTTCACATCGCCCGTTAGACCGACTGGATGACGCAGCCTTGACACGAGAGTTGATCGATTCCAAGATGATCCTGGAGGACGCCACTGGTCGTGAGGTTTCCATGCTTTCGCTGCCAGGTGGGCGAGGTGACGCCCGTGTGCTTCGTCAAGCCAATGCGGCGGGGTACCGACGCGTCCTTGGATCTGGCCGGGGTCGCACGTATGCCAGCGCGCCATTGCCTGAGCTCGGCCGATACGCAGTCAAATCCACCGCACCACTTGCCGGGTGCCTGCGTTACCTGAACGCGACGCCACTGAGCCGAGCGCAAGAGCGGATCCAATCGGTTGCGACCGCTGCGGCAAAGGATCTGTTGGGTGAAAACCTCTATGAGTCGCTCAAGCGAATATCGTCTCGGCCGGTCGCGCGTCCTACCGTGTCGAATTCGAGCTAAAG
>JAJDCN010000160.1 GCA_029260815.1 Planctomycetota bacterium
GATGAGGTCCTCATAATTGCCGGAGGCCGCCTGGTGCAGGGCAGTCATTCGGTTGTCGCGGGTACTCTTCGGATTCGCATCGGCCCCCTTGTTGACCTTTGCCCCACTCTCGATTAAAAACTCGGCCATCTCTGTCAATCCGTCTTTCGCGGCCCAGATGAGCGGGGTAAAGCCTTTCTCGCCATAGCCTGCGTTGATGTCTTCACCGGATTTAAGCTTCCGCTTGACCAGATCGATCGATCCGGAGCGCACCAGTATGGGCAGGGGCACGAGATCGACCTTGCCTCCTTTTTCGATCAGGTACTCCACCAGTTCCAGGTGGCCGTTATTGACGGCTGCGTACAACGGTGTCCGTTTCTTGTCGACGAAGCGGTTTGGATCGGCTCCATACTGGATCAGCAGTTTTGCCGTGCCAATGTGACCGTGATAGGCAGCCGAGAACAATGGTTGGACCAAGGCGTGAACATCGGCCTTGGCCTCCAAGAGCACCTCAACGACTTCCATATGTCCCCTCACCACCGCGATATGAAGTGGACGGCGTTTGGCAACACCCTCGGCAGCCTCTAGGTCGGCGCCTCCTTCGATCAAGGCGCGAGCCGCCTCGGGCTTATTTTTGTAAGCAGCCATGTGCAATGGCGTATTCCCATCCGAGGTTTTCGCGTCGACCTCAGCGCCCGCATGCAGCAGCGTTTGGATCACTCCGGCATGGCCATTCCTCGCGGCCGCGTGCAATGGTGTTTTTTTGTCACTGCTCGTCTGGGGATTGAGGTCAGCCCTCGCCAGAATCAACAACTCAACGAATTCAGTGTGTCCATGAGCAGCAGCCCAATGAAGCGGCGTCTCGGCCCCAGCTTTTGGAGTGGTTCGGGCGTTCGGGTCGGCACCGCGGTTTAGAAGAAGCACGGCGATCCCAAGCTGCCCTTCCCCAGCAGCCACGTGAAGGACCCCGGCTCTACCGTAGGCTTGTTTGGCATGGATGTCGACACCTGCAGCCAAGAACGCTCTGACTCGTTCAGCGTCACCCTTGCGGATTGCGCGAAACAGATCTTGTTCCGTGGGTTCCCGCTCACCGAATCCCGTATCCGCGCCGATACCGGTGATCAAGAGCACCGCCACACCACACGCAAGAAACCTTTGTAGTATTCCCACCTTCTCACACCCCTCTTGCGAAAATCCCAACCAGCGATCTGCAAAACACCTAATCTATTTGTAAGAAGGCCTCTAGTTATTTCTGACTTTCAATGCCCCCTGTAACGCCATTTACTGAAGAGCCGCCAGGATCTCCTGGCTGTGGCCCAGGGCGCTGACGTGGGGGTAGATCTTGGCGATTCTGCCTTCCTTGTTGATGATGAATGTGGCACGTTGG
This sequence comes from Planctomycetota bacterium, assembly GCA_029260815.1. Classification (GTDB taxonomy): domain Bacteria; phylum Planctomycetota; class B129-G9; order JAJDCN01; family JAJDCN01; genus JAJDCN01. The sequence goes on from JAJDCN010000160.1 coordinate 1,367, forward strand.
GCGAAGTGCTTGCCGGGAGCGTAGACGCCGTAGGACTTGCTGATCTCGCCTTCGATGTCGGCCAAGAGGGTGAACGGCAGATTGAATTTCTCGATAAATTTTTGGTGAGACGCTTCGTCGTCGGTGCTAACACCGAGGATCTCCGCGTCGACTGCGCGCAAGGCCTCAATGTCGTCACGGAAGCCGCAGGCTTCTTTCGTGCAACCGGGGGTGTCGTCCTTGGGATAGAAATAGAGCACGACGTTCTTCTCGCCCCGAAAAGATGACAGGGTCACCGGCTCACCAGCCTGATTGTTGACGGTAAAGTCAGGGGCCTCGGCCCCTGCGATCAGCTTTATAGACATGGGTTTTCCTCCAATCATGCGGACCAGAATCCACTCCGCCGCGATGTAGAATTTCTTTTTGAGTTTCAAAAACATACAGTCCAATTTTGGGGTCGGCGCGGGCAAGCAGGGCTGGTCGTCCGTAATGTTCGAAGCCATACGACTACGCCCGAAGCGCAATGTTTGCGAAAAGCGCCGGGCCGCGGTAAAAGGCCTCCTCGTCCGGGATAAACCGCGGCGTGTGCAGCATGGCCGCATCGGCCGGCTTGTCGCCGCCGACGCCCAGCATGATGAACGCGCCCGGGATCGTTTGCAGATAGTGTGCGAAATCCTCGCCAAACATCATCGGCTCCACGTTCGCGTCGAAGCTGTCCTCGCCGAAGATCTCCGCGGACGCGGCGCGAGCCTTCTCCACACAACCCGCGTCGTTGATCAGCGGCATGTATCCGCTCTCGTAGTTCAGTTCGTAACTCGCGCCGTGGGCCCGGGTCACCGCATCGCAGATCTGGTGCATGCGGGCGGGCACGGTCTCTTTCAGCTCGGCGCTAAAGGTCCGGACGGTGCCGGTCATCTCGACGGTGTCGGGCGTGACGTTGAACACGGTGCCGCCGTGGATCGTGGAGACGGACAGGACCATCGGATCGCAGGGTCGCGCAGTACGTGAGGCGATGGTCTGTAGTGCGGTCACAACTTCCGCGGCGATGGGCACCGGGTCGATATTGTTGTGCGGTGCAGCCGCGTGTCCGCCCTTGCCGACGATCGTGATCTTAAAGGTGTCTGGCGCGGCGAAGAACGGGCCGGGACGCGAAATAAATTGTCCGGTGCCCAACAGTGGAAAGACGTGGATGCCGTAGATCTCGTCGATCCCTTCGTCGGCCAGACCGTCGCGCATCATGGCCACCGCCCCGCCGGGCGGCCGCTCTTCCGCAGGCTGGAAAACGAGCCGGACGTTGACCGTCAGCTTGTCCGCGCAGCGCTTGAGCAGCATCGCCGTACCCATCAACATGGCCGTATGGATATCGTGCCCGCAGGCGTGCATGACGCCCAGGTTCTTGGAGGCAAAGGGTAAGCCCGTCTCCTCGGTGATGGGCAGCGCGTCCATGTCGCCGCGAAAGGCGATCGTCCGCTGAGCCCCCGGTGTGTCAAACCGGGCCACCAACCCGTGTCCGCCGCAGCCGCTCTGGAACGGCACGTCTAGTTGCTCTAACGTTTCAGCCACCAGCTTCGCGGTATCTCGCTCTTTAAAAGAAAGCTCCGGATTCTGATGAATCTCCCGCCGGAGCCGGATGACGTCCTCGTGTACCTTCTTGGCTTCCTGGACAATGTCCATCGATTGACTCCACTCCTAGGAACTCGATTTAAAAGTCATATTTTACCAGCTTACTAAATCCGATTCAATCGCCTGTTGACTCAAATAAACGGCGAAAAAAACGGATGGCCATCTTCGATTGATACAGAAAAAGATCTTTGAAGAACTGGTAGAAGAGAACAAACAGAGCTGGAACGAGAAGCAGTCCAAAGCTGAAACCATCCTTGTTGATTACCTTAATACTTATCCCGATGCCCCAAATAACCAGAAACAAAAACATGGCATATATGAACGCTGTTACTAGAATGGATAGCCTCATCCGAATATTAATGATGGCCCCCTCGCCATCAGCCTCGACCGTTCCTATAATGACGGGAAGACTGGGGTTGGCATAGTGAATAACACGCGTGAAACAAAAAGAGCCGCCGCGAATCCGGCCTTCATAGGTATCGTACCCGCGGGCAGGACCAAAGACTGAAAATAGCTTCCAAGGCACAACGTGTTTGCCGAGACTTGCAAGCACCTCGTCCGGCGTTAGCGTGGTTCTAATCGTAAGTTGCTGACGGAGAAAGATGCTCATTCTAACAGTTTACACTGCAGTTTGGTCATCGCAAAACCTCGAAAAAAAGTAGTTGACAAACCCGAGGCGGGTGTGTTTTAATGATGAGCTTTAAGTAATGGGTTCAGTAAGGCTTAGGGAATGAAAACCTATATCGCGAAAGCACAAGAGGTCGAGCACGACTGGTACCACGTAGATGCCGAGGGCCGTATCCTGGGCCGGCTGGCCGTGGTTATCGCCATGAAGCTGATGGGCAAGGACAAGCCGATCTATACGCCCCACGTGGACACAGGCGACTACGTGGTGGTCACCAACGCCGAGAAGGTGAAGCTGACCGGCAAGAAAATGGAACAGAAAACCTACGAGCGGTTTTCCGGCTATCCGGGCGGGCTCAAATCGGTCCCGATCGCCAAGATGATCGAGTACCGACCGGCGGTGATCATCGAGCAGGCGGTCAAACGGATGCTTCCAAAGAATCGCCTGGGTACAGCCATGTTTAAGAAGCTGAAGGTGTACGCCGGCCCGGACCATCCGCACGCCGCGCAAAGCCCGAAGCCGTTCGAAATCAAATAACGGAGCATACCTTGGCCAAGCAGAAAGACGTCCATTGGGGAACCGGCCGGCGGAAGACCTCCGTCGCCCGCGTCCGAGTCAAGCCCGGCACTGGGAACATTACCATCAACGACCGGGACTTCAAAGAGTTCTTCGTCCGTGAGCGCGACCAACTGGTCGCTGCGTCGCCTTTGCGTGTCACCGAGACCGCCTCGCGGTTCGATGTGATCGCACGAGTTCACGGCGGCGGCATTGCCGGCCAGGC
>JAJDCN010000017.1 GCA_029260815.1 Planctomycetota bacterium
CGACTGGGGTTGGTGAGTCCCGCTCCGGATCAGCGTGCCATTGTCGCCATCTGGGCGGTGGCCGGCGGCGAGAAGCCGGTGGTGAATGCAGACGTCTGCGTGGGCTGTGGAGCCTGTGAGAAGGCTTGCATCCAACTGCCCCAGGCCATCCGCGTCGTTCCGTTGGAGAGTGTGGTATGACCGTTCAACACGTTCGACGTATGGTACAGATCACGGCGCTGCTGGGCTTGTTTGTCATTCCGATTCTCGCGGCCTATGAGAACCTGCTGGCCAAGACCGGCAGCCCGTACCTGGTGCAGAGCAAGATCGAGGCCGACCCCATGTTTCGCTTCATTCACGCTCTGCGGGGCGGAAAGATGCGAATGGAGCCGGTCCCGATTCAGGGCGACCTGTGGTGGACGTTCCGCGTAGACGGCTACAGCATCTCCGACCCGCTCGCAGTGGCTGGAAACGTGGCGAGTGCGCGGGCCTTGGAAGTGGCGCGTCTAGCGCAGGCCCTGGTACCTGTGGTTATTGCACTCTTGCTGGGCCGTATCTTCTGCGGATGGATTTGTCCGGTCGGCTTCCTGTTGGAGATGGCCGAAAAAGTTCGCCGCGGACTCAACCGGCTCGGGATCGTTACCCTGGATGTCCAGTTTCCACGATGGAACAAATATGTCATCCTTGTGCTCTTTATCCTCTTTGCCTCGATAGGCGTTTGGCTGTCCGAATGGATCTACGGCCCACAGCTTGCGGCCAGCGAAGCGAACACCATTGCGGTACTTGGCGTTTTGAAAAAAGGGGTTCCGATCCTATTCGCGATCTTTCTGTTCGAGGTCTTGTTTTCCAAGCGCTTTTTGTGTCGTGTCGTCTGTCCCGGCGGGGCTCTCTACTCGCTGCTGTCGTTTTTCCGTATTGTTCGTGTCAAGCATGAGGCTTCCAGTTGCGTCGGATGCAACCAGTGCGTTCCGGTCTGCACCATGGGGCTTGAACCGAACGTCGGAAAGATCGGACACGAATGCGACGGGTGCGGGACCTGTATCGGCTCTTGCCCGGTTTCTTCGCTGCACTATGGATGGAGCTTCCCCCGGCTGCCGGCGAAATGGTTGAAGCTTGCCGGAGCGGCAACCGCGGTCGCCGTCTTCTTTTTGCTGCTCACCAACACCGTGTTCGCCCACCATGTACAGGGGGTGAACACCAACTACATGGAAAACTACCCGCAGGTCCCGGCGTACGATCGGACTGTTGAGGCCGATGGCTATAAAGTGACGCTGACCTACCTGGACGTGCCCGGCGCGGAGAAAGCCGAAGGGTACGTCATGGGGGTCTATATCCAGATTAAGGATCCTACGGGCAAACCCTACGGAGGTCCGCTTCGCGTAATTATTTCCGGTGAAGGTCAGGATACGGATCCGGCGGATCATCCGAGTGCCGACAAGCTGGGAATTTATAACTTCCGATGGAAGTATGAAAAGAAAGGTGAGTACGACGCGGAGGTCATTATCCCGGAAGGCACCGAAGGTTGGACGCCCGCCACGGTGGCCAACTTCCACATCAGTATGCGCGAGCAGGGGATCAGTACGACGGTTTTGATCATTTCGGGCTGCGGCGTTTTGGCCGTGCTTCTCATTCAGGTGGTTGCATATGTTAAGAAAAGGGCTGCCCGCCCAATCACGAATTCGTAAGGCCATCCAGTTGTCGGTCCTGGCGTTTTTCTTCGTATTGCCGGCGATCAACATCTACGCCGGACACGTACAGACCCACGGCTTGGACCTGACTCCCTACGGCCGAGCCGACCTGCCCTACGCGCACAACCCGTACGTGGAGGTCGTCCACGATCTGGCAGTCGCTCAGAGAATCAAGGCACAGTTCGTGCCGCCAGCCATCGGGGGCATCTGGACTACCGAAATTCGTGGCGTCTCGCTCTCCGACCCGCTGGCCGTGGTGGACGCGACCGCAGCCAGTCTGCAGGTGTACGGCCCGCTACTCTTGACGGCGATCCTACCCATCGTGTTCACGCTTCTGCTCGGGCGGGTGTTTTGCGGTTGGATTTGCCCGGGCTACCTTCTGTTCGAAGTCGGTGGGTGGCTCCGTAGCGGGTTAGAGAAAATCGGGATTCGGTTTTTTGACGTCCAAGTGAGCCGATGGGTAAAGTACGCCGTCTTGGCCGCGGGCGTGTTGGGGGCCGCGGCCTGGGGCGTGGCTTTGTTCGCCTGGATCTATCCACCGGCCATGGCAACCATCGCGATCAATCAGCATGTAATGCATGGTGTTGTATCGACCGCTTTGATCGTATTGTTGGTAATCCTGCTCGTAGAGGTGGTATTTGCGCGGCGGGTTTGGTGTCGGTCCCTGTGTCCTGGTGGCGCGGTTTACAGCGTGTTAGGAGCGCGCCGGGTCTTGCGTGTAACGCGAGAAGCGGAAGGCTGCTCCTGGTGCCGGGAGTGCAATGATGTGTGTCCTTACGCGCTCGACCCCATGCGCACACCGCCCGGAGGCGAATGCGACAACTGCGGCGATTGCATCAAGGTGTGTGCAGATGGGACGCTGCGGTATACGCTGGCCTGGCCCTGGAAGAAAACACCGCGTACCTATCGGTGTGAGGTGAAGAGATGAAACGCGATCCGCTGACCCGCAGAGACTTTCTCGCTCGCAGCGCCGCTTCTGTGGCCGTCGGTGCCGGGGGCTTGGGGCTGATTGGCTGGTTGCATTCCTGCTCCGGCGGAACGCCCGCGCGCGGAAAAGGTTTTGTTCCGGAGCAATTGGTCTCGGGCTACACCTCCGGGATCCTGAGGCCGCCCGGCGCGCTTGAGGAGCATCCGTTCGTGTCCCGTTGCATCAAGTGCATGAAGTGTGGTCAGGCGTGTCCTCTCGCAGCCGTGCGCTTCCTGGGCGTCCAGTGGGGCCGTTCCTTCGGCACGCCCGTGGTCGTGCCGGGGATCCGGGCTTGCGACCTGTGCGTGCGACGCGACCGGAAGGAGTGTATTACCGCGTGTCCCACGGGGGCGTTGCAAGAAATCGCTCTGAACGACGTGGCGATGGGCAAGGCCGAAGTGGACAAGGATATCTGCTTCGAACATCAAAATGTTGCATTCTACGGTGAGGCAGAGGCCAAAGAGCGAAACAAAAACAAGCCGGAACGAGTCTGTGCGATCTGCCACAAGTATTGCCCGGTTCGCGTCGAGACCGAGATCAAATTAAGTCCGACCTCGAACCGAGTTCGTTTCAAAAGCCCGTTTGTATCGAAAAAAGAGCGGGAAACACTGACGAAGATTGTGACGCAGCGCGCCATCGAGGTCGATGACCACGACCGACCCACGGTGGTAGAAGACCGGTGTGTCGGCTGCGGGCGGTGCGAGGAAAAATGTCCCCAGCCGGATAAAGCGATCCGAGTGGAAACGAAAAGAGAGATCCTGGTATAGCGATGAAGCTCAAAATCATTGTTCCAATTCTAATCGTTGTTTTGTGCTCGGTATCCGGTGTCGCAATTGCCGATGCGGATGCAACAGACGTCAAGTGTCCGCACTGCGGGATGATCAATTGCACGATGGGCTGCGTTGACGCCGCGGAAGGAGAGGACGGCGAGAAGTACATGGTCATGGGCGGAATTCCCAAGCCTTTGTTCTACGGCGGGGTAGGGGCGTTGCTGTTGCTGTCGTTTGTGATCTTCGAGGTCTCTGGCCGACGGGACGGCCCCGCACAAAACAATCACAAGGTGGGCTGGCGATACAACCTGCTGCGGCTCAGGCCGATCGATTGGCTGGTAAAGCGCAAGGGCTTTCAGTTCGGCATCCAGTTGCCGTTCGCCGCGGCGTTCGCGTTTATTCTGTATGCGGGGCTCGCCGGAGACCCAGTGGTTAATATCGCTCCGGTGGCCACCTGGACGATCTGGTGGGCAGGACTGATCTTTGCAATCCTTCTGATCGGCAAGGTCTGGTGCCTGGCTTGCCCGTGGGACTTTGTCGCCTCCGCACTCCAATACCTGACGCCGTGGCGCAAGAGGGGAAAACCACTTTCCTTGAATCTCCCGTGGCCGAAGTGGCTGAAGAATATCTATCTCGCCATGGGTTTGTTTGTATTCCTCACCTGGCTGGAGCTGGGCTATGGTGTCACAACGCAGCCGCGTTACACCGCGTATATGGGCCTCGGAATGCTGTTACTCGTAATGCTTCCCGCTGTGGTCTTCGAGAAAAAATCCTTCTGTCGCTACGGGTGCCTGGTGGGGCGCATCAGCGGTTTGTACGCCCTGTTCTCGCCGGTGGAAGTGCGCAGCAAGAACAAGACCGTGTGCGATCACTGCAAGACCCACGATTGCTTTAACGGCAACGATTCCGGCGCGCCCTGTCCCACCTCTATGAACCTGGCCACGATGGAAGACAACACCTACTGCACTCTGTGTACCGAATGCATCAAGACTTGCAAGAAAGACAACGTGGCGATCAACCTGCGGCCGTTTGGATCGGACTTGATGAGCCACGCCAAGGCTCGAATCGACGAGGCCTATCTTGCGGTCATCCTGCTGTCCCTGACAGCCTTTCACGGACTGACGATGACGCCCTTGTGGAAGGATCACCGCTCGGGCAACGACGTAGTCTCCTGGATCGGCCGGACGCTGGGGACCGGCGAGCTGGCCTCATTTACACTCGGCATGCTCGCCATCCTGGCATTGCCGATCCTCTTGTTCTACGGCATGTGCGCGTTGGCCCGTTGGCTGGCCGGCGACCGCGCGATCTCGGTCAAAAAGGTCTTCGTCCATTACGCGTACAGCCTGCTGCCGATTGCTCTGTTCTACCACTTGGCGCACAACGGGATGCACCTGTTCATGGAGGGCCAGGAAATTGTTCCCCGGATGAACGATCCCATGGGTAAAGGGGCGAACGTACTCGGCCTAGCCGGGATGCCGACGCTGGGCCCGATCCTGTCGGACACGACAATCTGGTATGCCCAGACGCTCTTGATCGTGACCGGGCATATCGTGGGCATCTTTATTTCTCACAAGGTTTCCAGTAAACTTTACCGGGATAAGGCTCAAGCCACACGCAGCCTAATCCCCATGTTAATGATCATGATCGCGTTTTCCATGCTGTCTTTGTGGTTGATCCACTTGGACATGAACATGCGCGGCACACGGATGTAGACGGAGCTTTGTATGAGTGAACCGGAGAAAAAAGTAGCCCGCCGCGAGTTTTTTACAGTAGGGTTTTCCCGGATGCGCGCCAGCGCTGCCGGGATGCTGGAGACCCTGGTGGAGAGCAAGATTCGCCGGCGCCATATCCGACCGCCCGGAGCCGCTGGGGAGTTGGAGTTTCTTTCGCGTTGCACAAAATGCGAGGACTGTATCCAGGCGTGTCCACACGATGCGATCGTTCATTTGCCCGCCAGCGCCGGGCCCGCGGCGTTTACTCCGGCGATCCAGCCAACGAAATCTCCTTGCAGACTGTGCAAAGAGGTCGCTTGTGCGACCGCCTGCACGACCGGCGCGCTCCGGCCGGTTTTGCAAAAAAACGTCAAGATCGCCAGTATTCGTTTCGACCGGGGTGCCTGTTACGCCTGGACGAGTATGCCCTGCGACTATTGCCATAAATGGTGTCCGCTCAAAGATCAAGCGATTACACTGGACGAGGAGAGCCGGCCGATCTTTGATGATCGCGTCTGCTCTGGCTGCGGAGCATGCTTGAAGGAGTGCCCGGCGAAACCAGCGCCCCTCTCCCTCACGCCCCTGTAGCGGTTGTCGCACCGCCTTGGCCAGAGCCTGCAAATTCTCTTGACGCCCCAGCATATAGAGTGATAAACTCATCGCTCCACAGGATTCTGTGGGTTTTCGGACCTGTCACAAAGACGAGGTGGCCGCATGAGATGTCCATTCTGCAAGGACGATAACGACCGGGTGATTGACTCCCGCTCCTCCTCCGACGGGTACTCCGTGCGACGGCGGCGCGAATGCCTGGAGTGCCACAAGCGTTATACGACCTACGAGCGGGTGGAAGAGGTTCCCCTGCGCGTGGTAAAGAAAGACGGCAGCCGGGCACCCTTCGAGCGCACCCGCATCCTGTCGGGTCTGATCAAGGCCTGCGAGAAGCGGCCGGTCTCGATCAACACGATCGAAGACATTGTGGACAAGATCGAGCGGGAGATTAGCGAGGTCTTCGACCGGGAGGTCACCTCCAAATTCATCGGGGACCTCGTCATGCGCGAGCTGAAAATCCTCGATCAAGTCGCCTACGTCCGTTTCGCCTCCGTCTACCACGAATTCAAGGATGTCACCGAGTTCCTCGAAGAACTGCGACCAATGCTCTCCGAACCGGGGATCCGCAATGGGCTCCGTTAGAACCGTCCGTAAGCGAGACGGTCGCGAGGTTGCCTTCGACAGTACGAAGATCGCAGATGCGATTTTTAAAGCCTCCTGCGCCGCCGGTGGCCCCGATCGCGAAACGGCCGACGAGTTGGCGGACGTCGTCACTCACTTCATTAACAAGGAATACACCGACCGCACGCCGGGGATCGAAGATATCCAGGACTTGGTCGAAAAGGTCTTAATGGAGACCGGTTTCATCCACACGGCTCGGGCCTACATTGTCTATCGAGAAGAGCGGCGCCAGATTCGCGACGAGCTGAAAGTCTTCCGCACGCGCTCCCCGGCCCTGTCCGATCGTCCCGTGGACGTCGTGGTGGACGCCGGTTCCGCGGAGCTGACCGATACTTGGTCGAAGGGGCGGATCGTGGAAGCCCTTATCAAAGAAGCCGGGCTGAGTTATGAGGTGTCCACGAACGTGGCCAATGCCGTGGAGAACAAGGTCTTCGCCTCCGGCATGAAACGCATCTCCACGACGCTGATCCGCGAGCTGGTGGACAACGAACTGTTCGAGCGGGATTACAGCGCGAAGTTGTCGCGCCAGACGATGGTCGGGTTGCCGAAATACGACCTGTCCATTCTATTGGCCGCCAAGAGCGACGAGAAACGCGAAGTCGCCTGCAACAACCCGGACGCCGTCGCGATGGGGATCGCCGAGAACGCTCTCAAGCAATATGCGTTGAGCGACCTGTTCCCGACCGAAGTCGCCGATGCCCACCTTAATGCGGAACTCCATCTGGTCGATTTGGGACACACCACCCGCTACTACAGCGCCGTCCACAGCATCGACTACATCAAAAAATACGGCCTGGCCTTGAATAACTTGGATTCGGTCTCCGGTGCCCCGGCGCACCCGAGGACGCTCACGGCTCACCTGATCACGTTCCTCGCATCCATGCAGGCTTATTTCTCCGGGCCCCAATCGGTGCCCTTCGTCAATGTGATGTACGCACCGATGCTAGAAGGGCTGTCGGGCAAACAGATGTATCAAGAGGCCCAGAGCCTTTTGTTTTGCGGCTCTCAAATCGCCTTTGCCCGGGGGGGGCGCACGTTGCCGTTGTACTTCGGCGTCCACTCCGCTGTGCCGGACTTCCTGCGCGACGTGGAGGCGATGGGGCCGAGCGGTAAGTCTACCGGCAAACCCTACGCGTACTACGAAGACACCGCCGCCGTTTTTGCCAGGATCCTGTTAGAGGTCTGGCAAAAGGGAGATGCCGCCGGTCAGCCCTTCCGCTACCCGGTATGTTACCTGCATGTAGAGAAAGAAAACGACCGGGAAAATCTCTTATATCTGACGCGAGAATTTGGCGATGCTCCCTGGCGCCCGGAAGTGCTGGTGGACGAGAAAGGCGGATACCGCGCGACGCCCTCCATGCAGTTCGAGTGGGAAGCCGGGAACGCCCGAATGGCTACCCATCCAGAGAGCATCCGCTGCGCCGCCGCCCACGCAGTTGTGATCAACCTGGCCCACGCGGCGTTCCGTGCTGGCAAGGGCAATACTCGCGGTATGCTCCAGGAAATTGGCAAAACGGTGTCCATCGCCTGTCAGGCCCACGACGCCAAGCGCCGGTTCCTGGCGTCTCTTTCCGCGACAGCCGGACGGCCGTTGCACGAACTGGGTCGCTTGGGAGCGGATGGCGTTCCCTACGCGAACCCAGACGAATCTCTTTACCTAGTGGGTTCCGTCGGGTTGGACGAGGCGCTGGCCTATTTGTACGGGCAGCAAGCTACGCCAACGGAGGCTGCACGGCTGGTCCAATGTGTGGAAGAAAAACTGAAAAAGGCGGCACAAAAGCTGGGCCTGCGCGTTGCGATCGATCCGAGCCCCCCGGTCGAGGCGGCCCGGCGGCTCGCCCTGACCGATCTAAAGTTTTATCCTCAAGCAAGCGAGGTGATTGAAAACGGGGTTTCTGCCGGCGGCCCGATCTATTCTTAACCTCGGAAGTGAAGCATGCCAAGCGCCCGCCACTGACCGTCGGGAGATGCGGGAAGCGATAGAATGAAGCAATCTGGGAGAATTGGATGCAACTAAAGAAGCTGGAAATCGTCGGGTTCAAATCCTTCGCCGACAAGACCGACTTCCTGTTTGACCGTGGCATGACCTGCATTGTCGGGCCCAATGGTTGCGGCAAGAGCAACGTGGTCGACGCGCTCAAGTGGGTCTTGGGCGAGCAACGCGCCAAGTCCCTGCGCGGCACCGAAATGCTCGATGTGATCTTCTCCGGCACCCAGGCGCGCGCCTCCCAAGGCATGGCTGAGGTTTCCCTTACTATCGCCAACACCAAGAACATTCTCCCAGTCGATTACGACGAAGTTCGCATCACGCGTCGCCTCTACAAATCCGGCGACAGTGAATACCTGATCAACGGTGAACCCTCACGGCTTCGAGATATCCGAGAGTTGTTTATGGACACCGGCGTTGGCAAGGAGGCCTATTCGTTCATCGAACAGGGCAAGATCGACATCATCCTCCATACCAACCCCGCCGATCGCCGGGCGATCTTCGAAGAGGCGGCCGGCATTAGCCGCTACAAAGCCCGCCGCGTCTCCGCGGAACGCAAGCTGGAGCGGGTGGAGCAAAACCTCGTCCGGCTGGAAGACATCATCGAGGAAGTAACGAAGCACCGCCGCTCGATCAAGCGACAGGCGGCCAAGGCCCGGCGCTATCGGAAATTGACCGATGAACTGGACAAACTTCAAGTCCATCTGGCCCATTTGCGCTACGGACAAATGGCCGCCGAGCAGGTCACTGCGGAATCCCGGCTGAAAGAGCGCACCGACGAGCTAACCCGCCGGCAAGCTCGCCGAGCCGGGCTCGAGGCCGATGCGAAACAAAAAGAGAACGCCCTGCACAACCTGGAGCGAGAGGTCAGCCGCCTCCAGAGCACACTGCACGAAATCACCTCCAAGATAGACAACGCCAACGAGCGAATCGCGGAAAATACCGAGCGCAAAAAAGATCTCACCGGCGAGAGAGAGCGCCATCAGCAGCAGATCGTTTCCATCTCTGGCCGCCTCGTTGCGATTCGCGAAGAACTCGCCGGCGCAAAGCGACAGCGCGACGAGTTGGAATCCGCCGCGCAAGAGCGCGCCGCTGTTATTGCCT
>JAJDCN010000161.1 GCA_029260815.1 Planctomycetota bacterium
GCTCGGCCAGCTCGTCTAGGAACGGACTGGTTCGGTTCTTCGTGTACCCGTAGCAATTGAGTCGGTCCGCTCGCAGTGTATCAGCCACGATCATAAGAACATTGGGTGCGCGTTTCGGATCCACAGGGGGTACGCTGGCCATCCACTCCGGATCGCCCGGCGCCAACCAAAGTCCCAGCCCCTGGAAGCCCGCCAATACTACCGCGACTCCTGCGCCGCACACGGGTTGGCACAACCCGCCTGCCCGTGTCTTGACCAGCAGCCAACACAACAAGCGGCTGACCACTAGGACCGCAACCCCGCATCCGGCTGCATAGAGGGCCATCCACAAAGGAAATTTTTGGATCAGGACGCGCTGGTAAAACACGCCGAAGGCCAGATATTCACCCGCCAGAATCTGCCCCAGACACAACACCGGTACCGCGATCGCCACGTTGCGAGCGCCCAGAGCGTCACGACGGGGGCGGATGGCCGCGAAGCCGGCGAAGGGTATTGACGCCACTGCCCCAATCAAAGCGTATTGCCAAATCCCGTCGCGCAGGGTGAGGGCCACCGGCTCGTCCGATCTTGAGCCGAACAGAGCCAGGATTAGGCCAAACCCCGCTCCCACCAGGCCAAACACAAAGGGAGCCGTGACCAGCGCGCGGATTCGGCGGGATCCATCTTTGCTGGCGACCGGTTTGTTTCGAATCTCAGAAATCATCTCGGAGCATCTAACCTTTCGGATCTTGCCAGGGGACGAAAAAAGCCCGGCCATGCCGAGCTTCTGCTCCCTCAAACCGCCAAAACCAAAGAGCCCGACGTAGCGGAACGGAGGGAGTGGGATTCCCCTTCGGTCACGGGCTTCCTGCCCGCTCCCTTCGGGCCGCCTCGACGGCCTTCCGCTCGCATCCAGCTCGCTTTCCCTCGCTATTCGCTCGGCGGCCACCTCGGTTCGAATCCCACGCGCGACAGTTCGGTTGCGGCGGAACGGAGGGAGTGGGATTCGAACCCACGAGGGGTTGCCCCCTACTGGTTTTCAAGACCAGCGCCTTTGACCACTCGGCCATCCCTCCAGGTCGCGGGCGGATTTACGCGTCGTCGGGTTTTTCCTCTTCGTCTTCGGGAAAATCCACCGCGTCGGGCGGCGCGCTCTGGCTGTGGACTTCGTCGATGACCTCTTCGGCGACAAAGATGGGGGCCTGGAAGCCGGAGGCGAGGGCAATGCCATCGGAGGGGCGGCAATCCAGCTCGACAGTCTGCCCGTTGCGGGAGAGGATCATGTTGGCGTAGAAGGTGTTGTCCTTGATCTTCGTGACTTCCAATCGCTCCAGCTTGCCGCCGAGCTGGACGATGACCCTGGCCAGTAGATCGTGCGTGAGAGGGCGCTCATACGAGTTCTGTTTGATATTGCGCTCGATCGCCATGGCCTCGAAGAAACCGATGATGATTGGGAAGTTGCGTTCGCCTTGGGTCTCCTTCAGCCAGATGATCTGCTGATTGGAGTTTTCGGAGATTACGATTCTGGACAACTCGACCGGTATCATGGCAACACCACGCTTGAGGATCAAGGTTAATTATGCGTACTGTACGCCCGTTTCGGCGTGTTGTCAACGGGTATCTTGGTCGCCCGCTTCGCGCGTTTCAGTGCGCGCCGCGGCGCAGGAAGATGACCGGGATCGTCCACAGGACGATCTTCCAATCCAGGGAAAGCCGCCAGTTATCGATGTATTCCAGGTCCAGTTTCATCCAGTCATCGAAATCCTTGATCTGGTTGCGGCCCTTGATTTGCCAGATGCAGGTGAGTCCCGGTTTCATGGACAACCGGCGCCGCTGCCAGCGCTGGAACCGGGCAACTTCGTAGGTGGGCAGCGGGCGGGGACCGACGACGCTCATATCGCCCTTGAGCACGTTCAGAAATTGCGGCAGCTCGTCCAGGCTCAGCCGGCGCAGCCACTTGCCGACTTTGGTAGTCCGGGGGTCGTTCTTGATTTTGAATACGGGGCCGGCCATTTCGTTGTCTGCTACCAGCGCCTCCTGCTTCTGTTCGGCACCTTCCACCATGGAGCGGAACTTGTACAGGTTGAAGGTTCGGCCGTTGAGGCTGACGCGTTTCTGGGCGAAGAAGACGGGGCCCTTGGAGGTCAACCGGACCGCCAGGGCGCAGCCCAGAAACACGGGCGAACCCAGGATCATGATCGTCAAGGAAAAGACGATGTCAAACGCCCGCTTGATGCCCGCCGCCAGCAGGTCGGTAGTGGCGGAGCTATAGGAGAGGATCGGTTTGCCGTCGATGTTCTTCAACTCAATGCGCGAAATGGAGGTGTCCAGGAAGTCCGCCGCCAGGTGAAAGGTCAGGCCGACCTCTTCACACTTTCGGATTGCCTCACCCATGTATGGAAGTTCGTCGACGGAAATTGCAAAGGTCACCTCGTCGACGATCTTTTCGTCGGTGACCTTGTCAATGTCATCGACGGTGCCCAGGATCATGTCTTGCGGCACCGCACCTTCCGCTTCATCTTCGTGCACCTTCAGGAAGCCGACGACCCAGTAGCCCCAGTGGGGATTGTCCTGGGCCATGGTGTGATATTCCAGGGCTTTTTGCCCGATGCCCACGACCAGCAGGCAGCGCAGGTTGCGCATGCCTTTCTTGCGAACCAAGCCGGCGCCGTATTTAAGGGTGTAGCGCTGGAAGATTACCAGGCAGCCCTGCACCGTCATGTAGACGATGATCACCGCGACGCTGACGTTGAATCCCTTCGGGTCGTCGTTGTCGCCGTATTGCTTGTTCGTATAGAACAAGACCGCGGAGAAGATCACCAGCAGGTAGCCGGCCGACTCCACGACCGCCAGCATGATCTCATAGTAGGTCTTTTGGCGCATGGACTCGTAAAGCCGGGAATACCACAGCACCAGCCACAAGATTGGAATGGAGATAAACGTGAGGATCCAGAAGACCTGGGGCACCAGGAAGGCCTTTTTGCCTGCGCCTAACCAATGCTCGGCGCCGGCGTACCCTATCCACAAACTCACTGGAACCAAAAGGGCGTCCAGGAAGAGCATGAGCGCTAGAAGTGGGGCATTCCGGGCATTTAACATGTTCTGTACTGCACCTTGCCGCTTGCACTACGAACCAGAGTGAATCGTCTCTAACTTTTTATAGCTTCATATATTATACTTCCTTTTGTTCGCTGTGTCAACGCTCGGCCGTGGCGTCCTTTCTTGACCGGGTGTGCCGTTGCTGATACCCTTTGCATAAACAACACGTACCCGCCGTGTGAAAATAGAGGACCCCCCAATTATGCAAATCCGAACGCTTTTGGCTCAGTTCCTTTGTCTCGCCGGGATCATCTTTTTGATCGGTTCGGCCACTGGCCGGGCGGATCCGACACCCGACGACGCCACTCCGGCGCCGCCCGAAAAGGTTCCCACGGTGTCGGCGAAGGAGCCGCCGGTGCCCGCCGCGCACAAAAGAACGGGGATCCGCTGGCGGACGTGGGGGCCCGATGCGTTTGCCGAGGCGAAAAAACTCAACCGGCCGGTGATGCTGGATCTCACCGCCGTGTGGTGCCACTGGTGCCATCGACTGGATGACGATACCTGGGCCGATCCGCAGGTCGCCAAGTTGGTCAACGAACGCTTCGTTCCCATCCAGGTGTGGGCCGACCAGCGGCCCGATATCGAGGCCCGCTACATCGGCAATGGCTGGCCAACCGTCGCCTTGTTGACGCACGAAGGCTTTACCTTCGGTCGCGGCGGATACCAACCGCCTCGTCAGATGATAAGTTGGCTTGGCATCCATGCCGACGCGTTCGCCACCCAGCAGCCAGAGATCGCCAAGATCGTCGAGCAAAACCGAGACGCGGCGCGTTTGCAAATCAAGGCCCCGGAACAGGCGGACCTGAATCATCAGTTGGCCGACAACCTTGCGAAGACCGTGGCGGAGCAGCACGTCCAATCCTCCGGTCTATTTTGGCCGAAGAGTCCGTGGTTTCCTCAGCCGCAATTAATCCGCTTCGCCTTGCTTCAACATGCACGCACCGGTGACAAGAAGGTTCAGGCCGCCGCCGTGGCGTTGCTCGATGGAATGATCACCGGTGGCATGGACGCCAAAGCGCGTGCGAAAAAGAACGTCCACGGAATCTACGACGCCGTAGAGGGAGGATTCTTCCGCTACGCCACGCTGAAGGATTGGCACGAGCCGCACTACGAGAAGATGCTCTCAGGCAACGCGGATCTAATCGTTGCCTACCTGGAGGCCTGGACGGAGACCGGCAACACGGAGTATCGTCGAGTGGCCGAAGGCGCGTTGCGGTACGTGGCCACCACGCTGACCGACCCGAAGACCGGACGTCTGTTCGGCTCTCAGGACGCCGACCTGTTCGCCCACGACGCGGACAAGAAACGGGTCGACGGAGAAGCGTTCTTTGTCCTTTCCGCCGCGGAGCGTGCCAAGATCGGCGTACCTCACGTGGACAAGACGACCTATGTGGACTCCTCCGCCAAGATGATCGGGGCCTACGCCACTGCCTATGCTCGACTGGGGGAAGCGAAGTACAAACAGGCCGCGGACCGCGCCATGACGTTCCTCCTGAAACAATTGGTCAATAAGAACTCTGAGGTTCTGCACTACTACACAGCGGAAGGCAAAACCGGTGGCACGGGCATCCTGCGCGATTATGTGGGGCTGGCCCGGGCGCTGCTCGACTTGTATCAAGTGGACAGCAGACCGGAGTATCTGGCTCGGGCGATCGCGATCATGAAAAACGTCGAAGTCGGTTTTCTGCACAAACCCACCGGAGCCTATCTGGACATCCGGGTGGCC
>JAJDCN010000162.1 GCA_029260815.1 Planctomycetota bacterium
CCGCGACATCCGCAGCACCCGGGTGCGCGCCTTGTCTTTCTTCATCTGCTCCCGCAGCTCCCGCTCGACTGCCCGCTGATTCTTCTCATCGCGCATGTCGATGAAGTCGTTGACGATCACGCCGCCCATGTCCCGCAATCGAAGCTGACGGGCGATCTCGTGGGCCGCCTCCAAGTTCGTTACCAGGGAGGTTCGCTCCGGGTCCCGCTTTTCCTGGGACCGGCCAGAGTTCACATCGATGGCCACCAGGGCCTCGGTCTGATCGATGGCAATCGACCCACCGGACTTCAGCGGGACGCTGCGCTCGTAAATCTGATCGATGTCTTCTTCGATGCCGAATTTGTGGAACAACGGCTGGGCGCCCTTATACAGAAGCGCCTTGCTGCGGATCCGCGGCATAATCGCCTTCATAAAGTCCAAGACCTTTCGCATGACCGGTTCGGAATCAACGATGATCTCATCGATATCGTTCGTAAAGTAGTCCCGGATCGTACGAATGACCAGATCAGACTCCTGGTACATCAGCGCCGGCGGCTTCGTCGTGTGGGTACGCTTTTGGATAATATCCCACAAGCGGCTCAGGTATTTCACGTCTCCGGCCAGCTCGGCCTTGGTTCGGTCTACCCCTGCGGTCCGGACGATGAAGCCCAGGCCTTTGGGCGGCTCCACGCTGGCCAGGGCCTCGCGCAGCCGTTTGCGTTCCTTGTCATCTTCGATCTTGCGCGACACGCCCAGCCGTCGCACGCTGGGCATCAGCACCAGGAAACGGCCCGGGATGCTCAAGTAGGTCGTCAAGGTCGGGCCCTTGTCGCCGACGCTGTCCTTGATCACCTGGACCACGACTTCATCGCCCCGCTTGAACACGTCCTGGATCAGAGGATCTGTTCGACGGCCGCGACCTCGTCCCCGGGCCTCGCCTTTCTTGGCGGAGGAGCCTTTCTCGGCTCGGGCTCGGTAGTCGGTGTTCACATCGGAGATATGAAGGAAGCCGTTCTGCCCGCCGCCGAAATCCACAAAAACGGCCTGAATGCTCCGCTCGATGTTGACGATCCGTCCCTTGTGAACATTGCCCAAGGTCATCTGCTGGGCGACCCGCTCGATGTACAGTTCTTCGAGCCGGCCATCTTCCAGTATGGCGATCCGGGATTCTTCCGGATCCACCACGTTGATCAGCATTTTCTTTTTCATGCACGCCCTTCTGGCGGCCCTCGGCCGCCGCAGAAGGGAGCCTGTCTAGTTCAGTTCTGTTCGTACGATCCGCATTTGCGTGTGCACGTCATCCAGCTCGGCCCCAAGGGCTCGCAGCACTTCGATCGGGTTGGCCGTCCCGGTGGTCGTTACATCGAAAACCATATGCAGTCGGTCGCCAGCCTTGGTCAGTTCTCGGATGTAAGGCCGGATATTGACCGTTTTAGGCTTGCCCTTGCGGATCCGGTGGACCGACACGCACTCGCTCTGCAGTAGCAGGTCGACCTGTTCCTGCGTCACCGCGTCGGCATTTTGAGCCCGGACCGTGTACGCTACGCGGCTGGCCGTCGGTTTTTGATTCGGACCCACGATCATGACTTCGCAAACCTGAATGCCTTCCGGCAGCTGCTCTGTGAGCCGCTCGACGACCTCTCCCGTTCGCGTCCACTGGCCCATGCGCAAAGTCACGCATTCGGCTTCAGACTCCAGGCCGACACCCAGGGCCAACAAGTATGCGATCTGCGGCTTGGGATTGTATCCCTCGCTCATTTTCACCGGCAAGCCGCTTCGTCGGATCGCTCTTTCGAACAGTCTCATCGTGTCTTGATGAGAAATGAACCGCAGCACTCCCGTTTTGGAGAACTTGATTCGTATGTACTGATGCATCGAGGCATCGTATCCGTTGCGTTGTTTTCGTTGCTTTCTTGCGCCCCTGTGCGGACCTGGAGGACCACATCATGGCAAACATAGCATCCTAGCATAGCCGCTGCGTTGGATCAATCACAAATCTTTGACTCCGTCGCACTTGGCGCGCGCCGGCGGGGCTGGGCCACAAGCCTTAAACGAAACCGGCCGTAGCAGGCTTGCGCCGCTACGGCCGGTTCGGCTTTTCTATATAGATTACAGTCTAATTAATTTAATTTTCCTTCTTCATCTCCTCGGAAGGCTCGCAGGTCTCGTCCTCATCGAGCCGACGGGGGGCGCGGGTGACCTTGCCAGCCGCGTCTTCCGCGTCGTCGATTCGTTCCTGCTCAGTCCGATCGTACTTCCACGGGAACAGGCGTTGCTGCTCTTCCAGGTACCACTCGTACATCGGGGTCAACTCCTTTTTGGGGTTGCGGATGACGTACGGGGTCACGAAGATCAGAAGGTTTTGCTTCTGCACGTCGTAGCTTTCGCTTCGGAAAACCCAGCCCAGGATCGGGATGTCGCCCAACCAAGGAACCTTGACGACCGACTCGACCTCTCGGGAGGTGACCAATCCACCGATCACGGCCGTCTGGCCGCTCTCCAGCATCATGGTGGTCACCAGCGATTGGGTCTGAATCTCCGGCAAAGAGATCCGCTGAATCTGACCGCCGGCGCTCTCAGAGGTAAAGTCGTTAAAACCTTTGACCACCGACGAGGTAGTTCCGACGAGGGTTTCAGACTCTGGAATCACCGTCATCATGACCTTGTCGGTCCCGGGGATGACGTGGGGAACAAAGAACAGCTGGAAGCCGGTCTTTACCGGGGAGCCCGGCGCCTCGATCAAGCTGGTCTCCAGGCCGCCGGACTGACTGGATGCGGCTCGCGTCTCCGCGAAGTGGATCAAGCGACCGACGAAGATGGTTGCCTTCTTGTTGTCCAACATCAGCAGACGCGGCTCCTGCACGATCTCCGACTGGGTGTCGGACTTGAACAGCTTCAGCAAGAGCTTCATGGCCGAGAAGTCCAGCGTGCCGAACTCGAACGGCAGGGAATCAAAGTCGCCGTCTTGATCGGGGTCTAAGGCTCCACCGATGTCCGAACCAAGACCGATACCCGTTGCACCGGTCCGCGGCGAATTGTTGGGCGACCGCTGGAAAACCTGAAGTCCCTGCAAACCGAAGGAGGCCAGGTTAAATGGGAAACGCGACAGGGTCGAGCCGCCCATTAAGGATGCGGTGAACCCGTTTTGCCAATCGACGCCGGCATCGAACAGGTCGTTGTTGGCGGTCAGGACAAACTTGACCTCCACCATGATCTGTACCGGCTCTACATCGACCTTCTTAATGATCGCCTCGATGGCGTCGAGCTTCGGCTTGATATCGGTCACCATGAAAGAGTTGGAATCGATATCGTACTCCAGGTGGCCGTTCTCCGACAGAGTCGCCTGCAAGGCTTTCTTCAGCGTGAAGCGCTCCAAAATCTCGCTATCGACACCGCCTTCGGCACCGACGACCGAGGCAGCAGCGCCCCCCGTCTGACTGAGATCCCGGGCAAAGGCCGTGCTGATCTGGGCCTGCATCTCCTCGGGCGGACGGACGTAAACCAGACGGAAAATCTTGGTCTCTGCCTGATCCTTCAGCCGCGCGGGGGAGGCGATGCGGTAGATGATGCCGCGGTCGGCGTCCTCTTCGACCACCACGTACCCGCCGGCCTTGGCCACGGTGTACAGGGCGGACTTCCAGTCGACGTGGCTCAGGTTAAATGAGATCTTCCCCTGAATATCGCCTTCGACGACGATGTTCTGGTTGCTCGTCGCGGCGATGGCGTAGAGCACGTCACGGATGTCCTGATCCTGCGCGGAAATATCGAAGGTCTTGGGTCGAAAGATCACCATGGTGCCGTTCGGACGGTCCTCCACGACGCAGTTGATCCGCTTGACAACGATGGTCAAGGCGGTGCGCCACGGAACCGGGTTGGGCAACGTCAGGCTCACGCGATCGAAGATGCCTTCATCCACGATAATATTGGTCTTGCTCTGCTCAGAGAACCATCGAGCGATCTCAGCGATCGGCTTATCCTTGAAGTCGATGGGGACGAGCTTTTCCTCCCCGTTGACTTCAACAATCGGATCGTCCGGCGCGGCGGCCAGGCGGTTGCCTGCGACACCAAACACCACCGCGAGGATGGCCAGCACCAACGAAATCCTCATCCAGTTCCCGGCAAGACGATGTCTTGTCGTACGCATTCCAGTTTCCTCCTTCGTAGCTTTCTCCTTTGAACCGGTGCGGGCAGCCCTCCGGTGCACCGCATCGGATGTTTCCTTCCGTGAACGGTTACGGCTTTTTGCGAACAACAATATGCTCCCCCTTATACAAGAACGTAATGTGGGGAATGTTGTTCACTTTTTCGATCTTGAAGACCGTGATGTTTCCGATCTTCTTGCCCTCTTCGACATACTTCCCGTCAATAATGACAGCGTTCTTGTGCGGCGTAATGAAGACACCGCCGATGCTGGGCACTTGCCGGAGAAACTCCGCCCGGATGCCAGCCCGGCGATTCAGTTCGCTTGCCGCGGCAATGGCGAGCTTCAGCTTTTTGGCCATGGACGCCATCGAGCCGCCAGAATTCCGCATCTGAATTTTTTTCAGCGCCGTTTGGACCCCTTCGTATTCGGAGAGGACCTTGTCATAGTTCTCTGCCTCGAAGGCCGACCGCATCCGTTCGAGAGCCTCGTCCACCCGTCGCGCGGCCAGCATCAACGCTCCGTTTTCCAGATCCTTCACCATGCCGAGCGACCGGTCGCGAATCGCATACATTTTCTTTTGCAGATCCGGCTCGGTAATCAGGGTGCCGGCCTTGGTGACTTGACCGAACAGGTCAAAGACCCGGTCGTATTTCTTCTGCGCCTTGTAGGCCATCATTTCGACGATCCACTTCTCGCACTGGGCAACCTTCGCCACTTGATCCTTCCGGGTCAGGATCTTCGGAACCACGAGCGTGTCTACCGTGTCTCCCCCGCCCAGCTGCATTTCGAATGGGTCGCGACGATTGTTGGCGCGAAACACGTATTTCGTTTTCTGAGAAGCCTCCGGCATGGGTTTTTCAGCCGTGGGCTTCTTCTTCGCCGGCTCGGCGGCTTTTTCTGCAGCGCTCAGGGCGCCCGCGAAGGCGACGCTCAGCGCGAACGATACGATCAGGACTCTGCGAATCATGGGGTCGCTCCGGTACTGGCGTCGTTGGGTTTATAGGTGTACGTTACGATCTTCAGGTACATGTCCTTCAAGGGATCCTCCAGTTTCTTCGGCTGCTCGATCTTGAACGCGGCGATGCTCATAAAGCGGTCGTCGTTCTCGATGATATTGGCGAACTTGGCGAACTGGTAAAAGCTTCCCTTGTACAGCAACTGATAGGCGTGCTTCTGAAAGTGCTCTTTTTTGACCGGCTCGGCCTTGCCCCGCGCCGAGGTGCGTTTTTTCTTGGTCGCGTCGACCTTCGCGAATTTCACCAGGTCGATGCCGCCGAGGTCTTCGTAGCGCGTGCCTTCGGCAGCCTCGTCGAGGAAAGAAAGGAACTCGTTGACCTTGACATCCCGCTCCCGGGGAAGGGTCTTGACGTTCTTGGCCACCGTATCCTGCAGCGAAGCGATCTCTTCGGTCAGGTTCGGGATTTCACGACTCATCCGCTCCAGGTTGTCCCGTTGAACTTTCAACACTGTGGTGTTGTCCTGGGTAGCGGTGTATTTGTCGTAGCCTTGGTATACGAAGAAGCCGATCGCCAACAGGCCCACCGCCCCGCAAGCGACGGAGAGTTGCATCAGCTGCTTTTCGTTCATGCGTTTTGGCGTAAGTTTCAAGAGTCTCTCCTTTTGCTCACAGCCGCTTCGGCGCAGCGGCCTGGGCGACGGCTTTTTTCTTTGCCGCCTCGACCTGTTCGCCGCGCAGTTTCATTTCCAGCGTCAGGGTGAACTTGGTGACCACGGCGTTGTTGTACTCGGAGAACGTCTTTTCGTCTCGCTCCAACACCGGGTCGTAGACCTTGACGAAATCGTCGAAAAACGCCGCCTTGCCTTCTTCGCCCGGCTTTTGCAGGGCTTGAATGAAGCGCGAGACCTCGTCGATGTTCGACCCGCCAACGTATCCGGTGATGATCAACCGGCTACCGATCGGTGTGGCCTTCTTTTTATTGCGCCCGGAGGTCTTGGGTGTTTCCGGCTCTTTGAGCTCCACCGAGGCGAACCAGATAGAATTCGGCTTCAAATCCCACAGCTGATCGAGCTTCTTCGCCCAGATGACCCGTTCTGCTTCAATCTTGCCGATGGTGGTCTTGCGGGTTTCGAAGTCGGTGCGATCGGCCAGCAAGGCGCTGTGCTGTGAGGGGATCTTGTCGATCACCGTCATCTTGTCGATGTGCGCCTTCAAGCTTCCGTTTTCGCTCACAGCCCCGGGGATGCTGCTGACGTGCAAGGTCAGCAAAATCATCAATGCGATAAAATTCACCCCCACCGAGCCGTAGATCACCAGTTGGCGCGGAAGCGGGGTTCGTTCCTGCCTGCGCAATTCAACTGGAAGTAAGTTGACGGCTATCATGTGCTATCCCTTCGTTCTCACGCGTGATGCCAGCCCAATGGCAATCGCCATCTGCGAACTGACCGCTTCCAAATCTTCTTCGGTAACGCCCGGACATTCGATCTCCAACCCTTCCAGCGGATTCCAGTACTGGGTCGGCCGACCAAAGATCGCTGACAGGCTGCTGTCCAGCCCTGTCAGCAGCGATCCGCCACCCGACAGGTACACTTCCGAGACGTCCATATCGAACTGGTTTTCGAAGTAGTCGAAGGACAATTGGATCTCGTTGCCCAGGTCCTCCAGGACCAACCCGATGCACTCTTCCACGTCAGCGGCATTTTCGCCGGGATCCTTCTTGATCGCCTCGGCCTGAAACTCATCGACCTGAAGTCGCTTAGCGATCGCCTTAGTGAATTCGCTGCCGCCCAGGTATACTTCACGCGTGAAGTAAGACATGTCCCCGCGGATGATGTTGATGTTGGTTTTTACCGAACCGATATCGATCAGGCTGATGACGCTGTCGTCTTCTTCGATTTTCGGTCCCAGCTTATGTTTCAGGAAGAAGGCGTTGCCCAGCGCAAAGGAGTCCACGTCCACGATGACCGGGTCCAGCCCCACTTGGTCCAGCAGGCTGATGTGTTCGTCGATGACGTCCCGCTTGGCTGCGACCAGCAAAACCTTCATCTCCAATGATTTCGATCCTTCCACCTGAATGTTCTCTTCCAGTTTCTGGTAATCGAGGACCACTTCCTGGATGTCGAAGGGGATATATTTTTCCGCTTCGTATTTGATCGCGTTGGACAATTCCTCGTCGGTCATCTGCATCATCGTCACATACCGCACGATCACCGAGCGACCCGAAACGCCCGTTACCACCCGGTTGGAGCGGAAATGATGCTCCTGCAGCAGGGCGCTGATCGCTTCGACCTGCTCCTCCACAGAATGCACCGAACGAAAGGCAAACCCTGTCAG
The DNA here is from genome assembly GCA_029260815.1 of Planctomycetota bacterium. Classification (GTDB taxonomy): domain Bacteria; phylum Planctomycetota; class B129-G9; order JAJDCN01; family JAJDCN01; genus JAJDCN01. Next base: position 7,416 of record JAJDCN010000162.1, read on the forward strand.
CGTGAGCTTGTCCTTCGTTTGCGTCAATTCGACGGCTTTAATGCCCCCTGAGCCAACATCTAGGCCAAGGATGGACGAATCTTTTTTTCCGAGCATGGGGTTTTTTCTCCCGAAATCGTCAACCACTCGAACGGCACGGTGTGTTTCCTGCAAGCCCGCTTCCCTGCGGGGATCTCAGGCCAACGGGCTGTCCCATAAGATGCCTTTGTTGCGTGGAAAAATATGAGGAATTCTCAGATTTGAGTTCCGCCGTAGTGCCAAACCATATCGAAGGTTGTGCTCTCCGGCGGCGGCCGCGGTCCCCCTACTCACCCCCATGCGGCCAAGCGTGGCGGCCCTTATCTACAAGCAAGAGCTAACTACGCTTACGCTACCCGTATCGGCGCCCTGAACCCAAGGCTTTAGGAAAATTCATGCCCAGGCTCCTCACAAGCGGATCTCCGGATCGTCGAGCCGGGGTCAACCTGGCGGTTCTTCCACGGCCGTGTTTTTGGCTTGGCTTGACCGGGACGCACCGCTACAATCTAACTCTGTTGAGCCTTCCACGGCTGCAAACCAGTCTCACCGACGAGATGAAAAGGATCGTCATGGCGTCTGTCGTATTGGCCTATACCGGGGGTATTGTCAGTTCGGTGGCCATTTATTGGCTGCAATATCGCAAGGGACTGAAGGTCTTTGCCTATTCAGGTAATTTTGGAGGTTACTCCAACCAGGAGGCCGTTTGCGAAAAGGCCTTGAGCGCGGGCGCGGCGGGAGCCCATATCGGCGACCTTCGAAACAGGTTCCTGCTCTATTTCGCGTTTCCCGCACTTCGGGCGCGGGCGCAGACCGGCTCGGGCTACTTTTTGTCCCGCGCCCTGACGCGCCCCCTGCTGGTGGAGGAAATGGCCAAAATCGCCCGGGAAAACGGATGCACCCACCTGGCCCACTGCGGCCATCCCGACAGCAACGACGCCATCCGCTTCGATCGACTGGTCCGCGCCATCAACCCGAAACTTCAGATCCTCACCCCCTGGTCCGACCGATCCTTTCAAAGTCGCCAGGAAGTGCGCGCCTATGCGGAAAAACATCAGATCGAACCGCTCGCTGAGGAGGTCAGCGCCCAATATCACAGCGACCGCAATCTTTGGGGCACCTACATCGAATACGGCCCCGAAGATGATCTGTGGCGGGAGCCGCCCGAGAACATGTACATCCTCACCCGCAACCCCCAGGACGCGCCCGCCAAGCCAACCTACATAGAGATTGAGTTCCGCCTGGGCAACCCGATCGCAGTGGACGGCGAAGCGATGGAGGCTCCCCAATTGATGGAAAAACTCAACGCCCTCGGCGCTGCGGTCGGCGTGGGCCGGGCCGACATGATCAAGGACAACTTGAGCGGGACCAAAAGCCGTTTCGTCAGCGAAGCCCCCGGGGCCACCCTGCTGTACAACGCCCACGAAGCGCTGGAGAGCATTACCCTCTCCCGCGACATGCTCACTTTCAAACAAACCCTCGGCGGCCGATACACCCAGTTAATCAACGAAGGAAACTGGTACACGCCGTTGCGCCGTTCCCTGGACGCCTTTGTCGATCAGTCCCAAGCCACCGTCAGCGGCACCGTTCGACTCAAGCTCTACCGGGGAAGCTGTAGCGTCGTCGGCGTCCAATCCGAACACGCGCTCCTTCAGCCGGGCGTCGAATCGTGCGAAGGGAAATAAGCTTGGCCCGCACCTCCTCGCAGCGAAAGGCCGATGTTCAAGCCACCTGCGAAATCATCTCCATCGGCAACGAATTGATCACCGGCACGATCGTCGACACCAACGCCTCCTGGCTATCGAAGCAGATCGCACACCGCGGACTGGCAGTGCGCCATCACGTCACCGTCGGCGATTGGCCCGCCGATATCGCCCGCGCAATTC
>JAJDCN010000163.1 GCA_029260815.1 Planctomycetota bacterium
TCGGTGGCAAGAGCGATCCCATGGCGCACGAGGTGATCGCGGCCCTCATGGCTCGCAAGACCGGCCGCCCGGTCAAGTTTACCTACGATCGGGAGGAGGTGTTCCTGACCAACTACGGCCGTCACCCGACCGAGACGCAACTGTCTATGTGCGTGGACGAAAACCACAAGATCACCGGTCTCGACCTGGAGGCTCTTATCGATGGCGGGGCCTACGGGAGCTACGGCGTGGTGACCACCTACTACAACGGCGTGCTGACGCAAGGCCCTTATGTGATCCCCAACTTTCGCTACCACGGCCGCCGGGTCTATACCAACAAACCTCCGTGTGGTGCCATGCGCGGACACGGCGCGGTCAACACGCGCTTCGCCCTGGAGGTCCAGCTCGACATGCTGGCCGAAGAGGTAGGCATTAATCCCGCCGATCTGCGCCTGAAAAACCTGTTGCAGCCGAACACCACCACCGTCAACGAGTTCCGCATCACCTCTGTGGGCATCCAGGAGTGCATCGAGAAGGCCACCGAGCGCAGCGGCTACCGCGAGCGCTGGGGCAAGCTACCCTACGGTCACGGCATCGGCCTGGGCTGCGGGTTCTACATCAGCGGCTCGGCTCTGCCGATCCACCGCTCGCGGATGCCGCAATCCACGGTACACTTGAAGATCGACATGGACGGCGGCGTGACCCTGCACTCCGGCGCTAGCGAGATCGGTCAAGGTTCCGACACCATGGTTGCGCAGATGGCCGCTGAAGTGCTCGGGCTTCCAATCTCCATGATCCGCGTCAAGACGATCGACACTGATTTGGCGCCCATCGACCTGGGTTCTTACTCGAGCCGTGTAACGTTCATGGCGGGCAACGCCGCCAAGCGCGCCGCCGAAGTGATTCACGGAAAGCTCACGCGCGCCGCCGCAAAAATCGCGGGAGGCAACCCCGAAGACTACGCAATGCGCGATGCCAAGGTGGTCAACATCGTTGACGATTCCAAAACGGTGGACTACTTCGCCGCGCTGGAAGAGGCCCTGGCCGACAACGGCGCGCTCATCGCTAAGGGTACCTACCAGTCGCCGAAGATGGGCGGCACCTACAAGGGCGCCGGCGCGGGCTTGAGTCCGTCCTACTCCTACCAGGCCTTCGTCGCGGAAGTCAAAGTGGACCCGGAAACCGGCTTCGTGCGAATCGTCAAGGTCTGGGCCGCGCACGACTGTGGCCGTGCGCTCAACCCCTTGACCGTGGAGGGGCAGATCGAAGGCTCGGTTCACATGGGCCTGGGCCAGGCCCTGAGTGAGTCGCTGCTCTACGGCCGCGGGATGCAGCTCAATGCCAACTTCCTCGACTACCGCGCCTTGTCCGCCAAAGAAATGCCACCAGTGGACGTGATTATCGTAGAGAGCGACGATCCGGAAGGCCCGTTCGGCGCCAAGGAATGTGGCGAAGGCGCGCTTGCCCCGATCATCCCCGCGGTGTCCAATGCGATCTACGACGCGGTCGGCGTGCGTCTCAAAGAAACTCCCATGACCCCCGACCGGGTCCTGTCCGCTATTGAGAAAGCCAAGAGCCATGCTGCTGCCCGCGTTTAAACTGCACACCCCCGACACCGTGGATGAGGCGGTCGCCCTGGCCCAACGCTACAACGGCGATTGCGACTTCCTGGCCGGCGGCACCGACTTGCTGCCCAATTACAAAGAGAACCTCAACCACCGCGCCCACGTCATCGCGCTCAATCAGATCGAGGCTCTTGGTGAAATTTCAGCGGAGCGAATCGGCTCGGCTGCACGGCTGGTTGACGTGGAACGAGATCCGGCGATTGGGAAACACTATCCAGCCGTGGTCGAGACGATCGGGCAGATCGCCTCCCCGCTGCTTCGGGAGTCTGGGACCGTCGGCGGAAATCTTATGGTCGACACGCGCTGTCATTTTTTTAATCAGGGCGAGTTCTGGCGCGGGGCTCGTGGAAACTGTTTCAAGACCCTCGATGCGGAATGTCATGTGATCCCTTCGGAGGATCGCTGTTTCGCCGCCTACTCCGGCGACTTGGCCCCGGTCTTGATGGTGCTGGGCTGCTCTTTCGGCATCGCCGGTGCGACCGGAACGCGGGAGGTGAAGGCCGACGCGTTTTTTGTGGAGGAAGGCATCGAGCGCAACCACCTGGAGCCCGGCGAGGTGCTCACCCACGTCACATTTCCTGCCGAGGCCCGCGCGATCCGCGCGGGCTACCAAAAGTTGCGCTTCCGCTCTACGCTGGACTTCCCCGCGGCCGGTGTGGCAGCGGGCCTGCAGCTTGACGAGAGTGGCAAGGTCATGTATTTGCGCGTGGTTGCCAACGCCGTGGCCAGTGCGCCCCTGGCGATGGACGCGCTGACGGCGCCGCTGATGGGATCCAAGCTGACCGCGTCGGCCATTGAGGCGTTGGCCGAGCGCGTCATGGATGAAATCACGCCCATGAAGATCTCAGTGGTCTCCACCGTTTATCGTAGAAAAATGATTGGCGTCTTCATCCGGCGCCTGCTCACCCGCCTGTCTGCCGGCGCGTAAACTCCGCTAGGGCCGTCTGGTAATCCTCTTCCGTATCAATATCGAATAGAACCCACGGGTCGTTTGCAGGGACTTCCACGATGTGGTGACGATTCTGTGCGACCACCTGATTGGCCCCTATGTCGCAGGGCAGGGCTAGGATTTGCTCGATGTAGTCCGCTCCGAACAGTGCCGGGTGGCCGTGTTTGCCGTGATGGGTCGGCAAGTAAATGCCGGCGGCATCCGGCTGTTGCTTGAATCGGTCGATGAGCGAATCGATTACGTTGGTTGTAACCAGTGCGTGATCCACAGGAAGCAATAGAAAGGCGGTGGCGTGCTCATCCAGCGCGCGCAAGCCCGACTTGACCGAAGAAGTCTGCCCGGATTCGTAATCCGCGTTCATGACTACGCGGGCTCCGGAAAGGTCGCACCCGCGCGCGATCGCTTCGGCGTGGCAGCCCAGGACGATCACGATGGGGTCGGCGCCGGACGCGCGGCAGGTCTGCGCCACGCGGGTCAAGCACGGGTGACCACCAAAATCAAGAAGCTGCTTGGGCCGGCCCAACCGCTGGGAGGCGCCCGCCGCGAGGACTAGGGCTGCGATCATTGCGGACTCCAGCAAAGAGTTTTGGATCCTTTGGTTCGATCGGCGGATACATGGGAACACCCGGCTTGCGCTTCAGGATCAGGATACCCCAGGACTCCTCGACTTTCTCGTAGTAGGTGAAGATGTAATCATGAACGAGGGGAAACGTCTTGGCGAAAGATCGGTTGCCTTTTCGTTGAAAGGCTTTTGTGTCGTAGAGGATGTAGTCGACTTTTTGCCCGTCCAGTCGCCGGATCAGCTGTCGCTGATGTTTCTCAGAAAAGCCCGTGGTCATGGTGTATTGGGTCGGGTTGATGGAGACCAGATAGGAGTACCAGATGCCGCCGGCCGGGATGCAGTACAAGGTCGTGCCATAGGGCAGCACGATCTCTTGCGGTGAAGGCTCTGGCTGTCGATTTTCGCTGCCCAAGTCCAGGGTCTCGACCGATTGCGCGATAGGCTCGTTCAGCTCCTTCATGAAGAAGCTCTGGACGACGCTGAATCGCCGCTTGTCGGCCATGGTGACCCGCAGAGTCGTGCCTTTGTAGTTTATTTCGTATCCGTCTCGCGTGCGGAGCAACCGCATGTAACCATTTTCGTTCACGAATAAGTGCTGCATGGCGAAGGTTTCCACAGCCGCAAAGGCCGCCAAAACGAGTACGGAGTAAGCCGCTGCGTGCGCCAATCGCCGCCGCGGATCTTCGCCCCTCAGGATCTGCGCAGTTCGTTGAATCAAAATCGCGACTCCCTGGCATACGAGCACCCCGGCGGGGAGCCCGACCACCAACAGCGCATCGCCGGTTCCCCGGTCGAGAAACGCCAAGTAGGCGACCGCTCCCATGGCCGACAGGCCCAAGGCTTCCGCATCGCCCCGGACTCGCTGTCTGCGGACGAACTGTTTGAAGATCAGGATCACCGTGAATAGGTAGACCACGGGCGGGGCATAAAAAATCGCCCGCTCAATTCCCGCCCCGGCCGTTTCGGCTGCAAAAGGGTTTGGCAGAATCGTGTGAGCCAAAGAGTGGCGCAACTGAATTGACTGCAGCGTGTTGTCCACCAGTGTCGGGAAGTGCGCTGAAAAGGCGACAAAGCACAGCGCCATCAGCGAGATCGGAAGGCCCGCTCCGATCAGAACCGCGGGGAGTTTCAGCCAAGGCGAATAGAGGCGGTCGATCGAATTGTTTTTGCGCAACGGTGCGACCAGCGCGCGGAATCCGTAAGTGACCAGAGCCCCGACCAACGTCGCCGCGCCGGCCAGCTCCCGGAACAGGAAGGCGACGCCGATCATCGCGCCGACCCCCAGGGCTCGCCGGTAGCTGCCGTCGTGCCGGTCCGCGGCAATGAGCAGCGCCACGAGAGTGATCGACAACGGCAGGTAGATTTCCGCCATGGGCGGGTGAAGGAGCACAAAAACCGCCGCCGCGAGGCAGGCGGGCAATGGCGACATCCAGTGACGACATAACAGATACAGCATCAACGCCGTTCCCGCGGTCAGCAATGACCAGAAATGTCGCGCGGTCAGCACGTCGGCATGATACGGCGGGAACTGGTTGACGACTGAAAACGCCGTGGCCAATGCGTAATAGCGACCGGGTCCGTAGGGTGCGTAGAAGTCGCGATACATCATCGAACGGGGACTGTCGATCAGGCGGTTGGCGCCGCTGATGGAGACTCCCTCGATACTCATGCCGCTCAGGTTCAGCCCAGCCGTACAGACGTAGACCATGAAGACCAGGCTGCACACGAAGATGATCCAGGCGATCATTGAATCGTTGACATCCGGTCCGCGCTCTCGATAAGTTCGCACAGGCGGTTCCGGCGGCGCAACGAATGCGGCCGTCGGCGGGGCGTCCGCTGGTTTGGTCGGCTCCGGGATGTGCGGGTCGGTGGGATCCATGATCGGGCGTTCCCCTAGTCGGGCAGGCAGGCGATGGCCTGGACCTCGATTTTGATGCCTTCCCACAACTGACCGGCGCCCACAGCCGTGCGGGCCGGGAAATTTTCCGGGAAGTATTGCGCGTACACCTTGTTCATCCGCTCCCATTCCGACATATCGGTCAGATAGACGGTCATGTTCAGCACGTGCTCTAGGGAAGAGCCTACGTCCTCCAGCACCGTCTTGAGTCCATCGAGCGTCGCGGCGGTCTGTTCCTCGATCGTCTCTCCAACGATCTCGCAGGTTTTCAGATCCAAGGGGGCCTGGCCCGCGATGTACAAGGTGTTGCCATGCTTGACGACGGTGGTGTAGGGGCCGGCCACGTCGGCGCCGTCCTTGGACCGTTTCTTCAAAAGGATTTCTTTTTTCAACGCTTGCTCCTATTTCGTTTCAATTAACGTTCGATGCGCAGGTTGCCACCGCCGGCGACTACGGCTTCGACTTCCTGCAGCGTGGACAGACTGAAGTCGCCGTGCTGGGAATGCTTCAAGGCGCAGGTGGCGTTGCCGTAGCGATTGGCTTTGTCCAGGTCGCCGGTCAGCCAGCCGTAAACGAAGCCGGCCACGTAGCTGTCGCCGCCGCCGAGCCGGTCTACGCATTCCAGTTCGTATTTCATGTCGCGCAATATCTTCGAGCCGTCATAGACGATCGAAGTCCAGTCGTTGCGCCAGACCGAGAGGTTATCCCGCAGCGTAATCGCCACAGCAGTGAAGCCGAACTGATCGTACAGCTTCTTGGCCACGTCGTCGTAGTTTTTCTCCTTAACCTTGAAAACGCGCTCGGTGTCTTCCTCGGTGGTGATCAGTACGTCCACGTATTGCATAATGCTTTCGTTGTATTTCTGTGCTTCTGCCTCGGTCCACAGCTTCACGCGGTAGTTCAGGTCATAGGTCACCTTCAGCCCTGCCTCTTTGGCGGCGATGAGCGCCTCGGTGGTCGCCTCTGCCACCGACGGGCTCAGGGCTGGCGTGATGCCGGAGGTGTGGAACAGCGAAGCGCCGGCGAAGGCCGCTTTCCAGTCCACCTCGCCCGGTCGAATCTTGGAGATCGCCGAGCCGGACCGGTCATAGAAGACCTTGTGCGTTCGCGGGGCCGCGCCCATCTCCAGAAAGTACAGCCCGACCCGGTCGTTGGGGGTCCAAACGACCCGTGCAGTCTCCACGCCGAACTCCCGTGCCCGGTTGAGCACCAAGCGGCCCATGGGCGTCTCCGGCAGGCGCGAGACCCACTCGGTGTTCAGTCCAAGCCGCGCGGCGCCCACGGCCACGTTGAGTTCGCCACCGCCGACGAAGGTGGTGAAGCTGTGCGCCTGCTCGATACGCAGGTTCAGCGGCGGCACCAGCCGCAACATTGCTTCACCGAAGGTAACCACTTTTGGAACCAATGATGTCATTCTCGTGTAAACCGTCCTTCCTGAAGATCTTCGATGACCAACGCCAGTCGGTCAACAATCGCCGCAAAAAACTTTTCGCCTTTTTCCGCACTCGCCAGGGTCGGGTCACCGAAGCCGCCGTGGTGGGTCAACTGGGCGAAAGTCTCGTAGGTGCTTACCGAGCCGCCCTTGGTGATATCTTTCCATACGAATTCAGAAGCCGGTGGCCGTCCGTCAGGCTCCATCTGATCGTCGTGGACCAGTTCGGGCCGCACCGCCATAACCATGGACGTTTCCATTTCGCCCGCGTGGCCGATGCCGCCGTGGGGCGTCTCGCGAATCGTTTCGATCTGCTCCGCCGCGACGTTCCAGTAAGAGGCCCATACGATTGTCGCGTCGGGGTGTTCGATGGACAGCTCCTGCCCGGCCACTTCCAGAGTCGGGGCGTTGCCCCCGTGGCCGTTGAGCAGGAAGAGGTTGACGAAGCCGTCGTCCAACACACTCGAGGCGATGTCGTAGACCATCTCCGCGTGAGTGTCCAGCTCCGCGGTCAGCGTCGCGCCGAATTCCAAGTGATGCCGCGACAGGCCGAGCCACTGGACCGGTAAGATCAAGAGCGCATCGGCAAACCGCTGGTTGAGCCGGTCGGCGATCTCGCCGATCAACAGTGTGTCGGTGCAGACCGGCAGGTGGTGGCTGTGTTGCTCGATGGAGCCGAAGGGCGCGATAACGACCGTCTTTTCCCGGTCCACCTTCTGCATATCGGGCCAGGACATTTCCATCCATTTCATGGCTTGATCCTCAGCAGTTGTCCAGATCCAGGATCATGGTCCGCAGGTCCGTCAGCATCTCCATGGTGTAGCGGCCGCCGATCCGTCCGATGCCGCTCTTCTTGCCCGCAACGCCGCCGAAGGGGATGTGACACTCCCAGTGGGTCGTCGCGTCGTTCACGTTCACGATTCCCGTCTGCAGTCCTTCGGTAAAAGCGAAGGCGGTCTTGATGTCGCGGGTGAATACCGCGGCGACCAAGCCCATGGGATCGTTGTTGGAGATTTCCAATGCCTCTTCGATGGTGGAGTAGGTGATAAATGGCGCGATCGGTCCGAAAGATTCCTCCTGCGCCACCAGCATGTCCGGCCGCACCGCGTCCAACACGGTGGCTTGGTAATATTGCGCCGTCGGCTTGCCCTCGGCGCGGCCGCCGCCGGCCAATACCTTGGCGCCCTTGGCGACTGCGTCGGCGATATGCTCGTCCATTTTCTGCGCCGTATCTTCGTTGTTCAGCGGGCCGAGGGTCACGCCGTTGTCCATGGAGGCGCCCAGCACGCGCGCGTTGGCCTCGGCGACCATCATCTCGACGACTTGGTCGTGGACTTTTTCGTGTACGAGGATCCGCTCGGTGGCGCAACACACTTGGCCGGCGTTGATGAAGCAGCCGATCGCCGTGGAGGGGATTGCCTTTTCCAGGACTGCGTCGTGGTGGATAATCGTCGGCCCGTTGCCGCCGAGCTCCAGCATCATCGGCTTGCCCGCGCCGCGCTGGGCGATGATGTGGCCGACTTCCGCCGAGCCGGTGAAGCCGATGGCGTGCGTTCCTTCGTTGGCAACGAGTTCATCGCCGACTACCGAGCCCGGGCCGGTGATCAGGTTGAACACGCCCGATGGCATGCCTGCTTCTTCGAAGCAGCGGGTCATGGTCACCGCGACCACCGACGTTGTGGAAGCGGGGTTCCAGACCACCGCGTTGCCCGTGGCGATGGCGGCCGCGTGGTATTCGCAAGGGATGACCAGTGGGAAATTCCACGGCGAGATGGCGGCGATGACGCCCTTGGGCTGGCGGAAGGTGAAGATTCGCTTCTGCGGCATCTCCGAGACGATCACGTCGGTGTCCATGCGCAGCACGTCCTCGGCCGCGCGGTGCCACAGGTGCACCACAAATTCCGCTTCGCCCTTGGCCTCGGCGGTGAACGGCTTGCCCTGGTCTTCTGCCAGGTTACGGGCAAGCTCGTCGTGGTGCTTCTCCAGCGTCTCGCCGATGCGGTGACATAGCTTGACCCGATCGGTAATCGGCATCTTGGCGATTGTGTCCTTCGCGCGGTTGGCCGCTGCGATGGCGAGCTTGGCGTCTTCGCGATTGCCCTTGGGGAGCGTGGCGACCACTTCGCCGGTGGCGGGGCTGATTGCGTCAAAAGTCTCGCCCGAGACCGAGTCCACCCATTTTCCATCGATGTACATCTTGAGGTTCATTGTTTTGACTCCTAATTAGTTCTCTTGGCTTGATGTGGCCGGTGCGGGAGTCCGCGAGGCGACAAGGAGCAGCGCCAATAAGGCAACAACAAGCGCCGCGGGAACGTATAGCATCGTACTAGTGCTCTTAACACCGCCAACGATGATTGTTAACACAACAACACCCGCGCTGGTAAACAGGACCATAGCGCTTGTTACGTCGCCGGTGTTTTCAGGAAGTTGTTCCGTCATCATGGAGATGATGAAACCGTAAATACCCGCCATGAGCAAGCCGGCAATTACATAAAGGATCGCAAGCGACACGAAAGAACCCATATGGACAATCCCAAATGTGCAGGCTACTGATAGAGCTGTGATGAGTATAGTAAGCTTTCCGGTTCCAACCTTTTTCCCGATATCGCCGATAAAGAAACGACCCACGGTCATTGCGATCCAGAATAGCGTTCCGAGCAACAGGGCTGGTTGCTCTTCCAGGCTGGCTCCATCTTTGAGCATGGCAAAATCTTTGGTCCAAACGGAGATGGTGTATTCTGCTCCGACATAGAAAAGAATGGCCGTGCCAAACGCATAGAGGCGCCAATCGGCAAGAAATTCGCCTAGGGCCTTGCCACGAACACCGACTTCTTTTTTCTCCGCTTGCAATCCAGAAAGCAGGATTGCTACCGCAGTCAAACCCTGCACGGCGCAAACGGCCCAAAACAGCGTCCGAAAGTTCTTCGCTCCAAGGGCTCCGATGATTACTGGTGTGAGGACAAAGCCTAGAGCAAACGCCATGTAGTGTCTGTTTAACATAACGCCAGCATCCTTGCCTTTGTATGCTGCAAGGATAAGATCACTGAGCCAACCAAACAGAGAGTGCATGGCACAGCCAACCAGGACCAACCAGATCCAGTAATACTCATGTGTTTTGGTTAAAGCCATGAGGGCCAAGCCGGCCGTTTGAACCGCAAGAAGGATCGCTGAGGCGTACCGTCGATCCCATTTTCGCCCAAAAATCGTAGTAATACAGATCATTGCGAAACTGGAACACAGAAAGCAGAAAAGAAGAGTCATTTTAAAGTTCTTTGCAGTATCTGCTTTCAAACCCATGTCTGCGCCCACGTCTGCAAATACGATGGGGAACATGAACAGCACTGCCAGCATAAACATTCCGACGTAAAGGATGACTTTTAATGCCACGGCGGTCCCCCTCAAAGGATCGGATGCGGGGGTGGATGCATGAGCGGCGGCCCGACCAACACCCCCTTAAGGCGGCCGGACGCGAGAGAATTGAAATAGTACCTTTCTGGTGGGGAGATGGTCAAGTACGAATTGGCCCTTGCGCGGCGATGCGCGCGGGGTCGAAGGGGTTGTCTGCCGACGCGTCACCGCCCAGCAGCAGGTCCGCGGCCAACCGGCCGTACGCGGGCGAGGTGGTCACGCCGTGTCCGCCGAGCGCCGCCACATGGAACAATCCCTCTACGCGAGCGTCGAAGCCGATGATAAACCGCTTGTCCGGCGAAAATGTACGGTGACCGGCCCAGCGGTTGCCGATGGCGATGTCGCCCAGGCCCGGCTGGTGCGCGGCGACCTTGGCGGCCAGGT
>JAJDCN010000164.1 GCA_029260815.1 Planctomycetota bacterium
CCGCATCGTCTCACACTAATCCAGCTTGCGGTTGACCGCGCGGCGTGAGCCCAGGATCGTGAACGCGCCGAATACCAGGGTTACCAGCAGGCACAGCCAGAAGGCCGGCATGGCCATGTCTTCCATCAACAATCGCGCCGTATCCGCGGGATATAAGGCGTGCCGCAGACCAGCTACGCCGTAGCTGAGCGGGTTGACCGCCATGATCCACCGTACCACCGGGTTGGCGCCACTGGCCGGAAAGATAGAGCCGGACAGCAGCCACATGGGCATCAGCAGCAAGTTCATAATCGCATGGAACCCCTGGGTGGAGTCCATCTTCCAGGCGAAAATAAAACCCAGGCCCGTCAGCGTCAACGACACCAGCGTCAACCACAGCACCGCCAGCACCGCCGAAACAATGCCCGTGGGCATGCCGATGATGGGCGCCAAGATCAGCAATACGGCCCCCTGCACCAGCGCGATCGCGGTGCCGCCCAAGATCTTGCCAATCACCAACGAGGCGCGGGGCACCGGGGCCACCAACACCGATTGCAGAAAGCCTTCCTGCCGATCCTCGATGATCGAGATCGTGGAGTAGATCGATGTGAACATAATGGTCAGTACTACAATGCCCGGGAAGAAGTATTCCAGGGTACTCACGTCCACCGTTTTGTCGGCGTCGGTAAGAAACGAACTTTCCATTCCTGTGCCCAACACCAGCCAGAAGACCAGGGGCGTAAGCATGGCGCCCACAACCCGCGAACGCTGGCGGAAGAAGCGCACCACATCGCGACGACAAAGGCTCAGGGCTGCCAGTATGGGCGCCGGATGGGTCTGGACCGTCGCAGGCGTTGCGGCCGCGCTCATGTTTGCTCCTCCTCGGGTTCGGACCAGAGACTGTGTCCGGTTTTGTCCAAAAACACATCCTCCAGCGTTGGCTTGCTTATGGTCACCGATTGAATGCGATCGCCATAGTCCACCGCCAGGCGCCCGGCCAGCTTGTGGGCCTCGGGCCGCTCCAGCCGGATGGTGGAATCCTTGACGGTCCCGGCGACTTCGTAGCGCGCAGCGATCTCGTTGTAAAGCAATTGAGAGTCCGGCGCCTCAATGAGAATGACTTCGCCGGAGATCTCGCTCTTGAGTTCGGCGGCGGTGCCCATGGCAACGAGTCGCCCGTGGTCGATCAAGATCATGCGGTCGGAGCCTTCCGCTTCTTCCATGATATGTGTGGTCATCAACACAGTTACGCCGTCGGCGGATCGGCAATCGTCCAATTGCTGCCACAGGTCGCGACGGGCTCCCGGATCCAAACCAGTACTGGGCTCGTCCAACAGCAGCAGAGCTGGCTTGTGCAGCATCCCTTTGGCCACCTCCACGCGGCGGGCCAGGCCGCCGGAGAGCTCGCCCACGATGTCGCCGGCCCGGTCGGTCAAGCGAAAACGGTTGAGCAGCTCGTCGATCCGGGCGCGCAGCGGGCGCCCCTGAAGGCCAAACAGGTAGCCTTGATAGCGCAGGTTTTCTGAAACGGTCAACTTCTTGTCCAGGCTAGGAGATTGAAAGACAACACCGATGCGAGCCCGGACATCATGGGCCTGCTCCACCACATCCAGACCAAAGACCCGGGCGCCCCCACCGGTGGGACGCAACAGGGTGGAGAGGATGCGAAACAAGGTGCTCTTACCACCTCCGTTGGGACCGAGTAGTGTGAAGATCTCTTGCTTCCCGACGGAAAAGCTCACCCCGTCCAGGGCCTTGCGGGAACCAAACGTGCGGGTCAGTTCAACAGCTTCAACGGCGATATCAGACATTTTATCTTTCTCCCGCGGGCGAACGGTGGGTACCCCGGGTCACAACAGGATTCGATCGAGCACCATAGCGCCCAACAGAAGCGGTAAATACATCAAGGAGGCCAAGAACAGGCGTCGCGCAGCCGCGTGAGTTTTCCCCACCGCCAGACGAACGGCCAAAAACAGCAGCACCGCGCCCAGGGGCAAGGCTGCCGCCAGGTAGAGTGCGCCGCTCAGACCGGAGAAAACCGGCAACAAGCTGACGGCTAGCATGGCTAGGCTGCATCCGCAGATCGTCCGGCGGGTTACACGGCCGTTGTCATCGACCACGCTGAGCATCTTCATGCCTGCGTTGGCGTAATCCTCGCGGTAGAACCAGGCAATGGCAAAGAAATGCGGCAGCTGCCACATAAAAAGGATGGCGAACAACAGCCAGGCGCCCAGGTCTACACGTCCTGCCACGGCGGTCCAGCCCATCATCGGCGGCAGTGCGCCCGAGACGGCGCCCACCACCGTGTTCAAAGGCGTGCGCAACTTCAAGGGCGTGTAGGCGAACAGGTAGACCCCCGCAGACAGGAGGCCCAACAGCGCCGTGAGCGGATTTACGAAGAACCACAACTGCACAGTACCGATCGCGCAACAGGCGACACCGAACGCGAGAGCCTCCGCCGGGAACAAGCGGCCGGCAGGCAACGGGCGGTCCTGCGTGCGTTTCATGCGCGCGTCTAGATCACGCTCCAGGTATTCGTTCAAGGCAGCCCCGCCGCCCGAAAGCAAACCGACGCCAATGAGCGTGTGAACCAGCAGGCCCCAGTCGACTGCGCCGGTGGCGCCCAGCAGGAATCCGACGCCAACAGTAACAAGGACCATGAAGTTAAGTCGTGGCTTGGTCATTTCCAGATAGTCGGCGCTCCGCCACCGGATCAGGGAGCCAACTCCGGCGGCCAGTTCGGTCGGGGTCATGCCTGCGCCCCCTGCTTGAGGCCGGCGGGCAAGATCGGTGCCCCTCCGGGCTTGCTACGGTCGGTGTGCCGATAGGCCATGAGCGTCAGAAACGTGCAGGCGGCGAAGATCAGGGCGCCGGTCGCCACGTGGCCGGTCCGAACAATCGCCGCGGTCGGGCCGATGTGCACGGTGTCCAGAGGATCCGGAAGGATCATCCACGCCATAAAGCCCAGGAACGGCTGCACAAAGATGGCGGCGACGAGAAACAAAGTGGTGGTGCGAACCGGCTGGATCCCTTCGGCCGCTTTCAGCGTCTTGCCGGCCAGGATCAGGACAACGGCCAGGACCCAGAAAGCCATGCCAATATGAAGGAGGGTTCCCACGAAGTTTTGTTCTTCCTGTATGAATCGCGCGTGACGGACAAAGGCTCCCAGGAGTAGTTGTACAAAGATCAGGACGAGAGCGAAGCGCCCTAACTTGAAAATGGAACCGGAGCTAGAGGACTGCATTGGATTTCCACCGCGCGCCCAATAGCGGGAGGAAAGCAGAGCGAGCGTAACGGTCACGCAGAAGAACGCCTGCGCCGTTGCCGCATGAATCATGCGGACGACCAATTGGGCATCTTTCACACCTGGTTGGGACCCGGTGAGCCGGAAGAAGAAATCCTGCACGTTCGGGTCTGAAACCATCCGCACGCGCAGGCCGCCCAGGCCCGCCTGGGCAAGGACGCCGATCAAGGCCGCGATGCACAACCCGCGCAATCGCCGGCTGGAGCCGCGCCACAACAGCGCGCCCGTTGCAACGGTCAACAGACCCACCAGCATACCGATCCGCCGGTGCCAGATCTCGTAGAAGAGGTTGCCGGGGAGCTTGTCCTGCCCAAACCACTCCCAGAACCGCATCGGATTCCAAGTCGGCTCTGAGTCACCCGCCTCCATGGTGGTCACCAGTCCACCGACGACAATCATTAGGAAGGTCACAGCAGCCGTTGCGACAGCCATCCGGTGCGCCCAGCGATTCGGATGGACCGCGGCGTTCATCCGACGCCTGGCTCGAGGTGGTGGAGGGAGCGGGCCTGTTTGCGATGGGCTCGGCGGATCTTCAAGGCGATCACGGTGACCGCGGTCATCACGGTGGTAACCAGGATCAGGACGCTGATCCGCAGACCGTTGATCAAGTTGTCATCGCCGCTGGAAGACAGTGCCTGGCGACAGGCAGAGCAGGTTCCTGCCCACAGCGGGTTCGCCGGAAAAACAAGAACAGCTGTAAGCGTCAGCCCGATCGATTTAAATCTTTGTTTAGTCATGATAGAGGTGGCTTATGAATCCTTTCCAATACCCGTCCTGGACCAAGTCCGGGAAAAGGACGAGGATAAACGCGATTCCGATCACCAACGAGGCGATCATCATCGTCCAGATAAGGACGCCCTCGAACTTCAAGTGCATGAAGTAGATTGCCACCAGTGCGGCCTTGACCAGCGCGCTGCCGACCAAGCCAAGGACCAGCGCCGTTCCGGTCATGACTCCGTCGCTGGCGATGTACAGTTCCGCCCCGGTGAGGGCGACCAGCCATCCGAAGATGACGAACACATTTACGCGATGCGCTTCTTGTGCCTGGGCCATCTCAACTCCTTTAAACAAGACACAAAATGGCAAATAGCACGATCCAGACCAGATCCACAAAGTGCCAGTACAAGCCGACGTTTTCGATCCCCACGTGATGCTCGGCGGAAAACTTGCCCCGCAGGGTTGCCAACACCATGACCAGGATCGAGACGACACCGCCTGCAACGTGCAATCCGTGGAAACCGGTCAGCGTCATAAAGCAGGTACGAAACAGTCTGTTTCCGTCAGCAATAAAATCCGGATGGTGAAACAGGTGGCCATAATCCACACCTTTGATCACGAGAAAGCCGACGCCCATGGCCGAGGTGGCGAGGAGGAACCAGACGGTCTTCTTCCGTTCGTTGCGCTGAATGGCCTGAAGCCCCAAGACCATGGTCACACTGGAGCAGATCAGCAGGAACGTGTTAAAGCCCAGCATCTCTAGATCGAGGATTTCCTTGGCATTGGCAGGCCAACTTTCCGGGCTGCCCAACCGCAGCACCACGTAGCTGCCGATCATGGCCGCGAAAAACATGACCTCAGAGGCAAGAAAGACCCACAGGCCCAACTTGCCGCTCTCAACTCCGGTAGAGAGCCCTTCATCATGACTCAGTGCAACGGCTTGTGACATAATTACTCCTTGTACGGTCAGTCGGAGGCGTCGCCCTCTTCATCCTGTCGAATCCAATCGCGGTCGCCCGCTTCCGGCGAGCTGTATTCGTGCGGTCCGCGAAACACTTCCGGAAGCGTGGGAAAATTTCCGTGGGGTGGCGGCGTTGCAGCGGCCCACTCCAAGGTGTTGGCCTCCCACGGATTGTCGGAGGCCTTTTTTCCCCAAATCAGGCTGGTAAGGAAGTTCCACGCGAAGAGCAACTGCGCGGCGAACAGTCCGATGGCCGCGTGCCCCATGAACCTGTTCCACGGCCCCGTTTCTTTCAAAAACCCGTAACCGGTCCAGTCGGCGATCCGCCGCGGGTGCGCGTGCATGCCGCCGACGTACATCATCGAGAAAAACACCGCATTGAGCAAAAGGAACGAGAGCACGAAGTGAAGTACGCCTAACCTCGGGCTTAACATGCGACCGAACAACTTGGGGTACCAATAGTAGATCCCTGCAAAGCCGCCGAACAGCACGCTCGCCGCGAGGGTGTAATGGAAGTGTCCGACCACGAAATAGGTGTCGTGTACGTGCAGGTTGAGTGCGAGCAACGCGTTGTATAGGCCGGTCAGGCCACCGATGGCGAAGACGAAAACAATCCCCAGCGCAAACAACATCGGCACGGAGAAGCGGATCGCACCGCGCCACAGGGTGCCCAGCCAGTTGAGGAAAAAGATCGCCGTCGGCACGCTGATGGTAATGGTCAGGAACACGAACCACTGGCCCAGGTCCGGGTCGAGGCCGGAGGTGAACATGTGGTGGGCCCAGACGATCTGGCTAAGGGCCACGATCGCGCCCATGGAGATGACCGTCGCCTTGTAGCCGAAGGCCGGCTTGCGAGAAAAAACCGACAGCAGGTCGCCCACCAGCCCCCAGGCCGGAAGGATCAAAATGTAGACTTCCGGATGACCGAAACCCCAGAACAGGTGTTGATACAATAGCGGTTGTCCGCCGCCCTCCGGGACGAAAAAGCCGGTGCCGAACTGGCGGTCCAGGATGAGCATGAACAGCGCCCCGGCCACCACCGGAACCCACAAAACCGCCAGGATCGAGGTGTACAGCAGGCCCCACAGGGTCAGGGGCAACCGCATCATGGTCATGCCCTTGGTCCGCAGGTTAAAGATCGTCACGATAAAGTTGATACTTCCCATCAAGGAGGAGGTGCCGGCCAGAATAATCGAGAGAATCCACAGCGTCGGCCCGTCCTTGAAGAACGCCTGGATTGCGGCGAGAATTGAGAAGTCTTTGGTTTCGTATAGATCGGCGATCGGAACACCCCCACCCGGCAACATACTCGGCTCCGAGGTCAGCGGAGCATAGGCGGTCCATCCGCCGGCGGCCGCGTGGGCAAAGGATTCTCCCGCGAAGTAGGACAAAATCAAGATAACCGCGCCGGTGAAGATCGTCCAAAAGGAAAGCATGTTCAGGG
>JAJDCN010000165.1 GCA_029260815.1 Planctomycetota bacterium
TACTTTGTCGGCCAGGGAGGCAGTGTCCCCCAAGGAGGTTTGGGCTATAGTGACTCAGGCGAGCCCGGCAAGATCTACGCCTTTGACGCCTCCGACCAGTTTATTACTTCTTTCACGACCTCCAACCTGTGGGATCCCTACGACTTGGCAATCGACTCCGACGGTTTGCTGTGGGTCAGCGATGCCATGAACGGCACCCTGTTCGTCTTTGACGTTAGCACCATCGGCTCGCCAGCTCTGCTAGCGGCACATATGACGCACCAGTTCCCGGTCCACATGGCCTTTAAGTCTGGCGGGGGAAGCAGCACGCAGAACGCTCTGGCTCCCGTGGTCTACCAATTAAGCGAGGGGCTGTTCACCCCGATGAAACTAAGCCCGTCGCTTACGATTCCCTCCGTTATTGCGTCGGTTCACTTTGGTTCGGCTCTCGGTGCCGAGATGGTCTTCGCCATCGATGGAATCAGTGGGACCTATTACTACACCGACGCCGAGATCGATGTCTACACGCTGGAGCCTTCCACTCTGGCGGTGAATGGGGGCGCGGGGAACCTGGTCGACCTGTGGGCCGACGCCGTCCCCCGTGTGCCTGACATATTGCTGGCCTGGGACCCCGATGGCGACGGCAACGACGAAGTCTGGGCGTTCCTGGGGAACAACTACCACGTCTTCGATTGGACCACTCAGCAGTTTGGTGACGCCCAGGCGCTCTCCACGATCGGCGCCTCCGGTTTGTCCTTCGATTGCGCGACAGCCTACGATGGCGGAAGTGGACGGGATTGGCTGGTCGCGACCGAGGCGTCTACCGTGTTTCGGTACAACCCGATAGCGGGCTCGAACGGTGTGCGGAGTCCGATGTGGGCTTACACAAGTGATACCTCCCAGTTTACCCCAGAGTTCGTTATCAGCATCGACGGTGTAGATGAGGCGGATGCGCTCTACATGGTCGACCAGGATGCCGACAAAATCTGGAAGTGGAACGCGGACAGTGGGAATCTGGAAGTCCAGGCGGTATCGTTCTCGAGTCTGTGGCCCATGGGAACCGTGCCCGCGGACGCGAGCGCAGGGGACCTGCTGTTCACTTATAAAGCACACGCAGGAGCAGCCCCGCCCCATGTCTGTGCGTTCTTGCAAAAGTAATGCTCAACCGCCAAGCCCACGCCGCCGAACTTACCGGTACCGTCAACCCCGGCGGCGTGGGTAGCTCTTGGCAGGGCGCCGGGGTTTGACCACTCCCGTATTTAGTACCAGCCTCTATGAGAGGATCGGTTGTTATTTTATTTTAACAAGAAATATTCAGTTTTATAAACAAAGATTATTTACTTCTTTTATATAGAGTGATACAACAGAACCCGATTAACATTCTCACGCAATATCAATGGGGCAGAGTTGGAAAGAGGAGCGGCCCGACCTGCACGCGACGGGAAGCGTACCTCGTAAACCAGAGCTTGGTCTAGTGGAGGTGCTTATGAAGATTCAGATCGTAAAATCCAAATGGCCCGAACGACCGCATATCGATACCAAATCCAAAATCTTACTATAGGAGAAATTGTAATGAGGCTGTATAAAAATCTCGTACAGATTGTCCTGAGCGGGGTACTTCTGTTTTCGTTAAGCCACCATCCCGCGCAAGCCGTAGTGACCAACATCGACTTTTCCATACCGTATATCGCCTCGAGCATACAGAATACGATATGGATCCACAACAATCACGATACGGGTACGGCAAAGGCCACCTTTTCTTTCTACCCATTGGCCAAGCGGTTTGACGGAGCCAATGCGAAGTGGACTGCCGGAGAAGAGGATACCTTCATTGAGATTGAACCTGGAGAAGGCAGGAAGGTGGAAGTTCGTGATTTGTTCAAGCTTCCGGGCTACGATGAAGGATTCTACGACTCGCCAACGAATGCCGAGCCCAAGCCGCGCGGGGGAGTACGGGTCGGCGTGTGGACTGTCGACATTACCGTTGTCGATCCCTCCTACATTTCCATGGATATCACGGGGGTTTTAGAGGGTGACAACGGTCCGGATTCGTACTTTTTGCAGCCCCAACCAGTCAACCGGGGTGGAACCGTGGGCGAGTTCTTTAAGACCAGCAAGACGAATACGTCATGGCACGACGGGTTCATCTACATGTTCAACATCGACGGCGACGATGCAGCCGACATCGCAGTTGATTTCTACAAAAAAGGAGACGATACCGTCCAAGCGACCTACAGAGTCACTCTGCCACCTTTGACCGGTGATGAGTTCGGTTTTACCGGCCAGCTTCTGCAGACAGAAACGCTGGCGGCTCTTGGCGGTGCAGGCTACTGGGCAACCATTGGCGGCACGGAAAACAAACGTCCCGAGAACATGGATGGGTTCTTCAAAGTACGCAACGCTGCTCCCGGTGGTGGTGCTCTACCCAGCAGCATCGTCACCGCGTCGAACATTCTTCACGGCAACTCCAGAACCGATGCCGCCGACAAGCTCGACGAGCTTACCTGGTCGGAACTGTTTCACGACGTGGGATGGATTGACTGTGTCAATCCGTCATCCGACCAAGGCGTGTATGCTCCCATCGTCTTCGTGAACAGAGTGAGCTCGGTCGTGGTGTCCGACACGGTTTTGACCCTGGTGAATACCGGCGATGTAGACGTCACGGCGGATTTCAGCTTCTCCGGCGACTACTCGGTCTCTGTGGAGGATTTGACTTTGGAGCCGAACAAGGTCAAGGTCATTAAGTTTTCCGAGCTCGACGCCAACAGCACGCCCAAGGGCACCGGTTGGGGCGTCAACCTACTCCAGGTCGGGATGAAGATCGACTTTGTCAACGGCAACGCCGCATCCGAAGACAGCGTGGTGTGTGCGGCATGGCTAACGACGAAGATCGCTCTTCCACAGCCCGGCCAGCAGCCGGATATCAAAGATATAGAGACGATCTACGTCCCCGTCCGCGAGTTCGCCGGCGCCGGCACCGTAGGTACCGGGTACGACATCCGGGTATCGGCGACGACATCCAATGCCGAGACCACGGTGTACGGATACAACTTTTCCGGCAACACGATCAAGGTAAAAACGACGTTCCACCCTTTTGACCCTTTGGATGAAGGCTTCACTTCCGAAACGATTACCAAGACCGTGAATTCGGACCGGACGTTCTTCTTCCTCGCATCACAAGAGGCGTTCAACTCCTCGGGTGATGTCGTCGAATCGGAGGGATGGTTCACTATCGAGTACACGGACGATCAGGACACGGTCCTGTCGGACCCGGACATCTTGGTGGATTACGTGGTCACCGGGATGGATCCGAACGATCCCCGCTTAACGTGGGAATACTATCACTTTGACATGCATCGGCCTGCCTCGCCCTAATCCGGTCAGCGCAGCGATATAAAGGGCCTTCCAGGTCTGTCCTGGAAGGCTCTTTCAGACTCGGTAGTTGCTATAGCCTCCGACCGACAGGCACGTTTGGAAGGGCTCTCCGCAATTTCATGGATTCTATTGTCCGTGCCCGGCCACCGCCGACCTTGATTCTCGCCATCTCCGCACACAGCAACGACGCCAGCGGCATCCAAGAGGTTCTTCCGTATGCCTTGACCCGGAGCCCGTTGCCGAGTAGGCTAATGATATGCTCAAGATCGCTGGTCTGTAGTTAAAGAAGGAGAACCGTTGATGCAAGCGATTTTGCGAATTCTTTGTTTTTCTATGATCGGGCTTTCTTCAACCACATTGGTCTGCCTCGGGCGGTACATCTACCGAAACAAAACCAATCACACGGGCATGGACCCTTGGCTCGCAATCCCCATTTTTATCGCTTCACTACTCATCGGATTGATGGCGTTTCGAGCCGACGGAAAGAGTCGAAAGCTTCCCATTCTTCTCCTGCTTCTAGGTGTTGTTGGCATTGCCGCGCTGTTCGCCGTCGACCATTTCAACATCATGCTCGAATACAACAAGTGGCTGAAAAGAGGAATGCCAGAAAAACCATTCTGGGCCTCTAACCAGCAGATCAGGGTAAATCCGGGGAGGGCTCAACCAATATCGACAAAGCCAGCTGAGGCAAACAGCAATAGTAAAGCGATGAGCACCCCGGCCGACATGCTGCGTGCATTGCAGGTTAAAGATTGGGCTCGAGTAAAGGCTCTCGTGAACGAAAACCCGCAACTGCTCACGGTTCATGATGCAGATGGTTACGCTCCATTGCATATTGCCGTGGAAGAGAACCAGAGCGAAACGGTTCGCTTTCTAATCGCCGCAGGCGCTGATGTCAACGCAAAGACGGGAACGGGCCTTGCGGTATGGAACCGAACACCGCTCCATCTCGCTGCGTTCGGTGGACATGCGACCATCACAAAGATTCTTCTCGACAGTGGAGCCGATCCCAACGCCAAGAGCTCCGTTGGTAATACACCGCTCCATCGCGCGGCACTCTATGGTGGCAACGAAGATGTCGCCAAGCTCCTACTTGAGCATGGGGCCGATGTAGATCCAAGAGAAAGCACGGGAAGCACCCCTCTGCATATGGCTTTGGCGGCTGAGCACGGCAATGTGGTCCTGGTGCTCCTTGCAAATGGAGCCGACGTGAACGCGAAGGATCACAAGGGAACCTCCCCTTTGCATTCCGCCTATAACGAACAAATCGCCGCCGCACTTCTCGCCAAAGGCGCGAATCTCCATGCGGTCTGTGGGGATGGTTACACTCCCTTGAGCATGGCAGAGAAACAGGAGCGTCCGGGCGTGGCCGACCTGCTCCGTAAGCATGGTGCAAAGTAACCCCCCCCTCCCCCCGATCCTCTCATAGAGGCTGGTATTAAATCCGGGGAGGGGTCAGTTGTTCGAGGCCGTGATTAGCCCTATCTTTGGGGGCGGTTGTGTTGGGCGGCCTTCTTTCTAAATTTTCTCTAACGAGACTCGCCTGAAACTTTCTCAAAATTCATGAAACGCTTCCCCTTGAAATGCCACTTTACTAATGGGGAGATTGAGTGGGATTGCTCACCTTCTTATTGGTAGCTTAGTTACGGGGCCAGGTGAGACCGCGAAGAGAGCCCTTCCAGGCACACGGAAGTTTGCTATAGCCTCCGCCCGACAGGCATGTCTGGAAGGGCTCTTCGCCAAATCAGAAATTCTGTAATCCGGGCCCGCCGCCTGCTTGGAGGTTGGGAAATCTAAATCAGCGGGCTTTCTACGGCTGGCTTCTATGGAGCAACCACGGGGGTTGTTTCTGTGAAATCTGCTTAATCTGTGGATGGATCGGTTTTGGCCCCTGTTGATGAATGATCGTATTGCGGGGCTCTGCCGCCCCCTGCGCGAGCCACGCCCGTGGCTCTCTTCGGGGTTGCCTCCGCGGCCCTATTGAATGATAGCATTCTGGGCTTCTGCCGCCCTCTGCGCAGGCCACGGGCGTGGCCTGCGCAATTCCAAAACGTGCCTGAACGCGTCCAAATCATACCCAAACGTGTACGAATCGTGCGCAAACGTACACCCCTGTATCTTGAGTAGGCGATATCCCCGTTTGCAACAGGGGAGGGAATTGCGATACATCCCAAAGAAGAGAGGAGGCAATGCCAACCATCGAAGAAATAGAAGAGCGTAAGATCTACTTAGAACTTGCGAAGACAAATGCTAGCTCACACCAAAGTCGCCAGCAATACGAATGGAAGACCCTACTTGCCTGGTCGGGCGGACTTTTCTCAAAATTTATGAAACCCTCCCCCCTGGAATGCCACTTTACCTATAGGAGAGATCGGATAGGACTTTGCGCCCTTAGCGATAGGGGCCAAGTGAGACCGCGAAGAGGGCCCTTCCAGACTCGATAGTTGCTATAGCCTCCGACCGTCAAGCACGTCTGGAAGGGCTCTCCGCCATTTTAGTGATTCTGTACCTGGGCCCGGCCGCTCGGCCGATATGATCCTCTCACAATAACTGGACCAATTCTCGGGGAGGGGGCTGTCGTCCATCCGTGTTGTCATAGTTCTCGGGGCGTTCACAATGAACGTAGTCGATCGTGCCCTTTACTTGTACCCCAAGCGATGGAAAGAACAAGTGCTCTCCGCTGCAAGCCAGCTTCAAACGATGCTTTTCCTGGCAGGCTTTCAGAGGTGTATCTGTTGTAGGAAGTGCCTACTTTTCTTGTTCGAAAAATTGAAGGGCGTTCTCAAGACGAGGGCGCACCTCGTCGGAGGCTTTCGACAGGCGCTGTTCCAACATCAATTTCGCGATAGAGGGGTCATGAACCTTGGTCAACACCCGCATAGATAGGTCCCGGCGAAACGATGAAACCGGGGTTCGTTCTAAAATGTCCACGACGGCTGAAGTCGAGGGACTGCCAATGTTGATAAGGGCTTGCACGGCAGGATAGAGTTCTTCGACAGATACTCCTTCTTGGTTTGCCAACTCGGGATCCTTAAGATTAATTCGCTTCGTCAAAAGCGGAACGATTTCTTGAGCACGAATTCCTCCCGCCAGATGGATTGCCTGCAGAATGGCGGGACGTCCATCCTTTGTGACCGGGCGTCCTAGAACTTCTTGCAGTGCACGGATCTGCCGAGCGCGTTGCGCCAACATCTGGCGTGCCCCTAGTTCGTTCATCACACGATCATTCTGCTGAATTAACCGCTCGGGACTCAACAGGCGGATTAACTGCTCTCGCGAAAGCCTAATCTGGGGCTTGTTCACCTTTTCCACTTCAAGTGCCGTTTGTGGCTGAATGGCGCCGTCCAATATCGAGCCGAGCGCAAGAACCGTATCCTTGCTCGCCGTGATCCGAACAACTACGTTGCCTCGGATAAATATGGCGGACGAGCGATTTTCTCGTCCTACGGTTCCGTAACACACGTCACCGAAATTAAAACCGAAGTCTTTTCCCTCGCGCGTGTATGAGTTTGTGAAACCAACTAGACTCACCTGTGCTTCAGGAATCGTCTCGTGTGCCAATATCGTGACAGTGCCCGAGTCGTGCCCCTCCAAGTTTAGCCTTACACCGGATGCTGTTTCTTGAAGGAGCCGTGAAAGACGCGCTCCTCTGCCCACGAGTACGTCTATAGGCAGATCAAGCGTCTCCACCAGCTTCCCATTCGTAGGCCAACTGCTCAGATCAAGCTCTTCTCCGCTTGCTGAAACGCCGGTCAGGCACAGCGCTACAATCGCGCAACAAACAAGTATCTGTCTTTTCATCTCGAACTCCCCATCTCGTGTTATGAACCCAAGCGGCAGGAATGGTCCTCTTGCGTCTCGTTCTTTTCCATTGCCCAAGGCTTACGGCTCCCACTCTACGAAATCCGCTGTAAACTCTGCAGGGGCGGCCACTGGCCAGCCAACGGCACCACTATGGACTTGGTCTAGAAGATTGGTCTTATATGTGGCCTCGAGTACTTCCTGCACGAACTGCCAAGTATTTACATCGTCCTCGCCCGATTGTTTTGTTCCACACGCATCGGGATCATTTTCGATTGCGTTGTCTATGTTTGCGTCAACATCATATCGTAGCAAAGGGTTCCAAGCAAAGGCTCCCAGATTTTTCCATTGTATTTCGCAAACGTATGATAAGAAAACCCTTCAGCGGGAAGACGACAATCGCCGTCCCCAAGTTACTCGGAAAGGAAGTCGTCCTGCCCTAGGCCGAAAGATAAGGTAGAATGCGCTCGTGGCCAAGGAAGTCACCAGAACAATCGCTAGAATCGGGAGTAATGAAAGAGCATCTACCTACTGCTAGTTGTAGGTGAGCCTGCTGAGTTAGGCGCTGAGATTGCCGACGAATATTTCTTTAGGTTCAGGGCGTACTTTGCTCTGCGGGCTCGTGCGGTTCGGCCTGCTCTTTGCCAAGCCAGGTGCGGGTTTTTCGGACGATCTCGTCGACGGTTGGGGATTCCTTGTCGAAGCGGATGCACCCGTAATTTTCGAGGAAGGCCTTGGTGGAAGTACGGATTTCATCGTACATGATACCGGTTTCCGCATCCCCTGGGCTGGACATGACGATTATCTTGAGCAACTCGAGAGCGTCGGTTGCTTTCTCCAATCTTTGAGGCACGTTCTCGCGCTCAATCTGCATGTGGGCCAGGAGGTTGCTTGCGCGGCTGCGGACTACAAGAAGCCGTTTATGACCCTCGCGCAAGATCGGGTAATCCAATCCGTGGATGACCAGGTCGATTGCACCTTCCTTGGCAAAGTAGTCCAGCGCTGTGAGCAACGGCTCGTAGCTGTGCGCAGGCTTGGTAAACATCGTCAGGTACTTCTTGGCCTCCGCCAGATTGCGCCAGTGATGTTTGTCGAACGCCCTCTGGGCTGCGTCGAGATACGCCCAACCCGTATCAAAAACCGTCCGGTCCCGCGTGTCCGAGTCGTTCGCGGGGGGGGCCTTGACGGCAGGCGCTTCTTTCACAACGGGGTCTTCCACGACGACACGCTCCTCTTTGGTGCCTCGCCCCGCCCCAACCTCCAGGCTCTCCCTGACAACCGAGTCCTCTCTGGTAACTGGATCGGAACTCTTTGGCTCATTCTGCGGGCCGCAGGCTGCAACGGAAGCAACGGCAATGGAGAGAAAAAGAGATAGCCTGAACGTCGCTAGAGTCTTAACTGTGTACTCCATATGGTTACCCCCTTCCTGGTAAAACAGACAGCAGGTTCGAAGGTTTCGAACCACTTAAAGCATACAAACAGCGTACAGGTCTTTATATATATTGTCAATGAAAAAGCAGAGAGATTCTCTCGCTGTATGATCCATTCAGGATCCATCTGTGCCCGCCGCGCGCACAGCCACCTGTACAGGGGCTCAGGACGGCTCGGCTCTACCAGTCCGTATGTGAATTCAACGGACGAGCTTACTCATCGATGATCTGGACTCGAACTTTCCCACGGAGTGCTGGTCGAAACGCCCCGTACGATAGATGATGTACCGTGCGCTTGTGGCCAGGCCGATCAGCGCAGCGGCAATGATTACAGTCATCAACGGAAAGAGCGGTCGTCCGGCCGCCGCTGGAGGGTCGTCGACACGCCCTGGAGCCGCAACCATCATACCAGTCGCCTCGGGCCAGCTACTCGTTGTCATTGATGTTTCTTTCTGCGACGCAAGCCAGTTCTGGACTTGCTCGAGCACGCCGTCCATGCATGTGCCACACGCGGCAACCTTGACACTGCTAAAGTCGATTCCTGTCGCTGACTGAAATAAGCTAATAGCTCCCATACGGATTTCGCGAATCATGAACGCGGTCTGGGCGTCACCCGGTGCTAATGTCCCGGATGTTACCTTCACAAGATCGACCATGCTTTTCACAAGAGCAACGCTCTTGGCGGGTTTAATTTCCATTTTTGCCAAAAGCCTTACTGCGTGGCGTCGAACGGCGAGGAACCGTTTGTACCCTTCCGGCAACAACGGGTAGCGTGTTCCCTGGACGACAAGATCGACTGCGCCGTTTTGTGCAAAGTAGTCCAGGGCAGACAGGATCAGTTTCATCTCATGCTTGGGATCGCAGAGCGCTCTCAGATGTTGTTGGGCCCTGCCATGATTCTGCATGGCCACCCGCTCAAGCTGTTGCAGAGCTTCTGCTTGATAGGTGTTCCCAGGATCGAAAATATGGCGGGAACGAGCATTTGGATCCCACGTACCTCCCGCCTGGAGCCACTGGCGAAACGCTGCATCCGGACCGTCGCCGATCTTCCTTTGGTAGTGTCCCTCTTTGAGCCACTGCTGGAATTTCGGAACGCTGACGTTTGCGTTTGGCTCTGCCTGGACCAAAGATAAAGGCAACGAGGTGGTGAGAGCAATCGCCACCGCCCAGAGAAAGAATTGATCTCCATGCCGCTTCATAATATTTTCTCCTGCAATTCCTTAAGATTTGAATTACCGCCAGCCCAGCTTCTCGTTTCTTTGTGGCCTGTCGGGAGCCTTTGGGGACCCTCTGTCAAACGGTTGGGAACTCTACCGACGCACTTGTCACAAAGCTATCTATGTATCATAAGGATCAGTCCAAGTGTTTGCGAAGCCGGTCCATGTTCCCTCTTCAATTGTGTTGGCCTCGGCTCCATCGATTGTCCAATTTCCACTGTCAACTTTGAAGTGGAGCCAGTTCCGCCACAGTTTGTACTTCGAAGCTGTGTACCATTTGCCTCCGATTTTTACCTCAACCCATTCGCGGAACTTCCCGCAATAGGCATAATGGTGCCCTGCTGTATGTAGCTGTTCCCACGAGCCAGGAAAGTCAGCAACCCAAAGGGGCAGGCAGTTCGCTTGTTGTTTTATATCCTCGTCAACATTATCGGGGGGGTCGTCATTTGCCCAACCACCTCCTCCCAAAAGGATGCTCTTTGTGGCAGGACGAGGACCCGCTCCCCAGTAGGCAGCGGAGGCTTCTCTTTTGATATCCCAATCAATCCCTTTGGCTGTAAAATTCACTGCTGGGGTTATGTTTACTTTGATCATCATAAAGGAGTTCATGCAGTCCGCTCCAATAGCGGTGTTCGGGTAGACAAGAACACCCGTATGATTAGTGCATGCCTGTGTCGAACCTGCAGCACAAAAGAATTTTGAGGGGTCGACCGTACCACAGGTCGCCGCCCACGCAGTAGCAGGGTCTCCGCCACCAGTAAAGATCAGGTCGACCGATTTGATGCCGACGGCCGTTACTTTTGGATCATGCGCGAGGAGATCTGCAGGCGCTCCGTTGGCCCCTGTGGCCGTCAAGGTAATATCGTCGAGATCTGCGCTGGTATCAATTGCCCTCACCCATGCAGTCGCGGAGGCGCCGCCGCTGTCGATACCGGTTAGCGTCAGTGAACTTCCCCAACCTGAAGTTCCGTTCGCCGAGTACTCAATCTTAGAAGAATCAGAGGAGGTCAATTCCACGTCCACAGTGATTTCCGAGGGGTAGCACACGAACACCTCTGCCGAGACGCGATCGTCCGAAGGACCGGCTGGGCTGTTTTCTGCGGTGGCCCGATAATCGGTGCCAGCGGTTCCATCTGGTGGTACTACGAGGAAGTTCGTATTTTTGATAAAAAGCCCTTCGGTAAGCGTGCCGCCATTTACGACGAAGAGGATGCCCTTGCCGTCAGGATGGAAGTTGCCACAGATCGTCGTAAAAGGCGTGTCGTTGCCCTTGGCTCCAGTCGCGCCCATCGGGCCCCGCGTGCCACGTGGCATTTGGGTAACGAATGTACCGCCATGACCTTGCGACGGGCTTCCCGTGCTGTACCATTCGATCAGACGTTCGTAACCGGACGGCACCGTCTTGGCCGTAAAGCCTGAAAATCCACCGGGCACAGGCAAAACATCCTGCGAAATCTGGACTTGAAAAACCGCTACCTCTTGGGACGCCTCTACCGTGGTTCCACCAACGGCTACCTTTGGGGTGAACACCCCGCCGGACTGATAGGGGGTCTTGACCCGCAGTGTTGAGCCGTCATTAAAGGTCGTCTCGCCGGCTCGATCGCCGAAGTAGACACGTGTGTTGACCCCGGCGCGCTTGAGGTTCGCTCCGGTAATTGTGATCTCCTGCCCGCGGGCAATCGCCTCGTGTGAGATCGAGTCGATCATCGGCACCTGGGCTCGCGCCAGTTGCGGCGGTGAATTCACAGCAAACGTCATATTCGCTGTGGTGGTCTTGTCTTCCAGTTTACTGTTTTCTCCCAGACCCTGTCGGATGACCTGAACCGAGCCCGTGGTGGCACCCAGCGGAACCGCGGCCCGGATCTGGTAGTTACTGTCCACCCATACGTGCTCGGCCTCCACCCCGTTGAAGGTCACTCGCGGTCTTAGCTCTTTGTGCTCATGCAGAAGAACCGGGGTAGAGAACTGAGGAAGCCGTGTTTCTGCAAAGAAATTGGCCCCGCTGATCGTGACCACGGTGCCAGCCTCGCCGCGGGTCGGCGTCATGCTTGTGAAGATCGGAGGCCGCCGCACAATCGACTGATAATCCGCCTTCCGGTGAGTTACCACATCCATACTTTTGTGGCCTAAATGGAACTGTCTTTGGATTACGCCTTCCTCCTCGTCCGCACCAATCTCCTTTTCCACGGGCACGGTTCCAACGCCGATCAGGCCGACCTCTTTGAAGATTTTCTTACGTACTTCTATTTCTTTTTCAAACTCGATGATACCCGCACCCAACTGTTCCTTCTTATACTTGACCACCTTAGTCACCACGAACTCCCGCTCGCTCCATCGCTCTTCGTTGCCGATCTTTACCAGGATGGGCCAGGAATAGGCATTGGGTGGAACCTCCGCCACCAAGCGGCCCCCCGATTGCTCGACCAAGTTCGCCACCATCGTCTCCGCGAAGATCACTTGCGTGGTCTTGCCCGTCTGGATCAGATCCTGTCCGGTGATCTCCACTTGATCGCCCAGACGCCCTCGGCGCGTATCGGGGGCCTCACCCCTTTGGGTCAAGTTCGCCACCTGAATCCGTTTCGCTCTCTCGTCGGCAAAAGCCAGATTCCACGGCTGCATGAAGCACATTCCGATGAGTACAACGGCCATCATTGGAATTGGATAGACGGCGATCTTACGCATGAGTCTTTCTCCGGTCTTTAAAATAACGTACTTTGTCTTCTCGCTTTCATGATCCTTGGTTTCAAGGAGTAATGGGGAGCCACTTGGCCACGCCAATAGAAGTATATCCCATTGACGATCCTTCTGGACGTGTTGCGTACGTATGAGGTATGTATTCACTGTTCAAAGTCCTCCTGCGTTGCGGAGGACGTTTAAAACATGATTTCTTCCAAACGCATAACTTCTATTTCAGGAGCTACGATCTTTTATACCTTCCCTTGTGGCACACCCTTGGTCAAGCGCCATCTAAAAGAGACGAACATAAGCTATTCAGTGAATGGAACTGAGAGAACCTTGAATTCGGAGACATCGAGGGAAGTGATCGTCAAAAGAAGAGTGTGCAAGTTCGGCGACTTTCGCAGTAAAAGGACAGCAGGAATAAGTGAGGGTTGCAAGGGCTGTAGGACGTAGCCCGGAGGGTTCGAAGGAGTGTAAGTCCATCTCCGTGAATTAGTCATGTTTTAATGAGCGGGTTATGTTGCCCGGATGGTTTTTTCTTTACAGTTCTTGCCCGAAACGTGCTTAAACGTGTCAAAATCATGACAAAACGTGCACGCGCTGTGTCTTGGGCGTGCATGGCTCAAGCTCAAAAGTAAAGAGGTTTTGCGCCGCTGGCTTGGGCGCCGGTGGGTCGCTGGCGCGGGTGGTGGCGTGAGCGCGGGTGCGCTCGCCGATGGGGCGGTCGTGGGTCGGCGGTTGGGCGGTGGCGTGGGCGCCGGAGCGGGCGCGGGTGTGGTTCTTGGTGTGGGCTGGGGTGTGTACGGTGGTGGGGTCCGGGCCGGGGGCGGGAGCGTTTGCGGCGGCGGGGCGGTGATGTGGGCGATGGGGTTGACGGTGGTGGACGGTATTCTGGTGCTTGGGCTTCGGGGGCGTGAAAAAGCGGTTGAATCCGATTGAAGCCGTGCTATAATGCCGGGTTTGGTACATTCGCGAATTTTCCCTGGAGCTGTTGCGAAATTATGAAAGCTGAAATCCATCCGAAGTATGTGG
Organism: Planctomycetota bacterium; assembly: GCA_029260815.1. Classification (GTDB taxonomy): domain Bacteria; phylum Planctomycetota; class B129-G9; order JAJDCN01; family JAJDCN01; genus JAJDCN01. Next base: position 13,514 of record JAJDCN010000165.1, read on the forward strand.
CGACGAAGGTGACCTGTGGGTGCGGGGAGACTTTTGAGACGCGGTCGACTATGCCGCAGCTGAAGGTCGAGATCTGCTCGAAGTGCCACCCGTTCTACACGGGCAAGCAGAAGTATGTGGATACCGCGGGCCGCGTGGAGAAGTTCCAACGCAAATACGGCTGGGGCAAAGACAAGGCGGAGGCGGAGCCCGAAGCCAAGCCCGAGATCGAGGCCGAGACGAAGACCAAGGGGTAGCTGTTCACGCCGGCCGATAAGGCCCCCCCTGTGTTTGTGTGTCCCGATTGTGTTGGCTTCGACCAGGCAGGTCCGGCGTGACTGAGAAACGTAAATCTATGCTCGAACGGCTCTCCGCGATGGAGCAGCGGTTCGAGGAACTTTCCCGATTAATCGAAGATCCCGACGTCATCTCCAAAGATCGACGCTATCCAACGTACGTGCGCGAACGGGGTGCGTTGGTGAAGACGGTGGAGAAGTATCGCGAGCTGCTGGCGTGCCGCCAGGCGATCGCGGAGGCGGAAGAGATCTTGGCGGGCTCTGATAAGGAGCTTCAGGCGATGGCGACCGAGGAGATCGAGGAACAACAGGCGGCGGAAGAGGCGGCTCTGGCGGAGCTGCGGGGCTTGTTCGTTACCGCGGATACGGATGGCGCGCGCAATGTGATTGTAGAGATTCGCGCGGGCACTGGTGGCGACGAAGCTGCGCTGTTCGCGGGGGATTTGTTCCGGATGTACGCCCGATACGCGGAGCTGAAAGCGTGGAAGGTCGAGGTGATGGACCAGAGCAAGACGGAGCTGAAGGGCTTCAAGGAGATTACTTTTTCCGTCAGCGGCGTGGACGTGTATAAGCATTTGCGGTACGAAAGCGGAGGCCACCGCGTCCAGCGCGTACCCAAGACCGAGGCCCAGGGGCGGGTGCATACCTCGGCCGCCACTGTTGCAGTTTTTCCCGAAGCCGACGAGGTCGAGGTCGAGATCAATCAAGGCGATCTGCGCATCGACGTCTTCCGCGCCTCCGGTCCCGGCGGCCAACACGTGAACAAAACGTCATCCTCCGTGCGGATTACGCACATCCCCACCAACACCGCGGTCGTCTGCCAGGACGAACGCTCGCAACACAAGAACAAAGCCAAAGCCATGCGCATCCTCCGCTCGCGCCTGTACGAATCGCAGAAGGCCAAAGAAATCGCCGATCGCGATGCCAGCCGCCGCAGCCAAGTAGGCACCGGCGATCGGAGCGACAAGATCCGCACGTACAACTTTCCGCAGAACCGCGTGACCGACCATCGATATGGTATTTCAATCTACCGGCTGGATACGATCCTGCTGGGCCAAATCGACGAGTTTCTGACCAAGGTGATCGAGGCCGAACGAGATCGAAAACTGGAGGAACTCGAATGAACTGGGTTGCAAGCCGGTCGCGCAGAACCATCCTTTTGCTGACACTCTTCGCGATCGCGCCATGGATCGCATGCGGCTCGACCGGTCGCGACCTGTCCAAGTCCGAGCGCGACGCGGCGGACGCGCTATACGAAGAAGCCCTTCGTTACTCCGCGAATGAAGAACTGTACTCGGCGCTGGTTGAAGTGGAAAGTTCCCTGCGGATCAACCCCTACCGCGCGGAGGCCCACGAACTTCTCCAGGACCTGATGTTGAAACTAGAAGCCGCCGGCGACCGACCCAAGGGCGAGGCGCTGCGCATCTACGAACAACACCTGGAAGACCACCCCGACGACCCCTTGTTCGTTTGTCTCTTCGGCCGGATTCTCTACAAGAGCGGGCAGCCCGACCGCGGCTTTATCCACTTCTCCCGAGCCCTGTCCATGGACGCCCAAGAGACTTGCCCGAATATCCGCTCCGCCCTCGCCGACTATTATCGTAACTACAAAAAAGACAAAAAAATGGCGCGGGAGTTCGAAAGCCGTGCGGAACTGACCCGCGCCCGCAACCGCCTGCGCCAAGACACCGAAGACAATATCCTCGACGTGGCCGCGCACGTGCGCTACCAGGACGTCGTATTCGCCGGCGGGGACGTGGCCGCCTTAGAGGCGCGCTACGAAGCGCTGTCCGAAGAATATCCTGAGGTTGCGGCTTTCGCCTACCTGAACGGACGCGTCCTGGCCCGGGCCGGTCGTCTGGAGGAGGCCCGACCGTTCTTCGAGCGCGCCCATCAGCTTGATCCGAAACTGCCCTGGGCCCTGGATGCCAAAGGAACCCTGGTGCTCAAGGCCCTGGAGAGCGCCACCTTCGAAACGCCCGAAGATCAGGAAGCCGCCGAGAAGCGGGCCTTTGAACAGGCCGCCGACCTGTTTCGAAAGGCGATCGCCGCCGACCCGAACTTTATCAGCGGTCGCAAAAAACTTGCGGAGGTCCTGCTGGTGACCGCCGCGCGCTTCGGCGACGGAGACGCCTTTGTGGCCTGTGCGCAACTGCTGGACGAATCGGCCACGCTGGCGCCCGATCATCCGGAGATCCACTGGATCCGGGGTAAGATGTTCCTGTTCTGCAACGCCGTGTTCCTGGCCACCGAAGAATACCGCGACGCGTTACGAACGGCCGCCTTGTGGGAGACGCCGCTTCGCCAGGACGCCGCCAAGGCGCTCGCGCAGATCGAAGGGCTCACCCGCCTCCCGCCGCCCGATGCGTATATGGTGGAAGAGTACCTCTTGCGCGTGGAGTCGGAGGATCCCAAGATCCGAGCTGCCGCCCTGGCCGCCTTCGGACATATTCGAGACCGCCGGGCCCACCTGCCCATTTCCCGCGCCGTGGAGGACCCGGACGCGACCGTCCGCCTGACCGCCATCGACGTCATGGACAAGCTTGGCATGATCTTCGATGAATCGGCCGTCGTGCTGGGCCGGATGCTCTTGAGCGATCCGGAGTTCACCGTGCGCGGGCGCGCGGCCCGCATGCTCGGCCGCTTCGAACAGAAGTGGGTTGCGTTCTACTTGATCCAGGGCCTGGCCGACGACGACGCGTTCGTGCGGGAGATGTCTATCGAAGCCCTGCGCCAAGTCAGCGGAAAGGACTACCCCTTCGACCACAAAGCAACGCCCGACGAGCGCAAGGCGGCCCTGGTCCGGTGGAAGGACTGGTGGAACAAGCACGCCAAGGCCTTTACCCGTCAATCGCCGGACCCGGCGGTCCAAGAGAAACCGTAAGATGACGACCCGGACCTGGACCATCCGCTCCGTACTCGAATGGACCGACCAACACTTCAAGTCCAAAGGCATCGACAGTGCGCGCCTGGACGCGGAACTGCTCTTGGCGTACGTGCTCGAATGCGACCGGGTTTCCCTGTACTGTCACATGGACGAGTCCTTGGATGAGCAACACCTGGGCGCCTATCGCGAACTCGTCGCCCAGCGGGCGCAACGCAAGCCCTTGGCCTACCTGATCGGCCGTAAGGAGTTCATGTCCATCAACCTGTGGGTGACACCTGACGTGCTGGTGCCCCGGCCCGAAACCGAAACCCTCGTGGAGGCGGCCCTTGCGGTTTTGGCCGACCACACGTGCAAAGTGTTGGACATCGGCACCGGCTGCGGTACGATAGCGGTCTCGATCGCCTTTCACCACAAGGGGGCCTCGGTGATGGGGACGGATCTGAGTGCCGAAGCGGTGGCGGTGGCCCAGAGCAACGCAGAGGCATTCGGCGTGGAGCGACGGGTCCGCTTTGTACAGGGCGAGTGGTTCGAGCCGGTGTGCGAGGTCGACTTCGATGCGGTATTGTGCAATCCACCCTACGTGGCCGAAACCGACCGAGACCGGGTCGATCCGGAAGCCCGCGCCTGGGAGCCACGTCTTGCGGTGTTTTGTCCCACCGACCCCGCCCAAATGTATGGGGCGCTGGCCAGGGGGGCGGTCGAGCGATTGGCGCCGGGGGGCTGGTTGATGCTGGAGGTGGGGTACGACAGCCATGAGTTGGCCGAAGCCGAGGTACAACGCACCGGCGCCTACGAGGCTGTGGAAGTGATGCGCGACCTGGCCGGAATCGAGCGCGTGGTCAAAGCGAGAAAGAGAAGCAATGGATAAACTGATCATTGAAGGCGGCACACGCCTGGAAGGAACCGTCAAGGTCAGCGGCTCGAAGAACGCCGCGCTACCGATCCTTGCGGCGACGCTCATGAGCGAAGGGGACTGCACGATCTCCAACGTGCCTCCCTTGCGGGATATGTTCACCATCTGCCGCATCCTCAACGAGCTGGGTGTCGAGACACACTACGAGGGCGGTACGGTGTCCAGCCGCCTCGTTTCCGACAAGTTCTGCGTGGCGCCCTATGACTTGGTCCGCACCATGCGGGCCTCCATTTGCGTGTTGGGTCCGCTGTTGGCACGCCGAGGCCGGGCCAAGGTTTCCCTGCCGGGCGGCTGTGTGATCGGTTCGCGCCCGATCGATCTGCACATCAAAGGTCTGGCGGCCCTGGGCGCAAAGATCAAGATCGAACACGGCTACGTGGTGGCTGAGGCCGATCGCCTGCGCGGCACGGAGATCTACCTGGGCGGGCCCCATGGCTCGACAGTAACCGGCACCGCGAACATCCTGTGCGCCGCGACCCTGGCGGAGGGCACGACGATCATCGAAGGTGCCGCCTGCGAGCCAGAGGTCGCCGATTTGGCCGCCTTCCTCAACGCCATGGGGGCGCAGATTCGCGGGGTCGGCACCCACCGATTGGAAGTCGAAGGCGTGACGAGCCTGGGCGGTTGTGAATATGCCGTGATCCCGGATCGCATCGAAGCGGGGACCTTTGCCACGGCCGCGATCTTGACCGGCGGGCGTGTACAGATCGCCAACTGCCGTGCGGAGGACCTGTCCGCGGTAATCGATGTGTTCACCCAAATCGGCGGAAAGATCACTCCGACGGACAACGGCATCTGCGTGGAAGGTTCCGGCCGCATCGCGACCGCGGACGTGACCACCCACGCCTACCCGGGCTTTCCTACCGACTTGCAGGCTCAGGTGATGGTATTGTTGTCCCTGGCCGGCGGCATCAGCGTAGTAACCGAGAAAATCTATCCGGACCGATTCATGCACGTGGCGGAGCTCAACCGGATGGGCGCGAAGATTCGCAAAGAAGGCTCCATCGCCATCGTGGTCGGAGCCGAGCGGTTGACCGGAGCCCCGGTGATGGCCTCGGACCTGCGGGCCTCCGCCGCTCTGGTCCTGGCCGGCCTGGTGGCCGAGGGCACCACGCAGATTAGCCGGGTTTACCACATCGATCGCGGATATGAGAAAATCGAGGAGAAGTTCAACGCGCTGGGTGCCCGGATGACCCGCGTGGACGAGCCGACCTGACGGACAATGCCAATGCGACCCCCCCAAACCGGATTCCTGATTTTACTCTGTATGGCCCTGCTTGTCTCTCCCAGCCGGGGCGCCGAACCGAAGGCTCCGGAAGGGCCGACCCTGGACACCCTGTTCAAGGCCGCCACGGTGGAACGAAAAATCGACCGGTCGCGGCTGCCCTACAGCATACGACACGCCGACGTGGTGACCCGGGCCAACCGTGCGGTGCGTGCCGGCAAGCTGGCCGATGCGATTGAAGAATATGGCGCGGCGTTGGAACTGGCGGAGAAGGATACTTACTCCCGTTTCCTGCTGGGTTGCATGCTGTTCGAGACCGGCCAATACCCCAAGGCCGCCGAGGCGTTCGCCCGGGTGAACGCGCTGGAAAAGAACTCCTCCGCGTCCGTCATGCTGGAGCGATTGAGTGCTCAGTTGGCCAAGGACGCGGATCGACCGCTGCTGGAGACCGCCGTCTCGCTGTTGCATCAAGCCCGCAAGGAGCATCGCATCCGCGTGGGGACGGCCTGGGCGTCGGCCGATCCTTTGATCGAGCAGTTGAGCGAAGAGTCGAAGCACGGGGTCGGGGTCTTTGTCGTGGACGGAGAGCTTCTGAGCCGAGGCCTGGGCGAAGAGGGCGCCACGCCGCGTCAGGTAGCGGCGGTGGCCTATTTCATGGCGCACGATCTGAAGCAGGTTGTGGACGACCTTGTTGCGCTGACCGACAGGCCCGATGCGGATCAGGACCTGCTCCGCGCACTGTACCTGTTGAGCCAAAATCGGCCGGGCTTTACCCTGGCCCAGGAGACGCTCAAAAAACTTCAGGCGCTGGACCCGAAGAACGGCTACTACGACCTGATGTACGCCACAGAGAAATACGGCCGTTCCATGGATCCGGATCTGCGCAAGATGACCTTCGCCGAGATTCGAGCCGGCCAGAGCGCCCTGTGGGAGGCGGTGCTGGACAAGCCCAAATACGAAAGTCACCGTCAAGAATTGGTGGACGCATACGGCGAACTGCTCGCGGCCTCGGGGTATCCGTTCCACCGGTTCACACGTCAGGCGGTTCAGAGTTTGCCCCATAGCTTGTTAGTGACCACGCTCTCCAAGCGGCTGCACCGGGATATCGAGGACGCGGCCGCCGCGGGCGCTCTGGAGCGGGCGCGGAAACTGGTCAATGAGTGTCGCACGATTGCCCTGAAGGTCCTGGCTGATCATCGCAGCATCCCCTCGGCCAATCTGGCCGCCACCGTCTTTGGCGAGGCTCTTAAGTCGATTCCGCCTCCCGAACCCGAAGGGGACACCGTGGCGGAGAACTGGGACGGGGAGACGCCGGCGGCGCTATTTGTCTCGGAGGTCCGGGCGGTTATGAACCGGGAACGAGACAACGGTCTGCTGATCGCCACCGGCTCGCGTATTCCGATCCCGCGTTTGCAAACAGCCGCCATCGAGGAGTTGGCGGCCCGGGAGCGCCGCATCGTCGAGCGGGTGGAGAAACTGATCACGGAGTGGAAAATCGTCTTGAAATGATAGCCCGGGCCATGCGGGCCACGGGACAAGACAAAAGAGGAAACCGCCTTCATGTTCGACACCATTACCGAAGGGTTCAATAAAGCATTCGACAAGTTCCGGTCGCGGGGAAAGCTGACCGAGGAGAACATCCGCGACGGCATGCGCGAAATCCGCATGGCTCTACTGGAAGCAGACGTCAACTTCAAGGTCGCGCGCGACTTTATCAAGCGAGTGACGGAAAAAGCCGTCGGGCAGGACGTGCTGCGCCGGATCTCGCCGACCCAACAGATCGTCAAGATCGTCCAGGATGAGATGACCGATCTGATGTCGCCGGCGGACGGAAAAATCCCCTTCGAAAGCAGCCGTCCGACAGTGATCATGCTGGCGGGTCTGCAGGGCAGCGGCAAAACGACCACCTGCGCGAAGCTGGCGGCGCTGCTGCGCAAACGGGGACGCAAGCCGCTGATGGTGGCCGCCGACGTG
>JAJDCN010000166.1 GCA_029260815.1 Planctomycetota bacterium
CCGTTTCGTCGTCGAGATCGAGCCCGAAAACCAAGCAGCCTTCGAGCAAGCCCTCAAGGACGTCCCCCATCACCGCATGGGCACTGTCACCGAATCCCCGAAACTGAAAATCGCTTACAACAACACCCGCGTCATCGACGAGGCCATTACAACCCTCAAGGAAACCTGGAAATCACCGCTCGCCTGGTAACTCACACGGGATGGAGAAAAGCATTGAACTCTATCGAAAACCAAGGGGATTTCAATGAACGTTGGAATCTAACCCAAGATGAACAGAGCAAATTCCAAGAGTTTAAAAACCGCCTCCTTATCGCTGTAGAGCACACTCTTGGTTCCAGCGGATACAACCTGTACGAAGTTGCAGAGTTATTTTGCTATCGGCATGGCATACATTTTCCGTCAGAGCTTCCATACGACTCGGAAGATAGAGTTGTCCTACGCGGCACACCCATTTACCAACGTCTATCTAACGCTAACAATGTTCCTGAAATTACGAAGGTTCTTGAATCTCTATTTAGCTCACTTCCTGGTCAAAGTTATTATGAAGCAAGCATCAATCTCGAAAAGCTGGTTAAAGACGCTCAAAAATGCACTGGTGTGCACTACTTTCGAACCAAGCGGGTTGAGGGTTGGGTGCTATTTTATCCCGCCGGGGCAAAGCTGCTTGATCAAGCTGTTATCGATCCTGTGCTAGATTGGCTCAAAGAATATCCCGAAGTAGCAAAACACTTCGAGCAAGCTTTACAGGATCATGCCAGCAAGGATGAAGGAAAAAGACGACACGTTCTTGACGATTTGCGCTTCTCATTAGAACAATTGCTAAGGGTGATTCTTGGAAACAATGAAAGGCTGGAAAAGCAAAGAGAACCGCTTTTGAAGTGGTTGAATAGTCGCGGTGTTAACCAAGAGGCTATCAACATGTTTAACACACTCGTGATACAGTTTAGCCAGTATCAGAACGAGGCCGTAAAGCATAATGACAAATCTTTGGCGGTAGAAGCCGAATTCCTGATTTACCTCACAGGCACGTTCATGCGGTTCATCCTGCAGTTGAATAACATGAAGCCTGCCGATTCAGGAACATCGTAAAGTCGTTACTGAACGCCGCACTTTCTGACTCTTTTCCTGCATCCTCTGCCCCGCCCCATACTCCTTTTCTTTTGTCATCCTGAGCGAAGCGAAGGATCTAATTCGCATGCGGTAAAGGTTCGCGGAACAGATTCTTCGCTTCGCTCAGAATGACCAGAAATTCATCTCTGCTTCTCGGTGTGCCCTGTGGTTATCTTGTTGTGTTGGCAGGAGCGAGAGTGACGTCGATGTAGTCTTCGCGGAGGGTGACGGATTCCATGCCGGTGGGGAGTTGGAACTTCAACTCGCTGTCGGAGACCACTTGCGCAGTGAGGAAGTCTTTGACGAGCGTGGAGCCGACGAGCTGGCGTGCAATTTCCTCAGCCTTGGGCAGTGGATCGCCCAGAGCGTCGGACAGGCGCCCAAAACGCTTGCCGGTGATGGCGACAGAGCCCCGACCATCATGGGTCTCGAGCGTCCCGGTCACTTTGAAGGTTGTCTTCCGTTTGCGATAGGCCTCGGGGATCTCCACGTCCACCTGACCCTCGATGTAGCCAGCGATGCCGGCCATGTCCACGTTGCCCTTGATGGTGAAGCCGCCGTCGGTGAAGCGGATCTGCACGTTTTCGATCGCCTCCCGCACGGGTTTGGGTAACTGCCCGGCGCGGTTCTGCTCCTCCAGCCGGTGGAGGATGTAGGAGTTCATCTCAATTCCTGAGAGGGATACGGTCTTGCGCTGCTTCGGTTGACTGCGATACAGGGTGTGCAGCATGGCGATTTTTTCCAAGGCCGAGATCCGGGCGGCCTCGGAGGTTTGAGGCGGATCAAGCAGTTCGACGTCCAACAAGAGAGTGGACACGGCTTCGTGAAACGCGTTGGGGTTCAGTAGAAAATAAATCGTCAGGGCAAGCATCAGTACAAACGACACCGCAGCGACTCGGTAGATCAGCTTGAACAGTTTCCGCATGAAACCCCTTTCACGGTCCAATGGATAGTTCGTGCAGTTCGTCGGCCACGGTCACGATTCGGTCCCGGTCGGCCAGCGCGTCGATCCATCGCTGCGGGATCGCTGCGGCGCCGTACCAGGCACCGGCCATGGATCCGGCGATGGCGCCGACCGTGTCCGCATCGCCTCCGTAGTTGACCGCGCGGATGAGACAGGATTCAAAGTCGTTCGTGGAAACCAGCGCCATCACCGCGGCGTGGACCGTATCGAGAACATACCCGGTCGGATGCACCGTCGTTTCGTCGCCTTCGGCCGCGCGCTGGAGCGTTGCGGCAACCTGCCTGTCGTCCACGTCTCGGGCGGCGTCGGCAATCACTTGTTGCACATCCGCCGGATTGGCGAAGCAGCCTTCGATCGCCAACCCGACCGCGGTGGCACCCAGGGCGGCAAGCGGATCGTAATGAGTGACCCGGCCGTCCACGCAAATGATGTCCTGGATCGCTTCCCGGTTGCCCCGATAGCGTAGCGCGATCGGCGAGCAGCGCATGGCCACGCCATTGCCGGCGGACAGGCCCCCGGTAGCTGTGTGGGCCTGCTCGCTGGCCAGATCGGCTGATTCGCCCAGTGCGAGCATGGACAGGGACAGGTAGGTGCTGCGGCCGATTCCTGGGGCGCCGGCCTGAAGCCATTTTACGTATTCACCCACCACCGTGTCCCGGTCGTAGTTGCCCGCTTCAACGATTGCGTCGGCCATGCACAGAGTCATCGCCAGATCGTCGCTGCCGGCGCTGCCCGTGGGAATTTCGGTGACCGACTGCGCGGGTGGGGACTGACCCTCCAACGGGGTGCCCAGGCAATCGCCGATAGCAACGCCGAGCAACGTTCCACGGTACCGATCCAAGAGATTCATCAATGGTTCGTACGAGAATTCCGCGGCGGCATGCCGCATGTTCGGATCATTGAGTTTTGTGCCATTCCTGCCATTGGGCCTGGTTCGCCCCGAATTTCCGTCCGGTCATTTCCTCCAACAGCCCCACCACCTTCTTCTTGACCTCTTCGGACGGATTGGCCAGAGCAGCGATCAGCGGCTCGATGGCGTCCTTACCGTGCTTCTTCAGTTCCTCTATTGCCGCGGGTGCGGCCTCTTCGGAGCCGAGCTTAGCAATCTGATCGGCAGTTTGTTTTGCGATTGCCTCGCGTTTGGCCTGGCAGGCTTTGAGGAGATCGACAAAGGGTTCCTTGTGCGGACCAAAGGCCTTCTCGGCAAACTGCGTCTGTAGCGCCGTGATTTTTGAGATCACCTCGACATCGTGGTTCGCGCCTTCCGCCCGCTGCAGGATCGCCAACAGCGCGCTCCACCCGGTGGTGCCGACCTCCGGCACCTTCTCGCCGTGGGTAGTGATCTCCAAGACGATCTGTGGATGGGCCGCCGTGGATCCGATGCGGCCCAAGGCACCGACGGCCGCCCGTCGGAAGACATGCTGCGCGTCGGTCGCTGTATCCAGGCCTTGCAGTGCGGGCAGGAGGATCGGCTCGAGCGCCGGCCCGAGCACCGTCTCGGCCGCCAGGATCGCTTCAGCTCGGACCGTCGCGTCCTCGGCCTGGCTCGATAGAATGGTCAGCACGGCGTTTTTGGCCGGATCGCCGCCGACCTGGCCCAAGGCTCCAACACATTGCTTGCGCACGCCTCGATCGGTTTCCACCTGCAACAAGCCGATGATCGCCGGGACGGCGGCCGCGGCCTTAAGCTTGCCGAGGGCCTCTACGGCGTAGAAGCGCACGCGGGCAATCTTTTCAACGGGAACGTTGTCTTTGACCGCAAGCTGTTTCAGCAAGCCTGGTATCGCCTTGAGATCTTTCAAAAATCCCAAAGCCGTTGCGGCCCGTTCGCGGACCCGTTCGTCTGGGTCAATCAGCAGCTTGATGAAGAGGTCGGTCGTCATTTTGGCTTGGGTTGGGTCCAACTTGACAATCTTCAGAAGAGCCTCGGCCATGGCAACACGGGTTTCCTTGTCCGGCTCCACATTCAATCGCGCGACCAAAGGCGTCATGGAGCCAGCGTCGCCGACTTCGATCAGGATCTCGGCAGCCCGTCGGCGCACTTCGACGTGCCCCGGGTAACCGAGCAGTCCGTTAAGCTGTGGACGCACTGCCGCGGTTTTGGCCTCTTCGCGATCCTTAAGGACCTTCAGGATCACGCTCCAATTGTGAGTATCGAGGATGTCCTTATAGTGATTATTGGAAAGGATGTTGTGAAT
>JAJDCN010000167.1 GCA_029260815.1 Planctomycetota bacterium
GCTCGATCGTGTCTCCTCCATCACCCAAAACACCACCAACCAAGTCGCCGGCCACCCGGGTAAAAATGCGATCACCTCTATCGCAGACTACACCTACCTGGGAGCGGCCCGCAGAAACACCCGTGTCTATGGCAACGGCACCGAGCTGAAGGTCGAGTACGATGCCCACCCACGAGTGACCAAATACCGCAGCAAGTACACCGGCGGCGCCAACATCGTGGAATTCGATTACACCAACGTGTCAGGCTCCGCTTACGACAAAATGGACAACATCACCGCGGAGAAGGAGATCCGCCAAGGCATCACCTACCGAGACCGCTCCTCCTTTACCTACGACAAGGTCTACCGGATGCTCACGGAGACGGACAACACCAACACCATCACCACGACCTACACCTTCGACGACGTCGGCAGCCGGCTCACGCGGGTCGTCAATAACGGAACCCCGCCGAATACCACCACCACCTACGCCGTGACGGCCGACACCGTCAACCAATACGCCACCATCAACACGGTGACCCAGGGCCACGACAACAACGGAAACTTCAACGACGACAATGTGACGCCGACAACCGCCGGCCGCAAGTACATCTACGACTATGCCGACCGCGTGGTCAAGGTCACCGATCGGCAAGGCACCCCCGCGACGATCGTCGAGTACGAGTTCGATGCGTTGGGCCGCCGGATCAAAAAAGACGTGACCGCCACGCCCAGCAACATCATCACTCACTATTACTACGACGGGCAGGAGGTCATCGAAGAGTACGACGGACCGGGCAGCGGCGCCACCTTGGAGGCGGTCTACGTCTACGGCCCGGGTCTGGACGAAATACTGATGATGGACCGTGCGGACGACTCCTACTTCTATCACTGCAACGTCACCGGAAACGTGGCCGCCATCACCGACTACGTATCCGGCAGCCCGGCCAACATCGTGGAATGGTACGCCTACGACGCCTATGGCAAGCTGTATCAGGCCAAAGACAGCCTGGGCGTCGACATCACCGCCACCGTCAACGCGACCGGTTCCCCGGTGGGCAACCCCTACCTGTACGCCTCCCGGCGCTTCGATCCCGAGACCGGGTTCTACCACTACCGCGCGCGAACCTACAACCCGGATACCGGCCGTTTCCTAAGCCGCGACCCTATCGGCTATGCCGACGGCCCGAACCTCTACACCTACGTCAACAACAACCCGATTAATTATACCGACCCACTGGGACTGTTCAGTCTGTCCGAAAATTCCCAGTGGATGAGGTCAAATCCCGTTGGGAGTGGACGCTCTGGGAGTACCCGGTTCAAAGAAGATCTCCGCCCACAGCGGCAGCAAAGAGCCTTCCTCGCCCATAGCGATACGTACGGCTTCGCGTTTGCTCATGTACAAACGGAAGTTGATCCGAATTCCGGAAAAGCTCGCATTTTTATTTACAATATAGCTCTGCCGCGTGTAGAAGGTGGTCGTTATACGATAAATGGCAGTGCATTGAGGGAATCTGGAGGAAGTTCCGGGCATGTGGGTTCGTCCCAGAGGCAAGCTTTTCGTTTCGACAGCATTGAAGGTGCGGAGGCGGCCCTGGCGGCCCTGGAGGCTTCCATCGAGTGGGTTCCAGACCCTCCGCGAAAGAAACGAGAAGAAGAAGTCTCTGGAGGCTCAGGCTTCCTCCTGGGCGCGCTGGATCTGCTCAGCTATATTCCCGGCCCAATCGGGAGCCTCGCGAACTTAGGCGCTGCCGCGGTCCACATCGCAAACAACAACTACACGGATGCCGCAGTACGAGTCGCCGGAGCGGCGACGGCCTGGGTCGGTGGGAAGGCCGTCCTTAAGGGCCTTCAGTTCCTGCGCAAGTCGCGCAAAGCCACACAGGCGCTTACCGCGCAGGTGGATGACGTGGCCAGGATAAAAGGCGCCTGTTTCGTCGCGGGTACGCTGGTGCTAACGCTGATGGGCGCGGTCCCCATCGAAGAGGTGCAGGCGGGAGATCTTGTCTGGTCCCAGGACGTGCAGACGGGTCAGTGGACGCCCCAGGAGGTGCTGCGGACCTTCCAGCGGGACTACACGGGCGAGTTGGTCACCGTGGGTACGGCCGGGGACGCGATCGAGGCCACGGGGAACCACCCGTTCTGGGTCGTCTCCGGAGAGTTCCTGGAGAGCCGTCCTGTCGCCGCCCACGCGGGCCCGGACGCCGCGATTTCTGGCCCCGAAACCGGCCGCTGGGTCCAGGCCCGGGACCTGCAAGCCGGCGACCGGCTGCTGCTGTTCTCTGGCGAGGTCGTCCCGGTGGAGTCGGTATCGACCCGCCGGGTCCATCTCCGCGTCTACAACCTTGAAGTCGCCGAGAATCATACGTACACTGTAGGCACCCGCGGCGTCCTCGTGCATAATAATTGTGGGGCGAGTGGCGCGGGACGGGCGAAGAACAAACTGAAGCCCGATCCGAGTGCGCAAGGCCCACACTCAACTTTCAAGACCGATGGAAAAGGGCAGGTAACAAGTCATGCCGAGTGGGCCCCCAATTCAAAGAACCCGTCAGGATTCGATTTGAGGAGGCGTGTTGATACACAATATGCTAATCCACACACGCATTTTAACAAAGCGACAAAACAACAAGTACCAACGCCGCATGTGCACGATAAGAACATACCTGGAGGTGTGGACTCGGCGCCTCTATCGGACTTGCCTAGATAGAGAAAGCCTGTGAATAATAGCCCGCATAAAGTTGCCATTGTTGTTGATCCTGATTTTGGGAAGCCACTTTTACAGCTAGCGAAGCGACTGCATGTTTGGGTGATAGAGTCATCAACGAACCTCATTGTGGTGAAAGAAATTTGGAATCAGGCCGACAGTCAAAAAGAAAATTCTTTTGAGGAAGATCCTTTACTTGCAGGCGTAACAACCTTCAGGCCTGCACCTCATTCTTTTCCAGAAGATACCTTTTTAAACATCCTTGAAACCGTTGATGAGCATCATGGAGAATGGAGCCATGACCCTCCTTGGAGCGTCATAGAGGTTTATGGGGTTAAGTTGACAAAATCTATTAAACATTCATTGTCGGAGTGCGGTGTAGATTGCTTCGAAGAGACAGCAGAGGGCTTTTCTTGCTCTAGGCCTTGATTGTCGTGACGTAAAGGGGAGCAATGTGTGATTTCTCAATACGCAAAAAGTCGGATCGAAGTTAAACTACATGTACACAAAGGAATATAGAGCCACTACCCTCAATATGCAAAAATTCGCGGAGTGATTAAACGGGCTGAATCACGAGAGTTAAGTGGCCAATGATTGGGAAATTTCTGCTCGAATTGGTTCGTGAGAGATGTGCAAATAGAATGCGCCGGTCCGAAAAACGC
>JAJDCN010000168.1 GCA_029260815.1 Planctomycetota bacterium
GTTGGCATACTCTTACGTGTAATTGAAGCGGTACTCCGATCTGATGAAGACCTACTATTGACTGATCGAAAACAACGAGAAAAACCAATTCTGTTACAACCAAGTGGACTGGATACTCATCGAGGAAGGACGGGAACTAGATCGCGCAATCGATCTCGCGCAAAAGGGTGTCAATCTATGCAAGCAAAACCCAAAAATCAGTGACCAGATCCGGGGTACCATTATCGACACCCTGGGCTGGGGATATATTCGCAAGGCGGAGGTTGAAACGAATCCGCAGGAGAAACAAGCCCTGCTAGAGAAAGCACAGAAGAAGCTGGAGGAAGCAGGTTTTCTGGTGCGAACCAACCCGTCCATCGGCTATCACTTGTGCGTCATCTACGAACGAACAGAGCAGTACGCCAAAGCGCTCAGTCTGGGGAAGAAGTTGATCGCGCACGCGCAGCGCGTGGGCAAGTTCAAAGAAATTGAGCTTGTCAATCAACTGGTCGAGCGGGTCACCCCCAAAGTCAATCAGTAAGAACGAAGGAGAAGGAACGAATGTCAAGAGCGTGTGAAGTTTGTGGTAAGAAAACCACCGCCGGGCGGAGCATCGCCCGCCGCGGCCTTCCGAAACACAAAGGGGGCGTCGGCCTGAAGACCACGGGGATCACCAAGCGGAAGTTTAAACCGAACATCCAGCGCGTGCGGGCAATCATCAACGGCGGCGTCCGCCGCGTTCGCGTTTGCACATCGTGTATCCGCTCTGGGAAGATCAAGAAGGCCGGATAGGCTTAGCCCTCGGTGGACGATGGCGGGGCCTTGTCGTCCACAGGCGCGCTCTGCGACGGGAGAATGTGCCGCGAGCCCTTGAAGAACAGCAGCGTGCCCAACATCGCCACGCCCAGGGTGGTATTCCACTTCCATTCCGTTGTGTAGCCCGCCAAGAGGATCCCGGCGAGGATCGCCAGCGCCCAGAGGGCCAGCAGCCATCTGCGCACCTTTGACATCAGATCATCAACCCGCCCAGTCGCTTGGTCAGGGCCCCCATGTCGGGGACGTCGACGCCGAAATGCAAGACGCGAATCCCCGCGGCACGTGCCCCTTCCACGTCCTCCACCGGATCGCTGCCGACCACGACGGACTCCTCCGGGGATGCCCCCAGTTTGCGCAGGGCCAATTCGAACGCCTTGGGCGCCGGCTTGCGCCACCCGAGTTCGCAGGAAACGAACACGCCGTCGAAACACTCCCACAGGCCCAACGCCTCCAGGTGCCATTCGACCACGTCACGGCCCCACCAGTTGTTGGTCAATACCCCCACCCGGGCCCCGTGCTCCAACAGGCTCAGAAGAGTCTCCAGGGTTCCCGGGACAACCTCGGCACCGGCGGCAAAGGGCGCGTACCACGCACGCGCGAACGCCGTCCAGTCTTCAGGGTTCAAGTCGACTTCCACCGCCTGCAGGATCGAGCGAACCACACGTTGCGCATGGACCTCTTCACCGGTTGCTTCTACCCGCTTGCGTTCCTTCTCCAAGCCGGCCAGGACCTGCTTGAGCAGATCGTCGATCGCGCCCAATTCGTGACCCTTGCTGCGGGCATAGTCGAAGGCTTGCCGGCCGCCTTCCAGATACAATTCCTCCACGGGCCGATCGTTGTACCGGACCAACGTACCGCTAAGGTCGAAGAGTATCGCTTTTACCGTCATGTCGTGATTCCAAATGCCGTGCAACGCTCTTTCTGTATCATACAACCCCCCAAGGGAAAAAGCAATTGTCCAGAACGGCCGGGAGCAGACCGAAAGGGCTGGAAAATCGTCCCAGGCAGGTGGTATGATGCCCTCGGCTGTGCTGGGCTGTGGCGCCCCGCTGCAGCAGGTCCTGGGTGCTTTTCGCCGATGTGGAGGTCCGTATGAGCCTGGAGTATCAGATCGCAATCGTCTTGGTATTGTTGATCCCTTCGATCACGGGGACGCTGTTTCTTCTGAAGCTTATCCGCTCCCAAAAGGCCCAGCAGGCCGAGCTGACCGAGCAGCGGGGACAGTTGGGCCAACTGTTCAATGAGTACCAAATAAAGAGCCAGGAGGCGGTTCAGAACCAGTTCAAGGGCATCGTCGATACGTTGCACACCCAACTGCAATCTTCCCAAACCAACATGAATCGGCACATGGCCTCCAGTGGCGAAACGCTCACCCAGGTCCATGCAAAGCTCGCCGGCCTGTCCAAGACGGCCGAGAACCTGGCCCAGGTCGGCGCCGACGTGAATCGGCTGCAGGACCTGTTCAAGGCGCCCAAGCTGCGCGGGCGCCTGGGCGAGATACTGCTGGAGAAGCTGTTGGCCCAAGTGTTGCCCCGCGAGCACTACATTGTCCAACACGCGTTCAAGAGCGGCACCGTGGTGGACGCGGCGATTCGATTGACCGACACGATGCTCGTGCCGGTGGATTCCAAGTTCCCCCTGGAGGCCTACCAGCGGGCCAGCGAAATCGAAGACGAGACGGAGCGCCGTCGCCAACTCCGCCAGTTCCACACGGCCGTCAAGAAACAGATCCACGAGATCGCCACAAAGTACATCGTCCCGGACGAAGGGACCTACGAATTTGCCTTGATGTACATTCCCTCCGAGTCCGTCTACTACCAGATCGTCACCGACAGCGCGCAGGAGGCAGACCTGATTGAATACGCCCTGAACAACCACGTCGTCCCCGTCTCCCCCAACACCTTCTACGCCTATCTGAGCGTCATCGCCTACGGCCTGAAGGGCTTGCGGATCGAGCAGGAGGCGCACAACATTCGTGCCCAACTCGCCTCTTTGGATCGGGTCTTTCTGGCCTTCATGGAATCTTTTCAGATCCTGGGAAAGCACTTGGCCAACGCGCAGACCAAGCACGGCGAGGCCGACAAGCTTGTCTCCCGCTTCAGCGATCAACTGAGCCGCGTGTCCGGCCAGACCGACGGCGCGATCTCCGCACCCGGCCCGATTCCCCTCGCAAGAAAATCCCAAGACAGCGAACAGTCGGATCTGGCGGCCTCTTGACCGCAAGGCGGAGAACGAATGGAAACCCCTCCTACGCAATCTGATCTGAAAAAGGAGTTGCTGTCCGGGCTGGCCCTCGGTGGAGGGATCGGGCTGGTGGAGGCCATCGCGCTACACCTGCTCTCGCCAGCCCCCTACCGAGAAAGCCACATATTCCTCCTGGGCGTCGCGACCTATGGCGTGGCCGGATGCGCTGTGCTCGGCGTCGCACGGCTGTTGCGCAGGCTCCTGCGCATGGGGCGTGCGGCCCCTAGTCCTTTCCCAATTCTCCTCGCCGCTTTCGTTGCAC
>JAJDCN010000169.1 GCA_029260815.1 Planctomycetota bacterium
TGTGTATCGGCATAAGCAGAAACGAAAGTTGCAAATTTTCGCCAAATCGGTGGAAGGAGGCAAACCCAGACAATTGACGTTTGTCAAGGGTGGGGGGTACAGCCCCGCCTGGTCGCCTTACACACATAGCTATCGCAGATCTCTTCGCGCAGACCGATGAGGTCGCGCTCAAGTCGTCGGACTAAGGGGTGCCACCAATACAATATGCCGACCACGCTGTGTACTAGCCCAACCCACAGGTCGCGTCGAGCAATGTGAGCCACCTCGTGTAGTATGATCCCCTGCAGAGCCTTGTCGTTTTGGTCTTGGGCCATCGATTCAGGAAGTATAAGCATGGGGCGAAAAAAACCGAGTGTGATGGGCGCGTGTACGCGCGGCGAGGTATACACTTTCGGTGGCTTGCGCAAGCCCAGTTGTTCGGTGGCGTGCTCAACCGCTTCTTTAATACGTGGGATACGTACTGGGCGAGAGGGGCGCCGGATCTGTCGGATCGTATTAAAACCCCGAATAAAACGCGTAAAAAAGAAGATGGATCCCGCAACCCAGAGGCTCAGAACGCATAGCAAAACAATGCCCTTCCAGTTCATCGCGCCCGGTTGTGCGTCTAACGAAGGTATGTCCGTTATCATGAGCGCTTGTGGCTGAACCGTGGTACGCGGCAGACCCGCTTGCGGCGTGAGCAATTTTTCAGCGGCCCAGGTGGTGAGCGGGGCAAAAAAGACGAACAGCAGGACGGACAATTGCACTTCATAGCGCAACAAAGCAGAACGGCGGCGCAGTAGAGCCACAAGCAGCCAGCCAACGCTGGTGGCCAACGTGACCTGTAGGATCAGGTTCAAGATAAATAGTACAGTTCCCGGGTGTGGCGCCCAGAAGGCCAGAAGGTTCACGATTCTTCCGCCTCCTTTTGCTCTTCTGCATCTTCAATGGCACGGGTTAAGCGTGCCATTTCATCCGGGTCAATCTTTTTGCTACCCAGCAAGCTCGCGACGAGAGTTGAGGCGGAGCCTTCGAAAAATTCGTCGATAAACTGCCCGGCCATGCGCTCGAAAACGGTGGCTCGATCCAGCGTAGCAGAGTAGAGCAGAGCGCCGTCGCCTTTGCGGCGCTTGAGCCAGCCGCGTTTGTCCAGCCGATCCACGTGGGTAAGCACCGTGGTACGGGCCACTTTGCGTTTGGCGCAAAGAGCCTTCCATAGGTCTGCCACGCTGGCCTCGCCTTCGGGGGCTTCCCAGATGGCTTCGAGAATCTCCAGTTGAGTACTCGTCAAATTGCCTTTGGGTTGTTTCATTGCTCTTCCTCGGCACCGGTTATTGACTACGTTGTTAGTCAGTATAGACTACAGCTATAGTCTTATCAAGCGAAGATTTCTTTTTTTGAAAAAAAATGATGTGAAAGCTTAACCCGATTGCTACCTGGGTAATCCCTTGAAAAGCCACTCCTGGAGAATTGCGTTTTTCTTTGACATCGAGAACATCCCGTTGCTATACTGAGCGTAAGTTCGCAGTACATTGCAGCTTATAGGGTCGAGCCAATTGGTATAAATTTCGGGCCAACCTCTTCCTTGAGCTTCTGACTACTGCGGCGGACCGATGAAAAAGACGTCTCTGGCCATTCTTTGGCACCAACATCAGCCTTACTATCTGGACGCATTGGAGCAGCGATTCATCCTGCCCTGGGTGCGGCTCCATGCGGTCAAGGATTACTACGGCATGGCCCGGATCCTCAAGGACCATCCTAAGTGCCACCAAACGATCAACCTCGTCCCGTCCCTGCTGGCTCAATTAGAGATGTACATCGATGGGACCGCCACCGATCGCCCCCTGGAGCTGGCCCAAACCCCCGCGGCGGACCTGTCACGAGACGAGAAGATCGAGATCCTCGACTTTTTCTTTAAAGCCAACTGGGAGCGGATGATCCGACCGCTGCCTCGTTACATGGAACTGCTCACGAAGCGCGATCCGGGCGTCCGAACCGCCGCGGACGTGGCCGATCGATTCTCCGCCAACGAGATGCGGGACCTACAGATACTGTTTCATTTGGCCTGGACCCATCCCCTGGCCATCGCCGACTACCCGCAACTGGGGCAATTGATCGATAAAGAGCGCAATTACAGCGAAGAAGACAAACCGGTCCTGTTCGAGGCCCACATGGAGATTCTGCGGGCGATCGTGCCCCTGCACAAGGAGCTGGCCGAGCAGGGGACCCTGGAGCTGACCACCACGCCGTTCTACCACCCGATCTTGCCCCTGCTGTGCAACACCGCCGCGGCGCACGAGGCCATGCCCGGCGCCAAGCTGCCCAAAGAGAAGCTCGACGTGCCCGAAGACGCCGAGGCGCAAATCGCTCAGGGTCTGGCCTATTTCGAGTCGCGTTTCGGCTTTCGACCCAAAGGGATGTGGCCCTCAGAAGGCTCGGTCTCTCAGGAGATCCTGCCGATCCTGCAACGACAAGGGATCGAGTGGATCGCCACCGACGAGGAGGTTCTGTATCACTCCGTGGCTACAGACGGTGCTCCCTTGGAGCGGACATGCGCCTATCAGACTACCCCAGGGGTCGCGGCTGTCTTTCGGGATCACAAGCTTTCCGATAAGATCGGCTTCCATTATCACTGGACGAACGCCGAAGACGCAGTGGAAGATTTTATTCGCGGCGTGCACGCGGTGGGAGCGTCCTCGCGCAAACAACACCCGCTTGTCTGCGTCATCCTCGACGGCGAAAACGCCTGGGAACACTACCCCAATGCCGGAATGGATTTTCTCAATCGACTCTACAGCCGGATCGTGGAGGACGAGCAGATCGAACCGACCACTATCGGCGACTACTTGGCGGCCCACCCACCGCGCCACAAGTTGGAATATTTATTCGCCGGCTCCTGGATCGACCATAACTTCGCCATCTGGATCGGCCATGCGGAAGACCGCAAGGCATGGGACTACCTGGGCGAGGCCCGTCGGTTCCTTGTCAGTCGAGCCACCGAGCATCCCCGGGCGGCCGAGGCCTGGCAGGCCCTCTACGCAGCGGAAGGCTCCGACTGGTTCTGGTGGTATGGTGACGACCACTTCTCCGGAATGGACGATGCGTTCGACCGGTTGTTCCGCCAGCATTTGAAAAATATCTACCGCTACCTGGATGCCGAACCGCCGGCCTTTTTGGACGAGCCCATCGCCGCGACCGGGCGTCCGTCCAGCTACACGGTCCCATCCGCGTTCATGCAAAGCTCCCTGGACGGCCGGATCTCCAACTACTTCGAATGGCTTCCGGCCGGGCGTTGGGCGCATGCCCGCGAGGGCGGTGCCATGGAGCGATCGGGTCCGGGGTTGATCTCCGACCTGTATTTCGGGTTCAACGCTGAGACTCTGTTTCTGCGCGTGGATGCGACCGATCGGGCCGCGCTGATTGAAGATGAGACGAGCGCAATCCGATTTGTCTTCCTGGAACCGGCGAACTTGCGTCTGGTCATCGAAGGTTTGGCTGGCTCGGTCGTCGCGACCCTGGAGCGGACCGAAACCAATGGTAAAGAAGTTCTCCCCGGCGTCAGTTGCCGCGCGGCGGCCGACCGGATTGTGGAGACGGCGGTTCCCTTTTCTTCTTTGGGCGTGGCTGCGGGAGAGTCGATCAAGTTTTTCGTAGAGGCGTTACACGGGGGCGCGGTGGCCGAGAAGGCGCCCGGTGGGGCGCCGATCGAACTGGAGTGTCCCGGTCCGGAGTTCGACCAGATGATGTGGTCGGTCTGAGCAACAGACAGAGAGTCGAAAAAAGATGCCCGGAAAAATAAAATTCGTTTTCGCCATGCACAACCACCAGCCGGTGGGTAATTTTGATCACGTGATCGCGTCCGCCTTCGACGATGCGTACGAGCCGTTCGTCGACGTGATGGAACGGCACCCTGCGATCCCGTTCGTGCTGCATTTTTCCGGCTGCCTGTTAGAGTGGATGGAGAAGCATCAACCGGATTTCTGCAAGCGGGTCGCCGCGTTGTCCGCTACGGGCCGGTTGGAGCTGATGGGCGGCGGGTACTACGAGCCGATCCTGACCATGTTGCCGGAGCGTGACCTGCTGGGGCAGGTGCGTACCTATTCGGCGCACTTGAAGGTTCACTACCACGCCTCCGTTCGCGGGGCTTGGGTGGCCGAACGGGTCTGGGAGCAGCCGCTGGCCTCGTCTCTGGCCAAAGCGAAGATCCAGTACGTGGCGCTCGACGATCACCACTTCAAGGCGGCCGGCTTTTCGCCCGAGGCGCTGACCTCCTATTTCGTGACCGAGGACCAAGGCCATACGCTCAGCGTGTTTCCCATGAGCGAGCGGTTACGGTACCTGATTCCCTTCGCCTCGCCGGAGGAATGTATCGAACATATCCTGTCGTTCGGCGCGGAGCGCGAGGAAGAGACTCTCATCGTGTACGCCGACGACGGCGAGAAATTTGGAACCTGGCCGGGTACCCATAAGCTGATCTACACCGAAGGTTGGCTGGAACGATTCCTCACCCTGTTGGAGGAGCACCGCGATCGGATCGAGGTCGTAACGTTCTCCCAAGCTCTCGACGCTCTGGCCCCTGCCGGCCGGGCTTACCTGCCGGACTGTTCCTACCGAGAGATGACCGAGTGGGCGCTGCCCGCACCCGCCCTGGCTCGATACGAAGACGAGGTGAAATCTCTGGACGCGTGCGGTAAGCACAGCATCGCCTCGTTTTTGCGCGGTGGTTCCTGGCGAAACTTCAAGACGAAATACCCCGAGGTCAATACCTTGTACGCACGGATGTTGTTAGCCTCCGAGGCAGTCGGCTCCATTGCTGGAACCGGACGGCAGTACATGGCGGCGCTGACCCACCTGTTCCGCGGCCAGTGCAACTGCGCCTATTGGCACGGGGTCTTCGGCGGACTGTATCTGCCGCACCTGCGCGACGCGGCCTACGGCAACCTCATCCGCGCCGGTCAGGTCGCAAAGAGCGTGCTGGGCAACGGCCAGCCGGCGCACATAACCGTGCGCGACCTGGACCTGGACGCTCGGCCGGAGATCTTGTTGGAGAACCAGTCCATCGCTGCGTTCTTCAAGCCCGATCGGGGCGCCCAATTGTATGAGCTGGACCTCTTGGACCCCGCGGTCAACGTGATTAACACCGTCTCCCGCAAACCGGAGGCCTACCATCGCGCCCTGACGGAGGATCCCTCGCACGAGGCGAACCCGGCCGACACACCGGCTCAGACCATCCATGCGGAGATCACGGCAAAAGAGTCCGATCTGGAGCGGCTGTTGGTCTACGATCGAGACTTGCGGTCGTGCCTGATCGACCGGATCCTGGACCCGGCGACCATCGCAGAGCAAATGCCTACGAACACCTATACGGAGTTGGCCGACTTCTCCAGCGGCCCGTATGCCTTCAACAAGGAAAAAAAGGAAGAGGCACTTACAGTATCCTTTCAGCGATCGGCTCCTCTGGCGAGCGATGGGGGCGAGGGAATATTAAATGTTGTTAAGAAAGTGACGATGCCGGAAGCCGGTGCTATAATAGAAGTAGAGGTTTCGTTACAGAATCAGTCCGGGCGGGATATGGATTTTGTCTTCGCCACGGAACTGAACTTCTCTATGCAGTCCGGGTCCGCGCCTGACCGGTATTACTTGTCGGAGGCAGACGAGAATCTGGGCAAGATGGATGCCCGATTGGACCTTGCCGATATGCGGCGGATTTCGCTGATCGATGAATGGCGGCGTTTCCGCTTGAACATACTGTCCACACGTCCCTACGGCTTGTGGACCTATCCGGTGGAAACCGTTTCCATCTCTGAAGCGGGATTGGAGCGCATCTTTCAAGCGGCGTGTCTGCTCCCGCATTGGCGGGTCCATCTGCTGTCCGGGCAGACGGTCCAGATTCCGCTCGCGATTTGTGCCGAGGCGTGGGACGAGGAGGAAACAGCAGGCGAGGAAACCCAAAAGGTTCGTCGGGAAGGGGTGCCGATTGAGTAACATCGAGCCCGAAAAAAAGACCGTGAACGTCGACCGACTCGAAGCGTTCTACAAGACGATCGTCTCCACGATGAAATCGGGACTGGCGATCTTCGGTTCGGATCACACCCTGTCGTTCGCCAACGACGCATTCTACGAATTCTACGGCTTCGCCAAGGACCGGTCCGCTCCGATCACACTGGTCGACATTCTGCCATCCACCGTCGTCAATGGCTTCGACGTTCAAGACCAGGTCAAGAACCTGCGCTCCGGCGACAGCCCATTGGAGTTTCGCGGACTCAAGCTGTACATGTCGCCCCACGAAGAGCGAACGATCAACGTACACGCCAGCCCGATCGTCGCCGACAGTGAGCGCTCCGTGTTGCTGCTGATTGATAACGTAACGGCCAGCACCCAGCGGGCCAATCAAGTCTCCATGCTCAAGAAGATCGGCGAGATGATGCACGGTACGCTGGAGTTGGAGCCCCTGCTGCATGCCAGCCTCACTTGCGTGACCGCCGGCTCGGGCCTGGGCTTTTCGCGGGCTATGCTGTTGATGGTCTCCGATGACCGGGAAATCTTGGAAGGTAAGATGGCCGTCGGCCCCGCCACCCAGGGAGAAGCGACCCAAATCTGGTCGCTCATGGCCGAAGAGGACACGCCGATCGAACAATTGGTTCGCAGCGACGATCCGAACGTCCTGCCGAAGGAAAGCTTGCTTAACCAGACCGTCCGCGCCATGAAGTTTTCTATGTACGACTATTCGGAAATCGCCGTGGTGACGGCGCTGGAGCGAAAAGTCCATATCATCCGAAATGGCTCGGCGG
>JAJDCN010000170.1 GCA_029260815.1 Planctomycetota bacterium
CAGAGGCAGCACGGTCAACGGGACCTCCGGCGACCGGATTCCCAAGTCGGTGCGCACGAACTGCACGAAGTAGCGACCGGGTTCGGGCGAAACGACTCCAGACAGATCCACCGTGCGCCACAGGCTGCGCCCGGGAGCGAGGACGGCGAACTTCTCCACGGCAGCCCAGTTGGACTGTGCGAAGCGTTTCTCCAATTCCCTCCGGATGCGCACCTGGGCGATGGGTGCCGTCTTTGGATCCGTGCCCAGAAATCGGAAGCGCGCAGGGGCGGCCTTGTCGCGATTGTGCAGGACGACGGTTGCTCGAAAATCGCCCAACGTCCGGACACGGTCGTTCTCTACCACGATGCCCAGGCGCAAACCGCTGTCGTCGCCTTCACCGAAACGCGGCACCGATTCAAGCCAAAGGTACCGGTCGCTCCAGGGCCCGATGACGATGTGGTTGTCGGCGCCCAATCCGTACGGGTTGAGAGTCTTGACCCAAAGGTTCTGCCCCAGCGTGCGAGCACGCTCCAAGACGCTTGGAAGATCCTTGGGGCTTACAAGCGTGGTGCCCGGCCAGCGGCCGCCGACCGGGTTGGGCTGCCCCATGGCCACCGGCACCAAATCGCTGTACTTGGCGGGCGGGAGAAGGAAAGAGATTTTGTCCGGATTTATATCGAATAGGTCGATGACCAGCGGATCGCAGTCGGGGAGAATTGCTTTTTTGCCATCAGGACGTGCAAGCACGGTTTGGTCCTTCTCCTGGGTCACCCATCCGCCTAGGGCCGCGCAGTATTTGCCCTGCGGGGAGGGTTCTTTGGCTGGTTTTCTCAGGTTGACATCCACCCAAGCGCGGGTGATGTCTTGAAGCCGCCTCCTATCGAACAAGACGGTCCAAGGCCCCTTCCCCTTCGCCCGGTGGTGTGCAAATTTTTGGGTCAGCGAATCCTTTGGATCGCGCGCCTGTTCAACGAAGCAGTAGGCCCGCACCTCACCCTGCGTCAAAACGTAATAGGCCAGCCGGGCTTTGGCCATCTCAGCGCCGGCGCGGAGCGTGTGCTCAAACCCAAAAGATTCTCCCGGCCCCAAGAGGGC
This sequence comes from Planctomycetota bacterium, assembly GCA_029260815.1. GTDB lineage: Bacteria > Planctomycetota > B129-G9 > JAJDCN01 > JAJDCN01 > JAJDCN01. The sequence continues at coordinate 1,078 of JAJDCN010000170.1, forward strand.
CTCGGCGAAATCGGGCCCCCCGACGGTCAAAGCTTCGACGCGCGCATCGTGGGTCCACACCTCCTCAGTCTTATGAAACTTCAACCGCCCGAGCCGAGGGCCAATCCATTGCCGGATCATGGGCAACTGGCCTTCAACCTGCACATCCCGGACGATCACAAAATGGTCGGTGGATGTGTTTTTCAAAACAAAGGTCGAGCCCGCCATCCGATTGGGTTGCGCGTCGGAAGCAAGCTCTACTTGAAGCGTCAAGGGTTTGGAAAACGTAAACGTGCAGCCGGAAGTGGCGATCAGAAGGACCAGGCTCAAGTTGGCGCGAAGAGAGTTCATGGCATCAGGCGGAACCGAGACGCTCACGATAGAGGCTTGTCATAAGCGGGTTGACGTTGGACCAGGACAAGGCTTCGGCTCGATTTCGCGCGGCGATTGACATGGCGGCTCGCCTGTCATGATTGTCCAGGAGCGCTTGGATCGTTTCCACGCATCCGTCCACGTCCTGCGAGGCGACCAGGTCCGCACAGTCTTCGGTCACGTAGTCTCCAACTCCGCCCACGTCGGTGGTCACCACCGGCAGGCCGCAGGCGAGAGCCTCGCCGATAGCGTTGTTGAACGTGCACTTCTTAAGCGGTAGGAAGAGGGCCGCACTGCGCTGGTAGTGACCGAGTAATTCCAGCTCACTGATCCCACAATGGACCCGTACGTTGTCCAGGCCGATGAAGTGGGCCTGATAGCGCGGGAGCGTGACCACGTCAAGCCGGACGGCTTTGTCGATCGTTTTGAATGCCTCCATGACTTTGCGCGCGGTAATAAAATCCCGCTGCCACAGCCCCACAAAGAGCAGTCGCTTTAAGCTGGTCCGCTCTTTGGCCGGCGCGAAGGCCGCAGTGTCGATCCCGTGGGGGATGCAATGGATCCGTTCGTTCGGCAGGAACTGCTGGAAGTAGCTTCTTTGGCATTCGGCCAAAATGATCGCGCCATTCAGATCGCCGAAACGCTTAGGTTCCGTGACGGAGCGCTCCATGATCTCCGGCGGCTGGTGAAAACTGCACAGGACCGTCTTTTGCGGACGGGCCTGCTTGAAGGTACGAAAACAGCTCTCGCCGTAGAGGAAGTGGAAGAGCTCCGGCGCATGGGGTCCGGCGAAGCGAATGAGCCGCCGCTCCTGTAGGTGGAGTCGGCGCGTGTAGTAGCGGTCCAGCGCGATACCGGATACGCGGCGGCGCACGTCCGTCAACGGCTCCAAAAGCTTTTGTACGCCCGGGAACGTCGCACGCGGAGCCTCCCAAGGCTGCGCACCCAGGGTGTCAATCAGTCGATCGTAGCCGGAACTGCGTGACAGATGGGGCCAGCGATGCGAGATAAACGCTACACGCTCGACGATTGGGTCTGTCTGTAGGTCAGCCGCACCGGGTAGGTCGGTTGTGGTGGATTGATCCATGCTTCCTTGTCGTTGGTCAGTCGATGGCAATTTTTACAAACGGCTGTTGGGCCTTCCGTCTCCCAGCGCGCGCGGTAGTGTTCGTAGGCGGCGCCGTTCCACACCGCATCGATCGAGTCCGCCGAGACATCCCCCAGGATGTACCGCTCCAGGCCACAGGGTTGGATCAGGCCGTCCCAGGTCACAAACATGTCCTTGAAAAACCCGCCGCAGGAGAACTGACCCGACTCCATTTCCGGTAGCGTCAGCTCAACGCCAAGGGCCGCGGCTTCGGCCTGGGCCTGCGCAAAATGTTTTTGCCACAGGTCCGGATAAAGGAACAGGCTTTTTTCTTTCAGCTCCGGCATGTGGCAGGACAGGTTGATGACCGTTACGGCGTCGGCACCGGCCTGCTTGGCCGTTCGTACCAAATCGGGCACTTCGTGGACGTTGTCGACCATCCCAACCATTTGCAAGGTGATCTTCGGCAGCGTCGCGCCGAGGCGGGCTCGGGTTGTGGCCAAGAGTTCGACGCCAGCGAGCAAGCGGTTGAAGTCCGCCTTGCGAATCTCGCGATAGGTGCCTTCGGTCCCGCCGTCGGTGGAGATACTCAGCTCGTCCATGCCGTGGCGAACGAAGGCCTCGGCCAAAGGCTCGTCCATGAGCAGGCCGTTGGAATAGGTCACCGTCTTGCAACCAATGGCTTTGACCCGCGCGAGCATTTCCGGATAGGCCGGATGCATGAAGGCCTCGCCGAAACCGCCCAGGCCGACGGTCATGTCTGGCTCGAGATAGGCGGCGACTTTGTCGAACAGAGCCATCTCCATAAACCCGCCTTCCCGGTTGAGCGGCTCCAGATTGCCCAGCCGCTCGCACATAGTGCAGCGCAGGTTGCATTGATCGGTCATTTCTATGGCCACGTAACGCGGCTTCGGATATCTTTTAAACGATGGCTTTGGCATCGATCGGTTCCTGAATAACCCGTTGGATAAAAGTTCGAATGTCTTCGACCGAGCGCGCGAAGGAAAAGCGTTCGGCCGCGGTGCGCCGGCCCGAGGCGGCCAGCCGATCCGCGGCGGACCTGTCCGCCTGGATCTGTTTGAATCGGGCAGCCAGTCCCTGTGCGTCTCCCGGCTGAAAGGTCAGACCGTTTTCGTCATGCTCGATCAACTCCGCGATACCCCCCACCGGGCTGGCCACCACGACCCGACCCGCGGCCATGGCCTCGATGATTCCAAGACCGAATGGCTCGGCCGTCTCCGAGGGATACACGACAATCCCGTGATCGGCAAGCAGCGCAGGCATTGTTTCGGAGGGGACCATGCCCACAAATCGGACCCGCGTGTCCATGTCCTTGCGTGCAATCGTCGTCTTGATCTCTTGAAGATACTTTTTGTCTTCTACCGCGCCTGCGACGGTAAGCGTGAGATCCTGCGTTTGGGCAAGCGCCCGGACCGCGGTGAGTAACCCCTTTTGTCGACAGATACGTCCCGCAAACAGAACTTTCTGCATGGGACCGTCGTCCGGGGGAGCAACGCCGTCGGTTCCCCAGTGCGAGACGGTGACTCGGTGCGGGTGGAGGCCCGCGTCTTCGCATGCGGTCCGTACGTAGGCGCTGATGTAATGGACGTTCTCGAAGCGCGGGTCCCCGCGTTGCAGGTTGTGGACGGGCCACAGGTCGCCCACATGGATCGTGTAGGGCGTTCCGGATTCGGTGAGGGTGTCGAAGACCGAATTCGCCAGCCCGCCCAGGTTCCAGATTGAGATGAGATCGGGGGCAATGGCGCGCAGAGCGCGCTCGGTGGTTTGTTGGTCCGCGCGCTCCCGGCGCTCGAGCTGCTTGGGCGAGAGCGGCGAGAGGTGGCGGTTGTGCCAGGCGAGAGGTTCCCCACCGGGTGAGCGAACCGAGGAGAGCGCCCCGACGGTCCAGCCCGAATCCTCCAAGGCCGCCATGACGCGACCCAGATAGAGTTCGTAGCCGCCGAACACACGGGGCGGTGTCGTATTGCTGACAAACAGAATCTTCATGGCGCCGCTCGATGGTACATGGGTCTCAGTCCTTGGCTCCAAACCTTTCAAGAAGTTTGATGACCGGCTGGTAGTTAAATTCTTTCGCCAGGCTCAAGGGTGTCAGCCCGCTGCTGGTCTTTGCGTTGACCCGTGCGCCCACTGTCAGGAGAAGCCGCACGACGTTGAGGTGGCCTTGCGCGCAAGACAGGTGCAGGGCCATCCAACCGTCCTGGGCACGAGCCTGAGGGTCTGCGCCGAAAGCCAACAGCGTGGTCGCCGATTCCTCGTGGCCCCATCGACTGGCGAACATCAGCGGGGTGTACCCCTTGTCGTTGCGGGCATCCACGAGGGCCTTTTTCTCGTGGAGGTATTCGATCACCTCGCTGTGGTCTTCCCGTGCGGCCAGGTGCATCAGGGTGTCGCCGCCCATGCCGCGCAGGTTGATGTCCAGCCCTTGATCGACCATACGGCGGACGACTGCAGTGCGCCCGTTCATGGCGGCCAGGTGCGCTGCCGTCAACCCCAGACTGTTGCGAGCTTGCAGGTCGGCCTTTGCGGTCAGGAGTTGCTCGACCACGGATTCATGGCCGCCTGCCGCCGCCCAGTGAAGGGCACTCATCCCGCTTTCGTCGGTGGCCGTGAAGTCTGCGCCCTTTTCAAGAAGTGCCTTGGTGACATCGAGATGTCCGTTTTGCGCGGCCAGATGAAGTGGCGTCTGTCCTCTGTGGGCAGCGGCAGCGTTTGGGGCAGCGCCGGCCTCGATCAGCAAAATGACGATTTCTCGATCGCCTCCGGCCGCGGCCCAGTGCAACAGTGTCCGCCCGTTTTCATCTTCCTCCGTCACGTCCGGTGGGTTCGCTACGAACATCTTTTTTGCCGCGTCCCAGTCTTTCATGGCAAGCGCTTCCCACGGCGTCTTGGGCTGGACGCGCACGACCACAGGCGGTTTTTCCGGCTCCACCGGCTCGACGACCGCAACCGGCGGCTCGGGCGGTGCCGAGGACTTAGGGGGAACAGGCGGCTCGCTCGTTTCACAGCCGGCCCAGAGCAGAAGCAGCAGAATGATTTGAATGGTTGCTTTCATCGGATGCAGGCCACTAGACGGCAACAGGCTCCAGGAATCGCTCCACGAATTTTGAGCGGTCGTGCTTCCAGACCAGCTTCATCTTCTGAATCCATTTTCGCATTTTCACCCGGTCTTTGGGAATCATTAAGTGAAAGAGTCCAAGCCGCGTATGAACCAGATCGTAGGCCCGGACCATCTCCTCGGCGCTGAACCGCTCGGTCTGGAAGATCGGCTCAAGCTGTTCGTTGGTAAAGTGCCAGCCTTTGCGGTAGTCCTCGAAGATCGCCTCGTTCGCCTTGAATTGTTCCCACACGTCGGTGCCCGGATAGGGGACGAGCATATTGAATTGGGCGTAATCCAGCCCCACTTCGGCGATGAACTCCAGAGACTCCAGCGTGTGATCCATACTGTCGCCGGGGAGGCCGATAATGAAATATCCACCGACGCGAATGCCTGCCTGTTTGAATAGGCGCACGGCGCTGCGAATATCCTCCAGGGTCTCGCCTTTTTGCATCATATCAAAGACTTCCTGAGCGCCGGATTCGATGCCCAGCATTACTTGTACGCAATGGGCTTGCTCCATGTGCCGGGCTAGCTCCAGGGTAACCCGGTCCGCGCGAAGCCCGTTGGGACACTCCCAGGGCAAGGTCAGGCCGGACGCAATATACGCGTCGCAGAAATCGTGGGCGACGCGCATGTTGAGCGTAAAATTATCGTCGATAATGTCAAAGGCCTCCACGCCGTAGGTGTCGATTGCGTGGCGAATCTCGTCTATAACGGCTTCAGGTTTTCGCGGGCGCCACTTTTTTCCTGAGACCGTGGGCACGCAGCAGTAGGTGCAGAGATAGGGACAGCCGCGGGAGGTAACCAGGGGATACCGAGAGATCCGTTTGCCCCCGGCGATGTAGTAGCCGTAGTCCGGGTAGGCGAAGGCGTCGAGTTCTTTCTCGAAGGCTCGTTCGGTCAGGAGGACACCGCCTTGACCATCCCGCAGAGCCATTCCGGCGATGCCGGACAGATCGCCTCCGGCGGTCAGAGCCGCAACGGCCTCGAGGATTACGTCCTCGCCTTCCCCCACGGCCGCTGCCGTGATCCAGGGCAACTCGGCGAGCATGTCCTTGTACACCAGCGTCACGTGGGGCCCGCCCACCAGGTGGGGGATCTGCGGGAACGCGTCGGATAGGGTCTTGCCGATCTGGACCGCGGCAAAATAGGTCGCGGTCTTCATGGAGTAGCCGACCAAGTCGGGGCCAAAAGCCCGCGCCTTGGCGAGCATATCTTCGGCTGTGTCGATGCGGTTGTTGACATCGAGCACTTCGGTCCTGTGTCCGGCCGCCTTAAGGGCGCCGATCAGGTAGCCCAGGCCCACATTGGGCCCTTTTTGAATGCCGGGCGGGTCAACGAATAAAATATTCATGGCATCTATTCCTATTTCAGCGGGCCGACGCGTGGGCTTTGGAGGCCGCCGCATGCACGCCCGGTAGGATTTCTCGATCTGCCCGCCGCCAGTGGTGCCGCTCGCGACGCCGGCCCGAAAGGACCGCCGGCATCCGCCGCAGTGCGGAAAACAGGATATTTATTTGCCGGAGGCTCCGGAACATCCGGAGCACACCGACTCCATGGCGGATCAGTATACGGCGGTCTGACAGATTTTTCCAGGTAAACAGCAGCAGGTTCCGCTGGTAAATATTCGAAATCGCGCGCTCGTCCAACAGATGTTTCATAGTCCCGCGGTGATGGTGAACGGCAATCGCCTCTGGCGCGTAAGCCAGGCGATATCCGCGCTTTTGCGCCCGCCAGGAGAAGTCCACGTCTTCGCCGCCGTAGCCCGGGTAAAAGGTTTCGTCAAACCCGCCGAATTCAAGAAAGATCGAGCGGCGAAAGACCGAGATCCCTCCCGGTGCGTACAAGACAGGGCCAGGCGCCGCATCGGGCACCTCGCCCAGAAGAGCGCTCTGGCGGATTCGGAACAAACCGCGCTCGAACCCACCGCGGGTCAAGGTTTCGTTCCGCATATCTTGTGTCACGTTGAGACAACGACAAGCTGTGGCAAAGACCCTCGGGTCGTCCATGGGCTCGAGCGCCGCGGTCAAGAAGCCGTCGCGTATCTCAATATCGCTGTCCAGGGAAACGACGCAATCGTTGGTAGCCATTTCAAAAGCCCGATTTCGAGCCCGAACGTAGCCCACGTTCTGCTCACCTCGGTAGACGCGGACATCGGGCATCTGGGCGGCAAGGAATTCATGCGTCCCGTCCGAGCTTCCGTCATCGAAGACGAGAATCTCCGAGCCCGCGCCCATCTCGGACAGTTGCCGACACAGCAACGGAAGGAACTCGCGCAGGAAGTGTAGCGAATCTTTGGCCGCGATGATGATGCTAACAGATGGATTCATTGCGTAGCGAAATCCGCCGGCGCCTTGAATTTCGGCTCGAGATGGAACAGACCAAAGAGCGATTTGTACGCGTCTTCTCGCTCTTCCGCTTCCAAGACCATAAATCCGTGGGATTCAAAAAAGCGCACACCCTCCTCCATGTCGGAAATCTCAAACAGATGAAACGGGTTGATTTCGATGGTTGGAGCCGACGGTATAGAAACGATCAGGTTACCTCCGGGCGTAAGGAGGTGGTGAAATTGGGCCAGTACTTCGGCTGGATCTTTGGTGTGCTCCAGGCTCTCGATGGAAACGATCGTGTCAAAAGGGCCTTCTAGATCCATGGACCTCATGTCCGCAATTTTATACTCGATGCGATCTGAGTGAAAATATCGCTTTGCATGGGCAAGGGCTTCCGACGAAATATCTATCGCAGTCACCCGAACGGAATCACCGTGGCTGCATAAGATGAGGGATCCATAACCGCTCCCGCAAACGCAATCCAAAACGCGGTCGCCACGCACACGCTCAGCGGCCCACGCATACCGTTGTTTGTGGACGACCCCGATTTCATCCAGAGAGGTTCCGGATTCTCTTTCAATCGCCATGATCGGTTTCACTTGCCTCCATCTGGGTTACCGGTTTCCAGAAGCCGCGGGCCAGAATCGCCCGTGCCAACGCCAAGTCCTCTGCAACATCCACATCGATCAGGGCAATTGGATCCTCTACCACGTAACACTGCTGGGAGGTATCGATCACACCCCGGGCGGTTAATTGGTTTACATAGTCTACAAAAGTTTTTCGATCGTCCTGGGGGCGACAGCCCTTGGGAAGCGTGTGGACGGCCGACACTGCGGATTGACCTAGAAAAATACCTTCGGGATCGACTTCTGGCATCAAACCGCCTTCCGATTCCATCAGTGGGACCAGGTTGTCGCGCTCCTGCACAAAGAGAGTGTTCAGATCCAATCGCCAAGGCGCTACGTTGAATGCCGAGAAGGAACCGTGGATGCACTTCGAAACCACCGCATCAATTGTCTCCGAACCGATAAATGGAAACGTCGGCAAGATCGTTACGTAGATGTCCGGGAAGTAGGCTTCATTTTCCGTCAGCGTGTCGATCAGGTGAAACAGCACTTCTTGCAGGTGGACGTGGTCGCCTCCGAGATGATCGGGACGCAAAAAAGGCACTTCCGCGCCGGCTTCAATTGCCGCCTCCGCAATCTCCTCGTCGTCGGTGGAGACGATAATACGATCGATCGTCTCCACCGCTTTTGCGGCTTCGACCCCGTAGGTGACCAGCGGTCGGCCACCTAATGGAAGGACGTTTTTTCGGGGTAATCCCTTCGAGCCGCCACGGGCAGGGATGAAGGCAAGGACTTCCCTCTTATTGATTTCCCCCACTCGATTCTTCCTTAATATTTGCTCGATGATCTATCCGGGACAGGGTACACTCGGCCAAAGCTGTTTTCAATAAAATCGATCTATCGAGCCATGAGGATCACAGAATCTCAAAAATGAACTTCTTCCATTTACCCAGGAACTGGCATGCCTAAGCGGCCCGTGTTCCGAAAAATTAATCATCACGCTTCCGAAAGTTGTAGGCATTGATTTTCTCTAGATGCGTCTCCAGATAGGCGGGCCCGCGATTGATCTTCCAGTCGTCCTGGGCCGCTCCGATGTGTCCCCAGGTCTCCACGTGCTTTTCGCTCATTAGAACGTGGAGAATTCCTCCAGGCTTGAGCGCCCGGATCAAGCGGAGCACCGCCTGGAACGGATGCAGCAGGTGCTCCAGCACGTCGGTGCAAACGATATAATCGTACGCCACCTCCACCAGAATCGCATCGTGTTCCAAGTATGCGTGCGCCTGAAGCCCCCGGTTTTGAATCCGTTGTTGTGCCAGAGCATATACCGGTCCCGTCACGTCCAACAGGTCGACGACGCAGCCGGACTGGAGAAACATGATCGTATGCGTCCCGACGCCACACCCGAAGTCCAACACCCGGTCACCCGGCTCAACCAGCTCCAGCAGGTCGAACAACTCGTAGGCTCGTCCGAAGACCGAAGTGTTCATCACCGTTTTCAAATGATGTCCCAGGTTCAGGTCCGGATAGGTGCGGTACTGCGCAACGAGGCGCTCTTCGGTCAGAGGCTTGCGATAAAAGGCCTCCGGGTCGCCGATAAACCGGAGAGCATCGGGCCCAAGAATCGGCCAGGCGGCCACTTCCTCCAGCGGAAGACCCAGGTACGCTGCAAGCTCCTCGTCTCGCTGGGCTTGGGACTCAGTCAGAATCTCCGGGATCTTGTCAAGCTTTAGACGGGCGACGTAGTGTTCGGGTTGAGTGGGGGCATCGGTGCCCATCGATCTCCTTCCAATCTTTTTTCGGCCAAAGAGGGGGGGTCCTCGAGGGCCTGATCCGGTTTCCTGCGGCCTTCTTGGCCCCGGCGTCGAAACCGAGCCGTCTACAAATTGGAAACCACTCCATCAAGGGTTTCTGTGTAATTTTTATCCCACACGCTTGCTCCTCCGCGAGCAGGTATACGCCGAATAGGGTACAGCCCGCCGAGAACGTTTTCAAGTGAATAGAGACTATTCTAAATGAAAAGAGCTTAATCACAAAAGAACCCCTTGCATTTCCTGGTGGCCTTGCCTATTCTTGCGGCCGTAAAAGTCCGATCGAGCCACCCGCGCCGATTCGATTTCCGGGCATTTTTGATCGGAAGGTCAGAACGATCGAACCCTGCAGGACCGAGGCGCGCCGGAGAACCCTTCGAGCGCTGCTCGCTTCCGCTTCGTCCAATAAAGGAAGTTGTCCATGATCAATTTCCCCGTCACTTCATTCGTCGGCCCTTACCCCAGCCAAAGCCCCAGCGCGCAGCAAGCCGCCGATCCCAAACGGATCCTGTTAATGACCGTGGCTCCGCCGACGGATTCGCCTTTGTCCACTTCAGAAAAACGATATCCGCTGGGACTTGCCTTTTTGGTCTCCGCGCTGCGTGATCGTGGGCACGAGGTTCTGCTTCGGGACAATTATCTTTTCGAGACGGCCGAAGGATCCGAACGGATCGTTTTGGAAACGGAGGTGGACTTCGTCGGGCTGTATCTGACCACCATCTGCTTCGGCAATGCAGTTCGGATGCTCACCGCCCTGGAGGAGATGCGCCACTCGGGGGCGTGGTCGGGCACCCTCATGGTCGGCGGGCCCCATACCAGCGTCTGCCTCGAAGCCATCCCGGACTTTGTCGACTATATCGTCCAGGGCGAGGGCGAGGAGGCGATCGTTCAAATCGTCGAAGGGACCGCCACCGAACGGGTTTTGCAATTCAAGCGCTCCACCGGCCTGGATGGACTCCCCCGCCCGGCCTACGATTACTTTCAGGAGTTGCCGTATTTGGTGGATGTGCCGTGGTTCAAGCGCAAGCCGATCTTTACGATGAACACCAGCCGCGGCTGTCCGTATCCATGCACCTTTTGCAGCGTCGGTTCGATTGCAGGCAAACGCTACTTCTCCTTCAGTCCCGGTCGCATCGTGGACGACATCCGATACCTGGTGGAAACCTTCGGCATGCAAGGTATCTATTTCCGAGAGGACATCTTTTCTCTGAAGCAGGACCGTGTGCATGCGATCTGCGACCTGCTCCTGACGGAATCGATGGATGTGCTGTGGGTTTGTGAGACCCGTGTCGATTGCTTGACCGACGAACTCCTGAAAAAAATGCACGCAGCCGGCTGTCGAGCCATCTATTTCGGCGTGGAGAGCGGAAACCAGGAGGTCCTGGATTTCTACAAGAAGGGAATTACTGTAGAACAAATCGAGTGGGCCTTCGCCGCCTGCCATCGAATCGGCATCCACCCGGTCGCCAGTTGCATTACCGGCGTCCCGTACGAAGGGTTGGATGACGACGCCAGCACCGAGGCGCTGCTGGAACGGATCAAACCCGGTACCACGTGGCTCAACCCGATGCTCGGCCTGCCCGGAACCGCTCTTTACGATCAATTGGACAAGGACAATGCCTACAAATATCGAGACGAAAACGGGCTGTTGAGGATTACCAGTTGACCGAGGAATCCGCTCCGCTTTTTTCCATCGGGATTACCGCCTACAATGTACAACCCTATTTAGAGTCGGCCATTCGCTCCGCGCTCCATCAGAGCTACCGCTCCATCGAGGTCGTCGTTGTCGATGACGGCTCCACGGACGGCTCCGCTGAAATCGCGGCCACTCTGTCCGACGAAGACTCCCGCGTGACTTTGATCCGGCAGCCTCACGCCGGCTATGGTGCGGCCCTCAAGACCGCGGTGGAAACCTCTACCGGTTCCCTTTTCGGGATCCTGGATGGCGACGACGTCTTGTTCTCCCGAGCGGTGGAACGAGTCGTGGCGGCCTTTTCCTGCAACCCCACCAAGGACTTCGTTTGGACCCAGTTCGTCCGGAGCGACGGAATCTTGGGACACTCCGCTCCCCCACCGGAAACAGGATCTCTCCTGGACCACTGGCCCTGCGGACACTTCCGAGCGTTTCGCCAAGCGTGTTACGACCGCAGCGCCCGGCTGGACCCCGCCGTTCAGGCAGCCGTGGATCGCGACCTCTTCGGCAAGCTGGAAGAAGTCGGAGAGGGAATGTTTCTCGACGAGACACTCTATTTTTATCGAATCCAGCCGAACGGAATCTCTGAAAGCCGGCGGGAAGAGCAACGCGCCTTCGAGCGCTCGGTCTTGGAGCAGGCCCGCGAGCGACGAAAAAGCTAGGAGACCTCATGGCATCGGAGCCGAAGGAATGGAACACGCCGGAAGGGGCCGTTCGGGTCTTTTTGATTTATTATCGTGAAATGTGTCGGCGTGATTTTAACCTGTCCGACAAGACGATATTAAACATCGGCCCGGGTAATTTGATCGGTTTGGATCTGATTTTTTTGCTCTTGGGCGCCAAGCGGGTCCTCTCCCTTGACCTGGAGCCGGGTAACTATCAGTATCCCGAAATCTCCGACCAACTGCCCTTCTACCACGCGCTCTGGACCTGCCTGCAAGATGAAGGACTGACTGATAAGCACGTGGCCTGGCCCGAAGCAATCTTGCGACAAGATCCACAGGGGGCCGTCTTGAATCAGAAACGTTTGCTGCGACTGGCGCCCGCCGACCTGTGCGCCCTGCCCGTGCGCAACGAGAGCGTGGACTTCTCATTTTCCAACGCGGTTCTGGAACACATTGCCGACCCGGCCCGGGCGATTGCTGAGATCGCCCGCACTCTAGCTCCAGGCGGGCACACCATGCACCGGGTCGACCTACGAGACCACGCGGATTTCACCCAACCCTTGCGCTTTCTTCAACCCGGCGCGCCGACCCATGGCTGCAACCTTTGGCGGGCCCACCAGTTCGAAGCGGCCTTCGACGGCAAGCCATTACGAACGGATACGTTCGAAGTCTTTGACACGTGCACCGTGAACGACGCGCAGAAGAGCGCCTTCAAGTCGGAATTCGCCCAACTCCCCAACGTGGAGTTGGGAAAACTGCGCTTTATGGTTTATGCGTTGAAAATTTAACCCGCGATTCCATCCGCAACTCTGCTCGCAACAGCGCGAGCACACCGTCGACCTCCAGCAGATCGGGGCTGTCGATCCCTTCGTAGGCACCGGCCTCGACAATCGAGGCTAACTCGGATGCGTCGGCGGTTCGGAGGATGGCAAGCCCACTGGTTGCCGTGTAGACCGGCGGCAGGTTCTGTCGGAAGCAGATTGGCTTGCCGGTCTTGCCGTGGATGATTCCTCCTGCCTGGGGCTCGTAGCGCAGCGAACCGAAAAGAAAATCCACGCAGCGCCCATCAGCGTCCAGATGCCGTAGCTTGAACGGGTGGTCCTGGATCAACCGGCGGATCGAAACCACCGGCCGCGGTGCGATTTGCCCGAACCGCTCGAGGGCCACCTGAACCGTCTCGGGTTGCAACAGAGGACTCATGGGTCCCAATACGATGGCGTTTTCCGTATCCGCTCGGCTCGCGCAACGGGATGCGAACGCCCAATAGGACGCGCCGTTCCACGGATCGATCTCCACGTCGGTCAGGCCATGGGACCGGGCCTGTTCGGCGATTGCGTTGTTTTGCGCAATGATCCGAACCGGTACGAGTCCTCCGGCGACGCGCAGCGTATGCTCGATCAGCCGAGCCCCGCCGGCCCGGGAGAACGGATTGGCCTCGTCGCGACAGTGGAAGTCGGTCAGCGGGATGAAGCCTGTGACGTGCCCTGCGTTTCGCTCAGCCAATGGCAATCCCCGTTAGCGCAACCACTTCGTCGGCAAATACGCCCGCGGCGGACTTCAGGCCGGAGACCTGGCTGACCAGCGCGCGACAGGCCACGGAGCCTTGGGTCTCTAGCGCACCGACAAGTTCCAGGACCCCGTCGCTGAAGGGCCCGTCGGACTTCACCACGTAGCGCTCCTGCCCCACCGATTGCGCGAAGTCGATGCACTCCGGCCGGTAAGCGATCGTCACAAAGGGCGTTCCTACCGCCGCAGCGAGGACCTGCGCGTGAAGTTTTTGCGCGATTACCAGTCGCAGCTTGGCCAGGAAGTTCATGAGGCTGACCCCGTCATATATATTTCGAAACGCCTGCACGTTCGGCTGGGCCACGGTTCCGTGAATGTGGGCGACCACCTCCACGTCTTCGCGGCACAAGGGGATTAGAACCACTCGATCCTCGGACTTCGACAGCTTGCGGGTCAGTTCCACCAATTCGCCGACAAAGCTCTCCTCCTCGCCGTACAGTCCGCCAATCGCGCGGCCGACGCACAGGCCCACTTCGTTGCCGATGGGGAAGAAGCGCTCCGCTTGCGCCACGTCCACCGCGTTGCCCAGGTCCTCCAGCGCCAATGCCGCGTCGCCGATGACACGGCACCGACTCGTATCGATCCCGTCATTCTGGAGGTATTGGATGGAAATCGGGCTGCGCAGGCCGATAAGTTGCGCCGCTTCAATCACCTGCCGTAACTGCTCGATCCCCTCCGGCGCGTGCCGGGCCCCTTCCCATCCAAAGGCCGGGTCGTGGATGCCCGTGCCCCACAACACCAGCGGCACGCCCGCTTCTACTTGCTTGAGGGCACGCTGGGTCCAGTTCCAATCGGCCCAGGCCGCCAGGAGGGTTCCCCCGCCGCAGATTGCCAGGTCCGCCCGTGGATCGGCGGGAAAATCCTCCGCGGCCTGAAAGTCGAAGGACTGATGGGTTCGCTGCTTGATCAAATGACGCACCGCCTCGGCACACGCGTCGTCGCCGGTGCTCTGGCGGCCGACCCAGCCGATGTATCGCACTCGAATCATTCTATCGTCTCCCGGTCACGCCGGATCCGCGAAGCCCGTGGCGAGCTCCTCGGTGCGCAGGCGAGCCGTTTTCATATAACAATTGATGGTACAGCCTTCGCAAAAATCGTAGCGCCCTTCCAAATGCGCGATCTGTTCGGTCCGCGCCATGGCGGCGCGGATCCCGTCGGGTCCGATTTTGACCCTCTCCTCCGTTTGATGATAGCACGGAAGCAACAAATACCCGTCCTGGGAGATCACGATGTTCTGGGTCATGGCTCCACAAGTCGGCTCCGCAACCCGGTTGCCGCCGGAGCGGATCAGCGCCAACTGGTCCGTGTTGAGATATACGCTGGGTCGACGGGACCATTCCTCCAGTCGATCAAAGGCGCTCGCCGAAAGCCCCGCTTCATCCTTGAAATAAGAAAAGATCGGGTTGAGAGAAACCCTTGTGCCGTACTGCTCGGCCAGGCCGATTACGCCGGGGACTGCCTCCAGGCTCGTGTTGTCCACGGTGGTCAGAAAATCGAACGGCTGGCCTAGTTCGTGGGCGCGATCAATTGCCGCCAGCACCTCCGGCAGCCGGTCCACGCCGCGACGCTTGCGGTAGACCTCCCGGTCCACGGTGTCCAGAGAGAAGTGCAGGAAGTCGATCCGCCCCACCAGCTCTTCAGCCCGACGGCGGTACAGGGTTCCATCGGTGGTTTGGATCGTGGAGAACCCGCGGGCCTTGGCATAGGCCAAGATCTCCGGCAGTTCCTTGCGCAGCAGCGGTTCGCCGCCGGTGAAGTCGATCAACCCCACGCCGATTTCGGCCAACTCGTCGATGTGGCGCTTTACCTCTTCCAACGGCGTGAGGGACCCATCGTCGCGGTTCTCCCAGATATTGCAATAGGCACATCGGGAGGCGCACACGTCGCGAACGTAATAATAGCAGCGCTTGGGTTTCAGATTCATGCCCGGGTTCCGGTTGGGTTTTCAGGATTATAGAGGCCAGAAGCCGTGAATAGCAACCAAAAAGGAGGTCTAGCGAACCCAGTCGCTCAAACGCTTACCCAGCCGCCGGGAAAATTCCGCTGCGGCCTCCGGAGACAGATGCAGCCGATCCGGCAGATCATCGTCGCGCAGCCAGGAATCGACTTCGATTTCGATCCACGCCGCACCGTGGGACTCCGCGTAAGCGCGCAAGCGTTTGCGATAGGCTTGATAGACGACGCTGTCCGCGGCTTGTGCTCGGAATGTCGAAGTTCCGGGCATCTCCACAAATGCCACCCGGACATTGTGCTCGCCGGCGAGCGCGAGGATCCTCGCCAGGTAGGTGTGTGTCAAATCGACATCGCCGGAATCGCCGAGCATTCTCGAATAGTCCTCTGCCTTGCTCTGCGCTTTCTCGATGGCTTCGGGACGGACAAAGGCGTCCATGGGCTCCCAGCCGAAGGAGACACGGAGGTCCACGTCCTTGAGCAACCAGCCGCGTCCGGCCGGCGCCTTGACTTGGGCCACGGGTGCGGCCGCCCTTGCGCGGGGCAGTGCGACGTCTCGGATCTTTTCGGTAAGCGTGTTGCGGATCAGGTGTTTGTACCGGTAAACCAGGGAATGTTTGCGCAGCCACAGGGAGAGGGTCTGCTCCGTCGAGGGCGCGCTGCAATCGACAATCGTGGCCAGATCGTCCGTGTCCATGAATTCGCTTACCACGTGCCAGGTGTCCGGCCGGTCGGAGATTGTCGTGCGTGTCAACTCTCGCCCCGCGTGACCGATCACGATCCAGCGCGGCTTGGTTTCTTCTAATGCCACGTTCTTGACCAGTTCGTAAACGATGCCCATCTCCACGGCACCGACGGCCAAGTTATATCCCGTCATTTTTCCCGCCCCACGGTCGGCTAAGACCTTCGAGACGGCCTCCGGCTGGATGCCCACTGAAACACGAGAGTTGCCCAGGTAGACAATATCCAC
>JAJDCN010000018.1 GCA_029260815.1 Planctomycetota bacterium
TCGCCCGTCGATGCCGTCAACCATATCGGCGTTCAAGGAAAAATCTTCCGGCTCGACGGGCAGCTGATTGCAAACGACAATAGCGACTTGTTTGATGGCGCTCTAAACCGGTCAATAAATGTTGATGAATTTGGAGACTTGCGAACAAGAACTTTGGTTTGGACGGGATCAACAGCTGGAGGAATTGGAAATAATACATATGTCCCCGCCCAAAATACTGGCGTAGATCATCGAGTCGGAGGCGTGGTTGGCACAACCCGTCATAGTCAACTTGATGATCGAGTTCGAGCGGGCATCACGGCGGGGAACTTGGGTGGCAATAATCAAACGCAAGGCAGAGATTGGATTTTTAGCAATGTCTCACGGCAAGAGGTTGACTTGAATTCGCTTTACGCGATCTCCGAGCCGCTGACGTTTGGTACTTCTTCTGTTCCTGAACCGTCTTCTTTTTTCTTGATGATGGGCGTCGGCGCCGGTTTACTCGCCGTCAACAGAAGAAGGTCCAGAGAGCTGCATAAAGGCTCAGCGAAATAATCGCATTCACTCACTCAATCGACGCTAAGTTGATCCCGCGGCAGGCTCCAGACCCTTTGGCATCCTGGTCCGCCCGACTCGAAGACCGTATTCGGATGACCGGTTCATTCCGTCGAGCAATTCCGGCGTGACCTGAGGCAGATAGATGCGGGGGTCCCCACCGAGGCGACGGCACAGACCGATCGATGCCGTCAAACAAGCGCCTCATCAAACGTTAAGTAGTTTATCGGCGGTGCCGTGTGTGCAGACGGAATCTCAGAGAAAACGTTGTCGGCACTGCAGATAAACGTGCGATGAGCTTAACCGCAAGCTATTGGGCGTTGAATGCACTGAACGTGGTTGCGGCGCGTTGGTGCTGTGAGAAATTAACATTCAGGAAGCAGTCTGACGTTGCCCCGATGGCCAGTTTGTCACTGAATTGATGTGGATGGCGCACCGGAAGGAGGTGTCGGCGCTTCGGCAGAGTGTTCGATGTTGGAGCCAGCGCGCACCCGCAGCGCAGACGGCTGTCATGTGTTTGAAATTGTGCGAGTTGGAATGGCATCAGGAAGGTGGTGATCGTCCGGAGGTTGGTATTTTCCGACGAGCTGCCAGAAAGTGCGGCGGTCGAAGGACGTGCGGCGAAGGTAGTTCTGTTGTCAGGATAT
Source organism: Planctomycetota bacterium (assembly GCA_029260815.1). GTDB lineage: Bacteria > Planctomycetota > B129-G9 > JAJDCN01 > JAJDCN01 > JAJDCN01. The sequence continues at coordinate 1,182 of JAJDCN010000018.1, forward strand.
GTCTGCTGCCACATTTTGGACACTTCGAAGCCGCTTCCAGCTGATCGTCGTCGGCGATCGATGTTTGGGGGTCGTCCACTGAAGCTGGCACTGCGGGGAGAACACCAAGGAGAGATCGACATTCGTCAAGGCGCTGTTTTCGGAAGCGGTTGGCCAGAAAGCCGGAATAGCGGATTCTGACAAAGCGTGACGGAAGCGTATGCATCAGAAAGCGGCGGATGAATTCGCAAGTGGAGATCATCATCGATTTGCTCTTCTGGCCGTCCGCATAATCCCTGTATTGGAATCGAACACGACCATCCCTGAGTTCCAGGATTCGGCGATCTGATATTGCCACGCGGTGAGTATATCGAGCCAGGTAGCGAGCCATCGCCTGACATTTCGGGCACTGCCGGTTGCGGCACGAATGATATTGAATTCGCTGATGTCCGCAGTCGTGGCAGAATTGCGTCTGTCCGCCCAGTTCCGCTGTGCGGCACCGTGTGATGGCCCGAATGACTTTGTGCTGTTCCCGTGAGTGACAGTGACCATACCGGCTCAAGAAACGGTCCGCGCCGTTGCGAAACACGTCGGCGACTTCCATACCAGATTGCATCAGGCGGTCTCCTCGTCGGACTCAGCCGGCGGAGTTCGATCGGTATCATCGACGGTCTCGTCTTCCAGAAGTTCCATCAGCCTGGGAGCGTCACGCTGCTGACCAATGGAGACATGGGTATAGAGGCATGTCGTCTGGATATTGGAATGTCCCAGCATCTGTTGAATCAAACGCAGGTCCGTACCGGATTCCAGCAGATGTGTGGCGAAACTGTGCCTGAGAGTGTGCATCGTCACACGCTTGGTGATGCCGGCTTTGCGACAGAGCTTCTTGAGGATTTGGCCCGGAGTTGCCACGTCATAAGGCCGATGTCTGCAGGCACCCGGAAACAGCAGTCGGCATGCGGAGGCCGCTCGTCAGTGAGCGTGTACATCCCCGCGGAGTTGCGGCGACAAGTTCGTGCCGGTGAATCCGTGGAAACGCCCTTGTTTCATCCGCATCGCGACGACTGGAAACAGCACTTCGCTTGGAACGATGAGCACACGCAACTAATTGGATTGACGAAGACGGGCGAGTTGACAATCGAGCTTCTCAGGATGAATCGCTCCCAACTCATTCGCGTTCGCCGCATGTGGGTTGCCATGGACGAGCATCCGCCAAAGGCGTGATCTCGAAGTGTCAGGCAACTCGAGCGACCGATTGATCCTTGAAAATCTGGCGCGTTCAGATCGACCTGGCCGCCAACAAACTCAGGCCATTACGATCCCAGGCGGTCTACGCTAAAGATGTCGCCGCGTCGA
>JAJDCN010000171.1 GCA_029260815.1 Planctomycetota bacterium
GGAGCAAATGCTCGCCAAGGAGGCCGCGGTGCAAGCCTTGGAAACCATGCGCTCCTATGCATTGGACAACTTCAGCAGCACCTTCCAGAAATTTAACGGGACCACGGCCGATGATCCGGGCACCTGGACAGAGGACGGCTACACGATCGGCCTGACAACCGGTACCGTACAGACCGTTTCTTCTTCGGAACTGACCGGCGGTGAATTTTCCAACGGAGAATACATCGAGGGAGTGGACTACACGATGTCCTCCAAGGGTCGGATGGTCTTTAGCGTGCCCAGTCTTCAGGAGGTGGATCCAAATGCCACGGTTTCCATTGATCTGCCCGGAGATGGCTTTGCGCTGTATGAATACATGGTCCCCACCGTTTTCGGCGGCCCCATGGACATGGATGGCGATGGAACGATCGGTTTTGCCGACGTCGCCGGATCCTACAAGGTCCTTCCCGTCACCGTGATGGTGCAGTGGGTCAGCAGGGGCGGGCGACAGAATATAGTCCTGTATCATTCACTGCTGGCAGACAGGAGATAACCCTTGAGTAGAACGCATCGGCAACAACGAGCCTTCACGCTGATCGAAGTAATCGTCGTCGCGGCGATCTTCTCCCTAGCTATGCTATCGGTTGTGCAGGTCTTAATGGCATCTCAACGAAATTACAACGATTACACGGTCGGCACGGAACTGCGCGATCGGGCGCGAGCGATCCTGGACCGGATGGAAGGCGAGCTACGGGAGACCGGCGTCGATTGTCCCGACTTTACTGTTGTAAACGGTACCAGCACCGTCACGTTCAATCAATGCACCGGCTTCGATGGCGCCGACGTGACCTGGGGCGCGCCGATTGCCTACAGCCGCACGGCTCAAGGTACTCTCATGCGCAGTCAAAACGGAACCAGCCGGATATTGGCAAACTCCGTGAGCAGCCTCAGCTTCGGGCTGGAAAATGGATACATAACGATTGATATAACATTTACAAAGAACAGCGCAAACGGCCGATCCATTACTCAGTCGTTCGCCAGCAAAGTCTTTCTTAGAAATGGATGAGAGGTGATACCCATGCGGTCTCCACGAAAAGAACAAGGCGTTGTCATGATCGCTTCAATCATGACGGTCATGTTCATCGCCATGCTCAGTACAGCCATGCTCATGCAGTCGCTGGCCACCAGTCGTCATCAGCAAAACAGTGTGCGCGGGGAAAAAGCGGTGCAATTGGCAGAAGGCGGTATCGACGCTGCACTGCTGGAACTGTCCTGGGATGGCGATGGCATTGATAATGACTTCGACGGGACCGTCGACGAGGCCGAAGAGAGCGACGGCATCGCCAACGCCGGTCTGGGCGGAGGAAACTATACCACTACGATCGTGGACTTCGGCGACGGGTCCTACGATATCACCTCCACCGGCCTCTTCCAGGGCATCGACAGGACCGTCCAGGTCTCGGCAGCAATTTTCGCATTTCCAGACACCCCTGGAGCCGTCACGCTCGTCAACGAGACCGGCGTGGATGGAGCGGGGATCAACTTCGATGGAAACGCCATGACGGTTGACGGAAACGATACCAACCCGAACGGCACCGCTGGCGCAGGCACAGCCATGCCGGGAATCGCAGTCTTTGATGACTTGTCGGTCTCCGACATCCAAGCGGCCTTGCGGTTCCCCGACAACGTGGCCGGCGACGGTGGCGACCCCAGCGTTGTAAACGTATCCGCGACCAGCACGATGACGCTGAATGCGCTTCTCCAGGCTGCGGATCGATTCCGCTCAATTGCTGATGCGTACTATCCTCAGGAAACCAACCGTATTAACAACGCTGAATTCGGCACGCCTGGGAACCCGCAAGTCACAGTCATCGGCGACCAACTTACGATCGGTGGCGGAAGCTCAGGAAGCGGTGTTCTCGTGATCGATGGTGACCTGGAAATTCGAGGCAACTTTGATTTCGAGGGCCTAATTATCGTTACAGGTCGTGGAAACATGACGTTTGGAAACCTCTCGGCAGCCGGGAATACCAATATTCACGGGGCCGTCCTGGTTGGTGTCCCGTCCGGCACCTCCCTCACGGGCGATCTGGATATCCGCGGAAACATTGATATCTGGTACAGCGAGCAGACGCTCAATGCGGCCCGAGCCATGCTTGGCGCCGACCTGAAAAAGCCGGCGATCGTGTCTTGGCGGCGCGTTCTGCCCAACGAGTAGCAAGAAACCAAAGGTCGAATCGGTGGACTGACAGCAACTAGTGCCTGTCAGTCCACCACCTTAAGCAGTCTCTGGCTGCAAGGCGAAGTTTCAAAGTAGATCGAGCGGCGATCCATTACGCAGTCGTTCACGAACAAAGTGCTTATTACAAATAGATAAATCTCTGAAAGGCAATACCTATGCAGTCTCTAAAGAAAGAAAAAGGGGTCGTCATGATCGCTGCGATCATGACCGTCCTGTTCATCGCCCTGCTCAGTACGGCGATGCTCAAGCAGTCGCTGGCGACCAGTCGCCATCAGCAAAACAGTGTGCGCGGGGAAAAGGCGGTCCAGTTGGCCGAGGCCGGTATCGACATCGCACTGACGGAGATTTCCTGGGAAGGCGACGGCATCGACAACAACTTCGACGGGACCATCGACGAGCCCGAAGAGAGCGATGGCATCGCCAACGACGGCTTGGGTGGCGGCACTTATGCCACCACGATCGTGGATTTCGGAGACGGGTCCTACGATATCAACTCCACCGGCATTTACCATGGCATCAACCGGACCGTCCAGGTTTCGGCAACTCTTTTTGAATTTCCAGACACCCCAGGGGCCATCACGCTTGTCAATGAGCCCGGTGTTGATGGGACCGCGGTGAATTTCAGTGGAAACGCCATGACAATCTCTGGAAATGACACCAATCCGGACGGCACAGCCGGCACGGGCACGAACATGCCCGGAATCGCAGTCTTCGACGACTCGTCAGTCTCTGACATCCAGTCTGCCTTGAAGTTCCCCGATAATGTCGTCGGCGACGGCGGAGATCCAAGTGTTGTGAACGTATCCACAACCAGCACGATGACGCTCGATGAAATTTTTAAAGCCGCGGAGCGGTTCCGTTCAATCGCGGACAAGTACTATCCACAAGAAACGAACAAGATTGATAACGCTCAATTCGGAACCTCTGCCAACCCCCAAGTCACCGTTATCGGCGACCAGCTTTCGATCAGTGGAAGCAGTTTCGGTAGTGGTGTTTTAGTCATCGATGGAGATCTGGAAATCAAAGGTAACTTCACATTCGAAGGTCTTATCATCGTCACCGGTCGTGGAAACATGAAATTTGGAAACCTCTCGGCGGCCGGGAATACCAACATTTACGGCTCCGTTTTGATCGGAGTCCCGTCCGACACTTCTCTCGCAGACGATCTGGATATCCGTGGAAACATTGATATCTGGTACAGCGAGCAGACGCTCAATGCGGCCCGAGCTATGCTTGGCACCGCCCTGAAAAAGCCGGCAATCGTGTCCTGGCGGCGCGTTTTAGCCAACGAGTAGTACGTGGTGAGATCAACCAAAGGTTGAATCGGCGGGCTGATAGGAGCTAGTGCCTGTCAGTCCGCCACTTTATTTTAGACCCACACCGCTCGGAGCCGTTCCAGACCCACACGGTGACAGAAGTCCCCGAACCCTTCGCCCGTGTTACGTTCCCCGACAAAACAACGAAAAATCGGTACGAGTGTCGAGACGAGTTTCTCCATCGGTACTTTCTCGATCAATATCTCGTTCAGCCGCGTGCCCTGCTTGTCGGCTCCTACATAGACATCAATTTTTCCAGGTACGCGGCCGACGAAGGCCAACTCGCCGTTGTAGGGCCGCGCGCAACCGTTGGGGCAACCGGTCATCCGAATCGAGAAGACTTCTTCCGCCAGGCCCAGGGCCGCCAGCTCTCGCTCCAATTCATCAATAAGGTCCGGAAGCGCTCGCTCCGCCTCCGTCAGGGCCAGCCCGCAGGTCGGCAAGGCAGGGCAGGCCATGGCGTTGCGACGGGCCACGGAAATCTGCTCGATACCCCGAACGCCGTGCTCGGCCAGGATTGCATCGATCCTGGCGCGGTCGCTCTCGGAAACGTCGCAGATCAACAGGTTCTGCTGCGGTGTGTTTCGGAATGTGACCTCGACCTCCTCCGCAATCTGCCGCAGCGCCGACTTGAGCCGGTATGTCCCAACGTCTTGAATGCGGCCGTTTTCGATGAAGACACCGAAAAACCGAAGGCCTCCGCCTTGTTCGTGCCAGCCCAGATGATCCTGCGGATCGTTCCACTCTACTTCACGGAATGGCTCGAATGCCTTGCCGTATCGCTGCTCCACTTCCGAGCGGAACCAGTCGATGCCGCGATCGTGGATCAGGTATTTCAATCGCGCGTGATGTCGTTTGGTGCGGTTTCCCAGATCGCGCTGCGCGGTCACCACCGCCTCAGCTACGGGCACCAGGTCGGCGGCCGGGCAAAAGCCCAAGGGATCGGCCAGCCGCGGAAACGTATTTGGGTTGGCCGTGGTCATCCCCTGACCACCACCGACCAACACGTTGTAGCCCACCAGCGTTGCATCTTCCAAAACAGGGATGAACCCCAGGTCATTGGTGTACACGTCGATGCAGTTGTCCCCCGGCACAGCCACGCCGGTCTTGAACTTGCGCGGCAGATAAGTTTTTCCGTAGATCGGCTCTTCTTCGGTCGCCCCCGAATCCAGCTTGATCTTTTCGCCGTCGAGCCAGATCTCGTGGTAAGCTCCGGAACGCGGCGCGAAGCGGGCGGCGATCGCACAAGCGGCGTCCAGGGCGACCCGATGCGCGACGTCGTCGATCGGGGCCGGGCAGCACATCACGTTACGTTCCACGTCGCCGCAGGCCCCCAGAGTCGTTAACAGCGTCTCGTTGATGGCTCGGATGGATTGCTTCAGATCTTTTTTAAACACTCCGTGGAGTTGGAAACCTTGCCGAGTGGTGATCCGCACCGTGCCGTTGCCGTAGCGGTCGCACAGATCCAGGGCGGTCAACAATTCGTTGCGCCCAACCACCCCGCCGGGAATCCGCATCCGGACCATGAAGGCGTAGGCCCGCTCCTTGCCCTGCGCACCCAAGGCCTTGCGCGCGTCCCGATCGTCCTGCTCGTAGGTCCCGTGGAATTTCAGCAACTGCACGTCCGCCTCGGAAAAATGCGTGCTGTCTGCAGCCAACGCCTCGCCAAGGGTGCCCCGCAGGTAGTTGCTTTCTTCTTTTATTACTTCGATCTTTGATCTTTTCGTCTCGTCGGACATTTGTCGGTCCTATTCTATGCTCAAGACCGCCTGCAAAAGAATCCTCTAAACAAGATGCAGCACGGTATTTATTCCGATAATCAGGCAACCCCACAAAAACCGGTTTGATCTTCGCCAATGGGTCGCAGGCTCCGGAGCTCCCCTTCCAACCTGGCTCATCAAACCAAATATAAAGAAAGTAACGACAGTCATAATCACTGCGAAAGGAACCACATTCGTGACATCTTTGCGAAACACGACCGTTAACATAACGGAACCTTCGGCAGCGGCCACCCAGAGCCACGGATTGCTCGGGCGCATATCCTGGAGCATTCCGCGCATCTGCCGATTCGCTTTCTCCCTGGCATCCGTCGCCATGAGACAACCTCCTCGTGGATGACAATGACTACATCTGAGCGATCTGCTTCTTGTAACCGTCGTAGTTTCGTTTCATCTCGGCCATGGAATCA
>JAJDCN010000172.1 GCA_029260815.1 Planctomycetota bacterium
CGTGGTGCCGTGGGAGCCGGCGACCCAGCGAGACATGATATTGTCAGTCCCGCAAACCGCCGAAATGGGCATCCCGCTGGCGATCCCCTTCCCGATGGAGATCAGATCGGGCGTGATACCATAGTGTTGGGAGGCGAACCAGTGGCCGGTTCGGCCCATCCCGGTCTGTACTTCGTCGACGATCAGAAAGATCCCGTGCTGGTCGCAGATTTTTCTGAGACCCTGGAGAAATTTCTTCGGGGCAGGGATGTATCCCGCCTCCCCCTGCATAGCCTCGATAAGGATGGCGGCGACTTCGTTTGGCCTGACCTCGTATTCAAACAGTTGCTTCAGGTCCGTCAGGGCCATTTCGGCGCAATGGTCCTCGTTCTTGGCATGGGGCCAGCGATAGGTGTACGGATAGCGTGCGCGGTAGACCGAACCCACGAACGGGTGGTAGCCTTCGCGGTATTTGGAGTTAGAAGACGTGACCGTTGCAGACCCAAAGGTCCGACCGTGGAAAGCCCCACGGAAGCAGACGAGCGCGGGCCGGCCGGAAACCTTGCGCGCGACCTTCAAACAACCCTCCACCGCCTCGGTGCCGGAGTTGGAGAAAAAGAATTTTGCGTTCTTGACGGGAACAATGGACTTGAGCTTCCGAGCCAGCTTGATATAAGGCTCGTTGACAAAAATGTCTCCGGAGTGCAGAAACAATTCGGTCTGTTTGCGAATCGCCTCCACGACGCGCGGCGGCGTGTGGCCGACATTGAGGACCGCCACGCCTGAGGTGAAGTCTAAATAGGTGTTTCCGTCATGGCATTCCACCTCGCAACCGTGCGCGCGAACAGCCGTCAACGGCGTATCGAATCCGGTTGCCGGCGAGAAATACTTGGGTACATCGGGGAAATAATCGCGCATTGAGGTCCTCCAACGTTGGTGTTCCCGAATTCCATTATCCGACATAGGTTGATTCTACTGCCGCCCCCGCGGAGGGTCAAGAGAATCCCAACGGCGGAGCGGTTGTTACTCGCCGCGGAGAATGGCGCGGGCGCGGTCCAAATAGGGAGCCGCCACGAGAAGCCGGGCCGGGTGAGGAAGCCACTTGAACAAACGCAGCATTGACTTGTTCTCAGTATCCAGAAAGCAGGACACGCCAAGACTTTGAAGGATGGTTTGGTACCGGTTGGCATAGAGCGCTGGCCCGATGAAGATTGGCACGAGGCGGGATCGGCAGGAAACCCCTTCTTTTCTATCCAGAGCTGTGGCCTCTGTCCGGGCGCGATTCACGAGAGACACGTCGCAGTGGGGACAGACTTTTACTTCCGGAACGAACAGCTCGCCACAGACGGGGCAGCACCGGTTGCCGCGGTGTGCATTACACGCCTTCGCCCGCAATGAACAAGTCATGAGGCGCTTTCTCATACTGCGCGATCAACGCGGTAGGCTCCAGCGCTTGGGCATGCTTGTTGAAATTGCTTTTCACGGTCGTTATTTTCCCATGAAGATCTGCCTCGGCAATACCGACCTTTTCTTGCTTGGTATGGCTCTTCAGCCAGCTGATGGCCAGGTGGGCGGACAGTTTTTGGTTGTATTCATTGTGCCGTTGACCGATCTGCACGAACAGGAAGGTCGGCGAATCGGGAGAAAGCGCTTGGACCTCTCGTCGGATATTCGCCTGCGTCGCAGGCGTTAGGGACAACCGGATCAGGTAGTAAGCGGTCGCCGCGTCACGGTAAGGTAGAGTCTCTCGTTGCAGGACAAAATGGGGCCGGACCTCGGTCTCGATTTTCTGCGGCGTCGATGAGCCTTGACTAGAAAAGCGAATTTCTTGCTCGGGCGCAATCTTCAGGATGGTATCTATCAACACCGGGACCGACTGCCCGCCGCGGTCGAGCATGATCTCCGCTCGGATGGACCATCCCGCATCCTGGGCCAGCAACAGCGCAGGTTCGATGTTATTTTGCGAGGGCTCGGTCCAGGCCATGAATTTCTCCAAGGCATCTGCTCGGTCGATGGGGATCTTGGCGCCTTGTGCGCGGGGATCCTGAAGGAACGTTCGGACACTTGCGAGGACAGCGTCTGTTTGCACTCTGATCTGCTTTAACGCCTTTTCATTTTTTAGCACTCTCGTGTAGAGCCGGATGGTCGATGACGTGATCGGAAGCGGGTCGGGAAGCTCGTCCTTGTCCACCTGCAGGAATTTGGCGCAGCGGGCTCGAAGCGTGTCCCGTGCATCGGCGAGGACGGCTTCGTGGAGTGATTCTGAATGAAGCGGGACTCGGAATGCGCTGGGCACCCCCTTGGGGACTGTCCAAACGGATTCAGCGTCAATGAACGGGCGGGGGCCCTCCGCGGCGAGTGTAATGTAAACGTGATCCCCCGTGCGTTGAAAGATCACCGGGCCGGATTGAACGCGCCCATTGGACTTTTGCGTGAGCGTCTGAACATAACGTTCGACCACGTTAGCCGGAATGTTGGAGATCAGCGCGCGCATCCGGTTACGGATTTCGTTGACATTGCGGACTTCGATGGGAGCGGCCAACTTCTTGGCCTCCGCTCGTGATCGTTTGCGCAGGAGGATTCTCTGGCCGTTTCGCTGGAAGACATAACTAAAGCGATAAGGGATTGTCAGGCTCCGACGGCTGGTCAAGGCTCGCGCCACTGCGTAGATCGTCTGTTCTTGTTCGTTAGGACAGAGGCCTTCCAGGCGAGCAATTAATGCCTTCGTGTCGCCCGCAGGAATCATTCCGAGCAGGGCCTTCTCTCGTTGGACGAATGCCTGGAGCTTGGCCCGTTTCACCGCTGCGATGACCCCGGAAATCTTTTGGACAAACGCCTCAGCCTTTTTAAGTGTCTCTTCTTCCTCCGGTTTTCCGGCACGGGCGTATTCGCGTACGTTGACCAGATAGCCAGTCACCTCCGGTTCGGCCGGCAGGATCGCAGCCTGCTCCGCATAGGCCTGAACCTCGGGCAAAGCCTTATCGAACCGGTCTTGAATAAAATGGACTGCGGCGATTTCCAGGTGTGCCGAGTCCAGGTTCTCTGCCTTTTCAATAGCCTTGCGGCTCATTTTGATCGACTCTTCGTACTTTCCCATCAGGCGGTACAGCACGCCCAGGTTCGCGTAGTGCGCCTCCAAGTCCGGGGCCAGGCGGATGGAGGCCTCGATCGCCTCGATGGCAGGTTTGATTTCGCCCGCTCGCGCCCGCATGACGGCCAGAGCGTTGACCATCATCGCAACCATTTCCTTTCGGGTGGCCTCTCGGAAGTGCATCTTCGAGGGCACTTGGCGGAACAGGGCCTTGGCCCTTCGGGTCACCATTCGGTCCGAATAGATGTTGCCTTTGTCCAGCGTCTCGACGTTCCATTTGAGATCGCCTTTGTGGTAGCGAACAAACACATGCTTGGGCGCGGTGATCGGACGAAAGTCCAATCCCGCTCGTTCACCCAATGCAATATAGGTCGTGGACATGCCCACACATTGCCCGATCTTGTCCTCGACGATCTTATTGATAAACGAATGCTCCACGTCCTGCAGGTCTCCTGTAGCAGCCAAGCCCAGCTCCTTGTAGAAGACCTGCTTGAAGGCTTCCAGAGTAGACTGGGCGTCGGTCGTGGTCACCACGCGCGCCTTGATCTTTTTGCCCGATTCGTCGAGCCATTGGTACACCTTCGCTCGGTCGACGGGGCCAAATGCCAACTCCGAAACATCCAGGGAGGCTTCGATCAAGTCGATTTTCGTGTCTTCCATCGCTAGGTATTTGGCAGTCACGGTCTCCAGCGCCAGGGGCTTTGAAGCAACTACCGGTTCCGGCGACTTTGCCGGCTGAACCGAAACGTCGCTCGGAGCCTCGGCTGTTGTACAAGCGGGAGAGGTCAGGAGTGTGGACAACAGGACGATTCCAAGAACGAACAATCTCATAATGGGTCTCCATCTGGATCCTAGCGGTTCAAACCAGTGTACCCCATTGAGCCCGGCCGCGCAACGGACTCGATCTTGCCATCCCGCCGCGCATCTGGTACCCTCCCGCGAACCCTGGGGATGAGGAGACCCGATGAAATTCACTTCAGAACTGATTCCAGGCACGATGGTCAAGCGATACAAGCGGTTCTTCGCCGATGTGGCGTTGGAAGATGGAACTGTCGTCACCAGTCATTGCCCCAATACCGGCAGCATGCGAGGCGTCAGCACACCCGGGAGCCGAGTCTACGTTTCGCCCAGCAATAATCCCGCCCGGAAGCTGAAGTACACATTGGAGTTGATCCGGGTGGGCCGCGCCTGGGTCGGCGTGAATACCGGGCGGGCCAATGGCATCGCCGCGGAGGCGATTGCAGCGGGCTCGGTGGCGGAACTCGCTGGATATCCGACGCTTAAGCGAGAGGTGAAGTACGGTAAGAACAGCCGGATCGACATCCTCCTGGAAGGCCCCGACGGCCTGTGCTACGTGGAGGTCAAGAACACGACCCTGGCCGAAGACGGAATCGCCCGCTTCCCGGATGCCGTCACCACAAGGGGACAAAAGCACTTGGAGGAGCTTGTTTCCATGATCCGCGCCGGCCATCGAGGAGTGATGCTCTACCTGGTGCACCGCAGCGACTGCACCAAATTCTGCCCCGCCGATGACATCGACCCGGACTACGGCAAGCTACTGCGTCGGGCCGCCGATAAAGGACTGGAAATTCTGCCTTACGCCTGCCGCGTCGGGCCAAAGTCGGTTACGCTTACCAAGAAGTTGCCCTACATCCTTACTTGACTGGCTCGCCGGCCATGATGTACTTCAGATCAAACATACTCTCTGGATCTCGTTGGCCCTTCTTGTCGAGCCTGTACTTATTCAGCAGCGGCGAGTAGGTCTTTACCTCAATCCGGTTTTCGGACGGAATAAACTTCATGATCCGTAACCAGCCGTTCCCAAAGTTCTTTTGTTTCTGATAATTTCCCAAGACTTCGTGAACCGTGTTCCCATGATCGCCGATGCCGATGTGCCGACCGGTACCCGGGCTGTGAACATGGCCACACAGAACGAGAAAGATGTTCTTGTGCTTCTTGACAAATTTGTCCCACATCTGGTCCCCGTTGTTCCCCTTAATGCTTTTGTACTTCTCCAGCCCCCACTTTGTGCCGGCGGTGGTACGCGTGCTGTCGTTGGACAAGTAGCTATGGGTAACCACGATCACCCGACGGTCCGGATGCTCGCTCACCACCTCGTTGGCCCATGCCAGCGTCTCATCGCGAGGGCCGAACTCCAGGCTCAAGACAAGGAAGTCCATCCCACCGGCAGTGAAATAGCCGTAATTGTTGTCATTCTTGTCGCCCATATGCCCACCGTACCAGGGCTTGTCCTTAAACCGGTCCACGCCAAAGAATTTGTTAAATCCGTTGGTCTCCCGAGAGTCGGCGGAGCCTCTGGTGCCCATGTCATGGTTTCCACAGACCACCGAGTACGGAACCACACCGTCGAGTGGACTCATAATCTTGTGGACGATGAACCATTCCCATTCCCAATTCCGGTTGGTAATATCCCCCTCGTGCATGACGAAGGCGATCTTGCGCTCGGCCACGTTGTCCAGGATCCATTGCACTTGTTGGTCGAAAATCTCCGGCTGTAGTTGCGTGTAGTACTGGGTGTCCGGCAGGACCACGATGCTAAACGGCTCCTTGGACGAGCCAAGGTCGGGAGCAGCGGTCTCGGGAGTATTGACCTCGGAGGCCCGACAACCCGTGAACACCAGGAGTACAAGCGCCAGGACAACGAAATGACGCGCGGATCGGATCATAACAGTCCCCCTTTCTTTCCTCTTTTATTGAGCACTCTTTTCTATTAGCCGAAGCTGGCCGCAGGCGGCGGCGTCCCGCGAGCCCTTCCGCTTGCGAATCGTGGCGGTCACCCCGCGAGCGAGAAGAATCTGCTCGAATCGCCTGCACCGCTCCGCTGGTGGCTCGGCGTACGCCAGGCCTTCCACCGGATTGAACGGAATGAGGTTGACCGAACACCGGATGCCCTTAAGCCGATTGGCCAGCTCTTCAGCCGCGGCCGCCGCGTCATTGATCCCGTCCAGCAGGACGTATTCAAAGGTAACCTCTCGACCCGTAATTTCAAAATATTTTCGGGCCGCCGTCAGGATCGGTCCTATCCCGCGATCGCGGTTAAGCGGCACAACCCGCTTGCGGATTTCGTCATTGGGGGCGTGCAGGGAGATCGCTAGATTTACCTGAAGCCCCTCGGCGGCGAAGTCCTCGATCCGCTTCGGGATCCCAACGGTAGAAACGGTAATTCGTCGCGCCGCCACCCCGCACCCATCGGCGGCGTTGAGGCGACGGAGTGCCGAGAGGGTGTTGGCATAATTGAGAAATGGTTCCCCCATTCCCATGATCACCACATTCGTAATCTTCTGTCCCTTCGGGAGGGTCCTTTTCAGGTGCAGGAACTGGTCCAGAATTTCGGCCGGAGACAGGTTGCGCACGAGGCCCCCCAGACCGCTGGCACAAAAGACGCATTCGGCCGGACAGCCGACCTGGGTGGAAAGGCAGGCAGTGATTCTTGGCGCTTCGTAAATCAGAACCGATTCCACGGAGCGGCGGTCGTGAAGACGGAAAAGGAATTTCTGGGCCTCTGTGGGAGAACCGGCGGTGCGAACATGTTCGAGGGAGGTAAAGGTTACTTGGTCGGCCAAGACGGATCGCAGCGTAACTGGAAGCGGGGTTACGTCCTGAAAGGCTCCAGCGCCCTGATGATAGGCGTCGAGGATCTGGCGTGTATTGTACCGCTTGCCGCCGAGCCGTCGGACAAGATCGTCGATCTCGGCGGTCGAAAGCTCACCCAAAAAGGGCACGGTTACTCGTCGCCTGCATCCTCGTCGTCGGCCTCTTTCTCGTCGGTTTTGTCGGCCTCCACCTCTTCTTCGTCCTCGTATTCTTCCTCTTCTTCTTCGAATTCCTCTTCGGCCCCGATCAGCTCACGCAAGTCATCGGTGGCGGCGAAGGCTTCGAATTCTTCGAGTGTGGCAAATACTTTGTCGGCGAGGAATTTGACGGTCCAATTGCTGCCCATGGGTGAAATGGCGAGGACGGGGTGCCCGTTGTTGTACGCTTCCCACATCTCGACCGCCGTCCCCATTGAAGCCTCAGGACAATAGGCGACAACGCAATCGGCGTCCGCCGCCATGGCCGTGTGCTCGAAGAATGTGGTACGGCCTTCGCGGGCCTCGTAGTCTAGGGAGTTTGGGTGACTTTCAATCGGGCAATAGACTTCACAACCGGCCAAGTTTTCGGTCAAGGCTTTCTTGATCCGCTCGCGGTAGCCTTGATCGTGCTTTTGATTTTCAGTTTTTGAACCTTGGACAATACCGGCTAGGAAAATCTTCATGCGTTCCTCTTCAACTTGTTCCGTTTATTTCTGTTGTCATCGCGATGGCTTTCTTCAGCCGTTCTAGCACCACTTCGCGCCCCAAAACCAGCATCGTGTCGTAGATTCCGGGACTCACGGTGCCTCCCGTGATTGCAACCCGGATCGGCTGGGCGATCTTACCAAAACCGATCGACTCTGTCTCGGCTATTTTTCCCAGCAACGCTTCCAATGTCGCGTGCGTAAATTCGCTTGTATTCTCCAAAGCGGCAACGATTTTTTCCAGCAGGGCTTTCGTGCCTTCCTTCTGGAGAACCTTCTTGACGGCCTTTTCCTCGTAAACGACGCCTTCCGTCAGAAAGTATACAGCTTTGTCGGGGAACTCTGCAAGACGTTTCAGGTTCTCTTGATACAGAGCAACCACCTGCTCGAGCCACGCTTGCGGATAGCGATCCACGGCATAGCCCGCTTCCGATAGGAACGGCGTAAGTTCTTCGATCAGCTCCGGCACACTCAGGCTCCGGATGTACTTGCCGTTCATCCAGTCCAGTTTCTCCGGATTGAGTTGAGCATCGGACTTCTTGATGTCCGAAAGGTCGAACCGGCGGATCATCTCTTCCATCGGGAGGATCTCTTCGTCGTTGCCCGGCGCCCAGCCAAGCAAGGCAATGAAGTTGGCCAGCCCCTGACGTAGATAGCCTTCCTTGCTAAAATCCAGCACGGATACGGAGCCGTGACGTTTTGAGTACGGCTTCCCATCGGTGCCCAGGATCAGGGGCATATGTGCAAACCGCGGGATTGGGGCGCCCAGGGCCTCGTAGACGACCAGTTGCGTGTGAGTGTTCTTGGTGTGACCCACGCCCCGGATGACGTGTGAGATTTTCATGTCGACGTCATCCACGACACACGCGAAATTGTAGGCTGGAAATCCGTCGGCCTTACGGATGACAAAATCGTTAATCTCTGCACGATCTACCCGAGTGGAGCCCAGGACGATGTCGTCGAAGTGCGAAATGCCCGGCGGTACGCGCAGTCGGACGCAGGCGCCCCGTTCCGGATCCTCGTCTACGTAAGCCTTGTCCTCAGCCAGAAGCGCTTCGACCTTTTCGTTGTAGAGTGCCAACCGCTCGGACTGGAAAAACGGGCCCTCGTCCCAATCCATTCCCAGCCACTGGAGACTGTCAACCACGACCTGCACCGCGGCCTCGTCGTGGCGCGCGCGATCGGTATCCTCGATCCGAAGGATGAAGGCGCCGCCCTCGTGTCGCGCGAACATCCAGTTGTACAGCGCGGTTCGCGCGTTGCCAATATGCATTTCGCCTGTCGGGGATGGTGCGAATCGTACGCGTGTTGTAGACATAGGTTCTCAGAAAATGTATCGTTTTTGCAAACGGTTCAAAATAGCAGAGCCGTACAGTACTGTCAAGACTCTTGCTACCCGAGAGCAAACAACCGGACGTAAAAGAATGAACACCCAACCGAACATCGTCCTGTTGACCGATTTCGGAACGACCGACCCTTTCGTCGGAATGATGCGCGGCGTAATCGCCGGAAACAAGCGTCATCGACCTGACCCACGGCGTCGGGCCCCAAGATGTGACCCAGGCCGCCATTGTCCTGGCCGGTTCGTTCCGCTACTTTCCTTCTGGCACGATCTTCGTCTGCGTCATCGATCCAGGCGTCGGCAACACCCGCCGCGTCCTGTGTCTACAGGCCGCGGACTACACCTTCTTGGCTCCCGACAACGGGCTGCTAAGCCCTGGCCGATGCGTTGCCTGGTCGCCGACTCTTCGAGGTGACGCGCCGGGAGTTCTTCCTTGAGTCAGTGAGCAACACCTTTCACGGTCGGGATTTGTTCGCCCCCGTTGCCGCCCATCTGGCAAGCGGGATCCAGCCGAATCAATTGGGCGCGACGACAACGAGCCTCCAGGCGCTCAGCGGCTCCGCACCGGTTCTTGACGAAAAAAACGTTCGCGGTTGCGTAATGTACATTGACACCTTCGGCAACGCCGTGACCAATATCAATCAAGACCTGCTTAAAGATTTTCTCGGTACCGCCGGACCCGACTCCGTAATCTTTACGGTCGGCTCCCATACGGTTCACGGTATCCATACTTCTTATGCATCGACTCAGCCGGGAACCGGACTCGGAATCGTGGGAAGCTTCGGGCTGCTGGAGATCGCGGTGTGCAATGGGAACGCGGCGAAGGCTCTCGCAATCCGTCGCGGTGATGAAGTGACTGTCTCACTTGATTAGGGGGCTGCTGCTTCGTAGCCCACCAACAGCTTGACGATCCGATCCTGAATCTGCCGCATCTGCGCAGTTGATCCCTTGTATCCGTTCATGACGATGGAAAAAACAAACTGCGTTCCGTCCGACCCGGTGGCGTACCCGGAAAGGGCGGACACCCCGTTGAGTGTGCCCGTTTTCGCCCGCACCCGCTGGACGCAGGCCGGATCTTTCAGCCGCTTGCGCAAGGTCCAATCGGTTCCTGGAATCGCCAGGGACGCCTTGAAGGCGGCCGCATGGGCCGAGCGGTGCATGTAGTGGAGCAAGTCCACCACGTCGCCGGCGGAGAATCGGCTGGTGCGCGAAAGACCTGATCCGTCGGCCATTTCGAACCCGGCGCTCAGCCTCGCTTTCTTGCGTAAGAACTCACGGACCGCTCGGGTCCCGGTTGCAAATGAACCCTGCTCGTTGGATGCGTGGCCGATCGTCTTGAGGATCTGCTCCGCGTAGAAATTCTGGCTCCGCTTATTCATCACGTGAAGCGACAGAATCAGCGGCGACGTGTGCTGCTCCAGCAGCGACAAATTCTCCACATCCACCGCAGCGTCCGCCAGCACCACGCGGCCCGTGACGACAACCCCCGCTCGCCCAAAGACCTCCCGCAGGACCGTTCCCGCAAAGGCCGACGGGTTATGCACCGTCGCATGCCCCCTGAAGGGCTGGGCGTTCTCCCGGAAGCTCCCGCTAACGGTCACCGTATTGGTCTTCAGCTTTCGACTGAAATGGATAAGGTGCCGTCCATCCTTCTTCACGGTTTTGATCTTGTTCAGCAGCGAGACATATTGCGTCGCTGGTTGGACGGAAAGAACCGCGGGCGCACCGGCTTTGGCTCCCGCAGCCACGGCAATGTCGATGCAGTTGTCATTCAGGGAGAAGCCAGCCACCTGGGCGCTGTACCATCGGGTTCGCTGCTCCCGCGGCCAGGTCGGATGGACGAATTCTCGGTCGAAGACCGTGTCGTCGATCAGCAGGTCGCCATCCACCTTTGAGATGCCCGCCTGGCGCACGGCGGCCGCCCAATGCTCGAAGATGGCTGTGATGCTTGGCTCGAAACGGCCTGAAAGATTCGGATCGCCCGAGGCCTTGACCACCAAGTCCCCCTGGAGGGTACCGCCCGCCTTCTTGCCCCGCGCATACAGGCCGGTGCGGAATTGATACTCGTCTCCCAGAATATCGAGCGCGGCGGCGGCGGTAAACAGCTTGACGTTGGACGCGACGATCATTCGACGCGACCCGTTGCGATCAAAAACACTCGTGCCCGACTCCGTGTCGATGATCTTCACCCCAACGGTTGCATCCGCCAGGGCCTTGTCAGCCAGAATACGCTCGATCTGCTGACCCAGTTCGCAGAACGCAACGGTCGCTTGCGCTTGGGCCACCGGTTTGGGTGCAGAAACGGCGCCATGCACCGGCAACAGGAGGAGAGAGGACAGAACCAGCGCAATCGAGACACCGCGCCATGCTTCGACGGATCGGCTTTTCAATCCACGTCCAATCACATCTCATCCAGATTCGCTTGCAGCTTGGCAACCTGTTCTTCCAGGTCTGCCTGCTGGGTGCGAGCCTGCTCCACGACTGCGGAGGGTGCCCGGGAGACAAACGACTCGTTGGCCAGACGCGCCTTCGACGCCTCCAGGTGTCCCGTCACTTCCTCGATCTTTTTCGTCAGGCGGGCGATCTCTTCGTCTCGATCGATCAACCCCTCCAGCGGCACAAAAACCTGCCAGTCTCCCACCACCTCGGCCACTGCCTTGTCCGGACGGGCCAGCCCTACGGCACACGTGACGCGTGAAGCACCGGCCCGATGAACGAAGAAATCCGTATGCTCCTCGATCCGCGCCAGCCGCGCCGCGTCGGGCGCCGCAATCAGGACCTCCACCGGTTTGCCTTCGGCAACCCCCTTCGTCCGCTTGATGCGCCGGATCGCGGTGGTGATTTCGATCAGGGTCGCCAGGATCTCCTCGACTTCCGGATCGATGCGACTCTCCTCCGCGATCGGCCAGTCGGCGACCATGATGGATTCTGCCGCGTCTTCCAGGGTGACCGTCTTTTTGAGCGTCTGCCAGGTCTCTTCGGTCAGAAACGGCAGCAGCGGATGCAGCAGTCGCAGTGTCTTGTCCAATACATGGGCGACGACAGTCAGAGCTCCGGTCTTTTCCGGCTCGTTCTGCATGCGCGGCTTGACCAGTTCCAGGTACCAGTCGCACAGTTCGTGCCACGCGAAGGTGTATATGAAACGCGCCGCCTCGTTGAATTTGTAGGCTTCGATCGCGCCGCTGTACTCCTCGACGACCCGGTTCAGGCGGCTGAGAATCCAGCGGTCCTCCAACGTGAGCGCCACATCATCCAGTTTTGTCCTCGCCTGGTTCCCTTCCAGGTTCATCAAGGCGAAGCGTGCAGCGTTCCAAATCTTGTTGGCAAAGTTACGGCCCATCTCGAACTTCGTGGCCGCCAGCTTCACGTCTTGCCCCTCGGAGGTCAGGGTCATCATGGAATAGCGCAGCGCATCGGCGCCAAACCGATCGATCATCTCCAGTGGGTCGATTCCATTGCCCAGCGACTTGCTCATCTTGCGCCCAGTCTCGTCGCAGATGGTCCCGTTGATATAGACGTCGGTGAAGGGAATGTCCCCCGCCAGCTTCAACCCCATCATTACCATCCGGGCGACCCAGAAAAAGATGATCCCCCGGTCTGTGACCAGCGTGGAGGTAGGGTAGAAGTAATCTAGATCCTTGGTCTGATCCGGCCAGCCCAGGGTAGAGAAGGGCCACAGGGCCGAGGAGAACCAGGTATCCAGCACGTCCTCGTCCTGGCGAAGCTCCTTCGAGCCGCAACCCACGCAGGCATCTGGCGCTTCGGAAGCAACCATCTGTTCGCCGCAGCCATCACAGTAGTAGACTGGGATGCGATGGCCCCACCAGATCTGCCGCGAGATGCACCAGGGACGCGCGTTTTCCAGCCAACTCAGATAATAATTGGACCATCGCTCCGGATGAAAGCGGACCTTGCCGCTTCGGGTCGCTTCGATCGCGGGGGCGGCCATCGCCTTGAGATCGACGAACCACTGGTCGGACAGGTAGGGCTCGATCACCGTTTGACATCGGTAGCAGGTGCCCACCGCATGTTCGTGTTCGACCACCTTTTCCAGCAGGTCTAGTTGTTTGAGTTCCTCTACTAGTTTTTCGCGGCAGGTGTAGCGGTCCATCCCGTTGTAGTGCTTGGCCTGTTCGTTCATCGTGGCCGTCTCGTCCATGACGATCACCCGTTCCAGGTCGTGCCGCTGACCGATGGCGAAGTCGTTGGGATCGTGTGCCGGGGTAACCTTGACCGCGCCGGTCCCGAACTCCGCATCGACGGCTCGGTCGGCGATGATTTCCAGTTCGCGCCCGACGATCGGCAGGACGGCCTTCTTGCCGACGAGCTTTTTGTAACGCGGATCCTTCGGGTCGACCGCTACGGCGGTGTCACCCAGCATTGTTTCCGGGCGGGTGGTGGCGACCACCAGATGGCCGTCGCCGTCTTTGAGCGGGTAGCGGATATGCCACAGGGAGCCCGTCTTCTGCTCGTGCTCCACCTCGTCGTCGGCCAGAGCCGTCTCGCAACGGGGGCACCAGTTGACAATGTATTTTCCACGAAAGATCAGGCCGTCTTTGTAAAGTTTCTCGAAGGCCGCATAGACCGCACGGGAGAGGCCCTCGTCCATGGTGAACCGCTCGCGAGACCAATCGCAGGAAGAGCCCAGTCGCCGAATCTGTTGCACGATGGTGTCGCCGTATTTGCGCTTCCAGTCCCAGACGCGCGCCACGAAGGCCTCGCGCCCCAGATCCTTTCGGCCCTTACCCTCGGCGGCCAGCTCCCGCTCCACGACGTTTTGCGTCGCGATGCCCGCGTGGTCCACACCGGGTAGCCACAGGACGGTGCGCCCACGCATCCGCCAGTAACGGCTCAGGATGTCCTGGAAAGAAAGATTAAACGCCTGTCCCATATGGAGGATTGCCGTCACGTTGGGCGGCGGAATCATGATCGTATACGGGCTGCGCTCCAGATCGATCTCGGCGCGAAAGAAATCGTGCTGCTCCCAGAAGTCGTACCAGCGTCGCTCGGCATCTTTGGGGTCGTATCGGGTGGGTAGCTCCATCTTCGCGTCTTTTCCTTGATTGCGAGGTACAAAAAGATATAATTCGCACGTTCGAATTTCAGTCGATTATAGCCGCGACGCCTCCGGAGTCAAGGAAGGTTGACGGCAAGCGAGGATACACGGAGCAACAAGGAGCCGGACGCCGGGCATGAAACCCTCGGACACTGTCTTGGATATCATCAGCGGTAGAAACCGGACGCCACCGGCGGCGGTGGTACGTGGACTGCTGACGCTGGCGTCGCTCGCCTATGGTCTGGGTGTCTTCCTGGCCGGGAAGCTGGCCAGCCTGACGGCCACGCGCCTGCCGTGCAAGGTGGTCTGCGTGGGCAATATCACCGTGGGCGGGACGGGAAAAACCCCCATGGTGGAGTGGATCGTCCGGCGGCTGACCGAGTCCGATCGCAACGTGGCCATCCTCAGCCGGGGCTACGGCGCGGTCCAGGACTCCGGGCTCAACGACGAGGGAAAGATGCT
>JAJDCN010000173.1 GCA_029260815.1 Planctomycetota bacterium
CGGGCTGCTGCGGGCGGGCGAAGTGACCCATGAGCGAACGTGGCAACTGCCTCTGTGGGAGGAGTACGGCGAGTACATGAAAGGCGAAGTGGCCGACTTGACCAATATCTCCAACGCCGGCCGCGGCGCCGGCACGATCACCGGCGGCTCGTTCTTGAGCAACTTTGCCGACAAGTACAAATGGGCGCACCTGGACATCGCCGGTACTGGCTGGGTGGGCGGCGACGTTTCGCCGTATATTCCCAAAGGCCCTTCCGGCTATGGCGTGCGTCTGCTCGTGGAATACCTGCGCAACATCGCCGCGGGTAATAAATAACCCAGCGGCGCGCAGACCACACGGCGGCTTTACTTCGTGTAGCCCAAGGCCGCGGCCTTTTCTTTGTGTTCTTGTGTCAGGATGGGCAGTTCGTAACCTGCGGAGGGAGTCAGCCCGGCCATCAACCGGAGCAACTGTTGGTACAACGCGGCGGCTTGGTCCGGCTCCTTCTCGGCCAGGTCTTCCGTTTCTCGTGGCGCCCCGCCGGGCGGGTTTGCCTGATACAGGGCGCGCGGGTCGCGGGTTTCCCAGATATATTTCCAGGCGCCCTCGTACAGTGCGATCCGGACGTTCCACCGCACGGTGCGCACGGCAATCCGGTCTTTGAGGACATCCAGCTCCCGGCCCAATTGCCGCAACATGTGTTGAAAGCGTTCCTCGTTCTGGGGCGTGGAGCGGTCCATGTGACGGGCTTGTTCCACCAATGCGCCGACAGCATCGGGAATGAAGTAGGCATTTTTCTGGATCCACGCATCTTTGTCCGCCGTGCTGGCGAGCTTGTATTCGGGCTTCGGATCCGGCTCTGCTGCTGCGGGACCCGTTTCTGTTTCTCCCGGTTGGGGCCAGCGCGGATCCAGCAGGTTTTTGTCGTACGCGTCCAGGGCGGCCTCCAGGGTGGGCAGCGCAGAAAATCCCAGTTGAGTCATTGCCGTACGGTCCGATAGTGGCGGCTCCAACAGACTGTGACCCTTGCGTTCGTTCCGGTCGCGATCGGGTTCGCCGCCCAGGATTTGGGCGATGGTGGGAAAGAGATCCACCAACTCCACTAAGCCGTCCTCCGTCTGCCCCCCGGGGAAGAAGGTGGGGTGGCGAACAATCAGTGGCACGTGGGCTAGGACATGGTGCACGGACTCCTGGTGTTTCCAGCGGCCGCCTTCTCCCAGGTGTTCTCCGTGGTCGCTGGTGACAATGACTAGCGTGTCGTCCAAAATCTCGAGTTCTCGCAGTTTGTCGATGACCCGGCCGATCTGGTTGTCCAGGTAGGCGATCTGCGCGTCATAGCGGGCTTCGATGGCCGCACGAAACGTGTTGGAGACCTCGAACAGTCCCGCTCGGCTACCGAGTAGGGCGTACTTTCGCCGGATTTGAAGCTCCGCGTTTGAAAAATCGCGCTTCTCCCCGACCAGAAAGCTCCATAGGTCAGCCTCCTCCTCGGATTGAAACACCGGTGTTGGTGGCATCCCCGGCGGTAGATATCGAGCCAGGAACTCCGGCGGAGCATCGTAGGGTGTATGCGGTTCCATGAAATTCAGGAATAGGAAGAACGGTTCCTCGTCCCGGCCGTGGGCGTGAAGCCACCGTTGTGTCATAATCGTCGTTGCCTGGGCTCCTTCGTCGGCGACGGGAGCTTCTTGCTCCGGCGTCCAAGGGCCGGTGGATGGGGCTCCGCCGGTGAAAATAGAGAACAGGCGCAGGGTTGGCTTGGAATAAGTTCGCCGGATCGCGTTGACTTTGAAATCGCGCACCTGTTCGAGTGATGCATCCTCCAGGGTGTGCCACTCCTCGAACCCTTGTGCGAATCCGAATCGCCGGTTGACGAAGATGTGATTGTTCGAGAATCCGGCGGTTCGGTACCCGCGGCTTTGGAGCAACTCTGCCAAGGTGACGAAACGATCCCGCAGCTTAAAGGAGTCTTCGGTGGCTCCGTGCTGGCTGGCGTACAGCCCGGTGAACAGGCTGGCATGAGACGGCAGCGTCCAGGTGCTCTGGGCGATCGCGCGGGTATAGCGAACCCCTTCGGCGGCCAGTGCGTCGAGATTCGGAGAGGTGGGCGGCGTACGTTCGCATCCGTAACAAGACAAGCGATCGGCCCGCGCCGTGTCCATCACGAGCAACAGGATGTTGGGGTGTCGAGCCTCGGCCTGCGCTGTAACGGCCAATATCGCGGTGCCCACGGCGCACACCCCGCCGGCGCCGTAGGTGATGCGACACAGCCATCGAAAACCTCGTCCCCGCGCCAGCCGGCCCAGGACGATTTGGGAGAACCCGCCGATGGCGAAAAAGATCACCACCAAGGCGCCGATCCCCACCAGGTTATGATCACCCACCCCGGTGAAGGTCGCCAATTGATGGTCCCAGCCCCGCGCTAGACCGGTTCCCCAGGTTTCGACGACGACCAGCACGGCCCACGTGGCCGACAGGGCAGAGGGGCCGACGCCATCGACCTGGTGGCTCGTTGGGCCTACCCGGCGATGGCGTATCCATCCGGCCAAGGCTGCCACAGCCGCCCCCAGGGCGCCGTAACAAATCATCGCGTAGAGGCCTAAAGCGGCGGGCGCGCCGGATAGAAAGTGCAGGAGGGCCGCCTCCAGGGTGCCGACGACGACACCCAAGCTCATGCCGGAAAAGGCGGATTTCATGACCGGTCCTGGCGCCATACAACTCCCGTTGGTGCGTGAGAGAAGCGGGAACCCTAGCACACCCGCGGGAGCCGTGTCAAGAAAGCCCTTGACAGAAACGCATCCAAAACCTAGTGTTACGGACAGTCTTGACCCGTCCCGTTGCCAACGGAAGAAGGGTTTGAACAATTGGGAGCCGCGATGCCGGAGCCAAAGAAGAAGCTGGCCAAGATGGAGGTCTCGCTCACCGAAGAAGAGCGGATGCTAGTCACACTTCGAGAGGAGTTGTACGGCGGGTCCTGGGATCGGATGCTGGAGGATCTGAACCGACGACTCAACGGCAAGCCCTATATCTTCAAGCTGGCCACCCGGATCGAGGAAGATATCCAGGTCCTCCAACGCTTGCGCCGGCTAGAGCGGCGCAAGGGCATTGACCTGGCGGAACACGTGCGGGACGAGGAGTTTTGAAAGGTCGTCTGAGACAGGGAGAAGCGTAGGCGTCAAACCGGGAGCTTCGATGAAGCAGTGGAAAATCCTTTGGTTGTTGTGGTCGGTTGGGATCTTTTCGGCCTGTGCCGATGGGGTGGGCGAATTGGGCTTCTACCAGCACGCTCGTATCGAGCGGGCGGAAGAACAGATTCAGCTGATCCAGGCGAAATTCGACCTGCGGGAAGATTGGAATGTCGACGTCTCCTCAGAGGCCGAAAACCAGGTCATTCGCCGCCTGTTCCTCGTTGAGGGCACCCTCTATGCGTCCCAGACCGAGGCATTCGATGAGGCATACCAGGAAGCGGAAGGCCTGACCGGCAGCGCCCTGGACAGCGCCTATTGGTTATATGCGGTCGATGCCGGCAGCGGTGCCATCCGCTGGCTCCATCGCTTCGATTGGGAAATTCGGTACCCGCCCGCCTACGAGTTTTTCGATGGCACTGAGACCTTGTATCTGACGGTGGGGTCCGAGCTGATTGCCGTGGACCTGGTCGGCTCGGCACGAAAGGGCTTGGAGAAGCCACCGGTCAAACGCACCTTTAATGTCAACCGCTCGTTGAGCACAGGCCCTTGCATCGTCCGAGATTCGGTCTACGTGGGCGCCAGCGATGGCCGCATATATACCGTACCCAAAGCGCTGGACCCTAGCAACAACGTTGCTCTTCCTTCTAGTTCTGCCGCCGGCGCCATTGCCACGACCCCGGTGCAGCCGGCACAGTCCAGTTCGCTTTTGGTCGCCTCGGAGGATGGAAACCTTTATTTTCAGTTGATCGGTTCGCGATCTCTGTCCAAGCCGATCCTCCCCGTGGGCCCGGTCGTGTCCGAGTTGTACGTGGATCGCGACAAGCGTACCGTCTACGTAGCATCCGCCGATGCGCATTTGTATGCCATCGACTCGATTGTTAATCTCCCTTTGTGGAGCTACGACCTCGGCATAGGGTTGGTGGCCCCGCCCTATGAGTATCGACCCGATCGTTTCTTGCTGGTCAATGAGGCGAACGAACTGATCTTATTCGACGCGGCGCGCGCACGGGAAAAGAAAAAAGCTGTCCTGTGGACGACCCGAAACGTGAAACAGGTTTTGGCCCTCAGTCGAAACCGTGACGGCGCCTACGTGGCGACCGCCGATGGGAAAATCGCCTGGGTCCAGGCAACCGACGGGAAAATGACCGATGCCGTCGATGCGTCGGATTTGGATATTCACTTGACCAACACCGGTGCCCACGGGAGGTTGTACTTTACCTGTGCCGCCGGGAAAATCTGGTCGTTGGTCGAAAAGTCCAACGACTAAGTGTCAGGGGCTCCTCCGTTTTGTCCGCCCGCGGCGCAGCGCCTTGAGCACACGCCGGGTGGCGGCTTCCACGTTCGCATCTCCGATGACCTCCGAACAGACCGCAACCCGCTCGCAACCCGCCTTTGCCACGGCCGCTGCATTGCGGGCGGTAATCCCGCCGATCCCGTAGACCGGAACCCGAGCGATTTCGCAGGCCCGGCGTACGAACGTCAACCCGCGCGTGCGCGCGGGCTGTCCGCCGGAAGCGTCCTTGGTGGGCGTAGGAAAGACTGAGCCAACGCCGAGGTAGTCGACCCCCGCCCGCTGCGCGGCGTGTACGGCGGCCAGAGTCGAGGCGGACACACCGATCAGCTGATGCGGCCCCAACACCTTGCGTGCTTGTGTGGGTGGCATGTCGTGGGGGCCCAGGTGAACGCCGTCGGCGCCAATGGCCGCGGCGATATGGACTCGGTCATTGAGGATGCACACTGCTCCACCGGTGCGGCAGGCGCGCAGCACTTTTCCCGCGCGGTCGGCAAACGTGCGATCGTCCAACTCCTTGTTGCGATACTGGATCATCTGCGCCCCACCGCGAATGGCCGCGCGCACCGTCGGCAGCAGGCTGCCTCGGGCGATGGATTCGGTGACCAGCACGCACAGCCGAGCGCCGGCCAACGCCTCGGCACGCCAGGTGGTGGGCACGAGTTCGGCTTCCATGTCGTAGGCGGCGTAGCGGATCTGTTCGAACCGCTCGGAGGCCGTCGGGTCGAACAGGGCCGCGTATTCCTCCAGCACCCGGGCGGCTTCTTCGACCCGCTTGAAATTAGCGGTCAGTACGTCGGTGGTGGTTCGCCGGCGTCGTCCCCCGGAGACCGGCCCGCGGCCCACGTCGCCGGTGGAATCGCGGGCAGTCAACAGGGCCAAGTGCAGCGGAGACTCGCAGGATTTTTCCAGGCGGCTCAGGCCCTGGGTCAATCGGGTGCGCATCGCCTTGAGGGCTGCGGCGCAGCGCTTGTGATCCAGATGAAATCGGGCGACTTCTTCGATTACCCGGAGCCCTTCGCGCAACCGGTTGGCGTTGGCGTCCACAATGCGCAGGGCGGACTGGTCTTCGTATCGCTTCATTGTGCGCCTAGGGTATCAGGTCTCAGCCGGTGTGGCAACGGGCAGGGCGGGCGAATTCGGTTGACTGCCCCCGGCAAGGTTCTATAATGAACCGCGATCTTCGTTGGCGGAGATGATACATGTCTTTGGAAAATCGGCGGCAACCCATGCTGACCACAATCCTGCTACTCGTCCTGTGTTTCTTCCCGGGCGTTAGCCACATTCTCCTGGGCCGGTATCGGCAGGGCGTGGTGATGCTGGTGCTGGCGGTATTCGCCTTCGACGGCCTGCTGGTGCTGGGCCCGAATGTAGAGACGCATGGCGGTCTGATGCAGACCTTGTCCATCATTGTTTTGGTAGGCCTGTGGGGCTACGCCGTCGCCTCGCTCATCTCGCTTTCGTTCCGTGCGGTCAACCCGGCCCTGGACAGAGCCGCGAAGGCCAACCTTCACGACGGGGTCGTCGACTATCTCAAGAGCGATTTCGACGGAGCCCAGGTCCGGTTCGAAGAAGCCGCTTCCATCGACACCGACAACGCTGACACGCAGTTTCACCTGGGCATGATCTACAAGCGTAAGGGCATGAACCAGGACGCCAAAAAGGCCTTCAAGCGCTCCCTCGCACTAGACGCCGAAAAGTGGTCCTGGGAAATCCAGCAGGAACTCAAAGACCTCTAGCGGAGAGCCTCCGCGGGCGGGTGGCGCGAAGGCACCCCGTGATTGCGCCATGAGAGTTGGCCGCGGAAAGCTCGTTGATTTTGGTATTAAATAGCAAGGTGTGCCCAGACTACATCAACTGGATTACTTGGGCCAGAATTTGGGTGCGTTGAATCTGACGCCGAACAAGACCGCTCGGTCTTAATGCTCCTTCCCGCGGACCCGCTGGCATAAAACCACCCATTTTCTCCTAGCGGCTGGTAGAATATCCGGGGAGGAGTTACCAGCAGTGAAAACCGAACCCAATTCAGCTAAGGTCGTGAATCACGCTTCACTGGCCCCCGCCAACGGTGTGCATTCATCTTGTTAGCCATTCGCCGGGTGTATCTGTGCCGGTTGTGTCGGTAAAAACGGTATATCCGCACGTTCTTATTTCTTAAATCGACCCAAAGGGAGGATGACTGCGTCAAAAGATGTTGAAAGGCCCCATTTTACCGGTTTTACCGACACAACCGACTTTACAAACGTTACATTCCAGCCGCTGGTGTGCCGTTCTGGGCAGCCTTTTTCAAGGACTGCGCTTATTCCTTCCACCTGATCAAACCTGATGCCTGTGGCTGATAGGTTGGGTTGGACCTCGCGGAGGCGGCGGGTGAGCCAGTTGGGCTGTTTGGGCCAGGATCTCTAGACTTGCGGTCGATGTGCAGGGCGTCGGCGAGCCTTACAGCTCTTTGCAGAAGATGCGGTAGCGGCGGTAGGGGGCGCCGGCGAGGGCTTCGCCGAGGTTGCGCATCTCGTCGTTGCGCTCCAGCACCCAGCCGAAGTCGCAGGTTTTGTAACCCAGGTCGGCAGAATTGATCGCGATCTGGTTGACGAGCATGGCGTCGATGCCGCGATTGCGGTGGGCCTTGCGCACGCCCATGATGATGACCCGATGGCCGCGGATGTTCTTGAAGGTCCGCATCAGCTTCAGCCAGCCGAAAGGGAGCAAACGCCCATTGAGCGGGCGCAGGATCTCGTTGAGGTCTGGCAGAGCCAACAGCACGCCTGCGGCTTCGCCTTCTCGCTCGGCGATGAGGGCGAACTCGGGCACGACGATCTGTTTGAGCCCCTTGGCCATGAAGTCGAACTCCGCGTCGTCCATGGGAACGAAGCCCCAGTTGTTCTCCCAGGCCTCATTGAAGATCTCTCGAAAGATCTGCAGTTCTTTGTCGAAGTCTTTCATCCGGATCGTGCGCAGAGTATAGCCCTTGCGCGCGCAGATCGCCGCGACGCGCGCGATTTTGCCGCCCTGCCGCTGGACGGGGACCTGAAAAGAGACGAGGTCTTCTTCCTGCTCCAGGCCGAAGGCCTCCAGCAATTCCGCGTAATAGGGCGGCTGGTAGGTCATCAGGAACACCGGCGGCTCGCCGTGCCCCTCCATCAATAGGCCGACCCGCTCGTTGGTGCTCAAGTCGATCGGGCCGCGTAGTTTCTCCGCGCCCATCTCGCGCACCCATTTCGCAGCCGCGGTCAGCAGCGCGTTGGAGACGGCCGTGTCGTTCACCGACTCGAAGAATCCGAACAACCCCACGTTCTCGTTGTGAAAGCGGTTGCTCCGCTCGTCCACCACCGCCGCGACGCGGCCCAGCGCGCGGCCGTCGGCTTCGGCGAGGAACAGTTGCACTTTCGCGTGGCGGAAGAAGGGGTTGCGGCGCGGGTTGAGCAGCTTTTTCTCTTCGGCGAGGAGTGGCGGCACCCAGGCTGGATCGTCGGCGTAAATCGTCCAGGGCAATTGAAGAAAGCGTTGGCGGTCGCGCGGGGTGGTGACGGGGCGAACCTGCACCATGGCGGTTACTGGATCACGCCGAGCTCTTTGCCGATTTTCTCGAAGACCTCGAGCACGCGGTCGAGCTGTTCGAAGGTATGGGTGGCCATGTAGGAAGTTCGGATCATTGCATGACCCGGCGGCACACCGGGGGAGACCACCGCGTTGGCAAAGACTCCGTTGTCGTGGAGCATCTGACACATGAGGAAGGTCCGCTCGTTGTCGCCCACGACCACGGGGATGATGGGTGTTTCGCTCAGGCCGGTGTTGAAGCCAAGGGCTTCCAGGCCTGATTTCATTCTCTCCATGTTGGCCCAGAGGTGTTCCCGTCGCTCCGGTTCGGTTTCCAAGATGTCCAGCGCGGTGCTGACCGTGGCCACGGCCGCGGGGGGCATGCTGGCGGAAAAGACCAGCTCCCGGGATCGGTGTCGGAGAAAGTCCATGACCAACTTCTCGCCCGCGATGAAGCCGCCGAGGGAAGCGAAGGTTTTGGAGAAGGTGCCCATGATCAGGTCGATCTCGTCCTCCACGCCGAAGTGTTCCGCGGTGCCGCGTCCGGTCTTGCCCAACACGCCGATGCCGTGTGCATCGTCCACCATGATCCGGGCGTCGTAGGTCTTGGCCAGCTCCACGATCTTGTCCAGCTTGACGATGTCGCCGTCCATGCTGAAGACACCGTCCACGACGATCAGCTTGCCGCCAGGGTTGTCGCAACCGGCCAGGACGCGTTTGAGGTCGTCCATGTCGTTGTGCTTGAACTTCTTGAACGTTCCGAAGGACAGGCGGCAGCCTTCCACGATGCTGGCGTGGTTGGTGCGGTCGGAGATGACCACGTCATCCTTGCCCACCAGAGTAGAAATCGTCCCCAGATTGGTCTGGAAGCCGGTGGAGAAGACTTGGGCGCCCTCTTTGCGGATGAATCGGGCTAGCTTCGTTTCCAGTTCCACGTGGATGTCCAGGGTCCCGTTGAGAAAGCGACTGCCGGCGCACCCGGTGCCGTACTTCTCCACGGCCTCGATGGCGGCCTTCTTAACCCGCGGATCGGTGGTCAGGCCCAGGTAGCTGTTGGAGCCGATCATGACCAGCTTGCGTCCGTCGATCTGTACAACGGTATCCTGGGCCGATTCGATGGCGCGGAAATAAGTATAGAATCCGGCCTCGCGTACCTGACGGGCTTCCGTGTAGTCTTCGCACTTTTTAAAGAGGGACATCGACACTCCGAAACCAAAGCGGCAAATACTAAAGGAGTTACCACCGGGTGTCAACTAAAAAGAGCCCTTGCAACAGTGGCCTCCGCTCATCGAAACCGTCCACAGGACCGCCTCAAAAGAGCCGAGCGGCCGCTCATATGCCCGCTCATTTCGGTCCTCCAGGCATTCGCGGTCGGGCTTGTGGAAAATATGTGGATAACTTGGTGAAAAACAGCCAGCGGTAGAAGGGGTACGCTGGGCGCGGTAACTCACCCATAAAAATAGAGATTTTGTGCTTCTGGGTACAAGAGGGTTTGGGACGCCTTAATAGGCTAAAGAATATGGCGTTATGATTATTTGTTAAGGTGCTGTAATGGCAAGGTTCAGGAAAAAGATGGATTTGGTCCGATACGGGTTAAAAAAGAATCGTACAGGATACCCGTGTGGAAAACCTGGTGGGATCGGGCCCACGCCCACCTGCTACGCCTCTCCGAAGATCGCCGACTTCAGGTTGTTCAACACACGGCGGATTTGGCCATCCTCCTGAGCCGTCTTGGCAATCTGTTTGCACGCGAACATCACCGTGGAATGGGTGCGTCCCCCGTAGTAGTTTCCGATTTCGCTGAGGGAATGGTTGGTCAGCTCCCGCGATAGATACATGGCGATCTGGCGGGGCAGGGCGACCGATTTTTTGCGTCCGGCCGCTTTGAGAGCGACAGAGGTCACCCGAAAGTTGCTGCAGATCCGTGTCTCCACGTCCTTGAGCGTAACGCCCTTGGTTTTCGGCTCGAACCCCTCTCCGAGAATCTCCTCCACCAGCCGTTGCGTGACCGGCGTGCCGCTGACCGCCTCGAAGGCGATCACTCGGGTGAGTGCCCCTTCCAGCTCGCGTACGTTGGCCGCGGCGCTGCGAGCGATTTTTTCCAGCACGCCCGGCTCAAAAGTTTTGCCCAGGCGCTGTGCCTTGGATTCAAGGATCTGGATCCGGGCGGCGAGTCCAGGCGTGTCCAACTTGACTACCATGCCACAGACAAACCGGTCGATCAATTGCCGCGTCAATCGCTTGAGAAGTTTCGGGTGCGAGTCGCTGGCCAAAATGATCTGGCTGCCGGCGGTCTGCAACTCGTTGAAGGTATGGAGGAACTCGCTTTGCGTCGCATCTTTTTTGGAAAGGATGTGGATGTCATCGATGACCAGCAGGTCCAGTTCGCGGTAACGCGCGCGAAACTGAGTCAACGCGCCGGATTTCATCGACACGATGAACTGGTTGACGAATTGGTCGCAGGAGACGTAGAGGCTCTTGAAGTTGCTGCGTTGGGCGCGGGCTTCTTTGAGAGCTGCTTGGATCAGGTGGGTTTTGCCCAGACCGACCCCGCCGTATAAGAACAGCGGGTTGTAAGTGTTGCCCAGGTCCGCCACCGCGTCCCGCGTGGCCTGATAGGCCAAGTGGTTGGCCGGGCAGGGAACGAAGGAGTCGAAGGTGTAGCTTCCTTTGAGTCCGGACGAACCGCTCTTGCGTGCCCGCTCCGATTTCTCTAAGACCTTGCGACCGGTTTCCCGCAGGTGTCGGGATTCGGCCAGCAGTTCGGGATCGACGCGAAAGTGGACCGTCGTCGGAACACCGAAGACCTCTTGAAGTCCCTCCGCAATCGCTTGGGTGAAATGCTGGGCTACCCACTCGCAGATAAAAAGATTGGGCAGGCCGACGGTGCAAACCTGTTCGGTGTTTTGGGGTTCGCAGGACAACAGCACGCTGTTGGTCAGCCAGAGGCTGAGCTTATGAGGACCGACTTTCTTTTCGACAACGGCGAGGACGTCTTTCCAATGATCCGTTTGCGTTTGTAGCACGCGAGAGTATCTCCCCTTTGATCGTTGCGGTTTCATTTGTGATGGGTCGCGAGGGTTAAGCGGGGCAAATTGTTTGTCCGATTTTGTGAAGAATCGAATCATAGGCAGGTGGGTTGTCGGGGTCAAACCAAAATCCACGGAAAATCATCGCAGGCGGCTCGAGGCCCAATATGTCCCATTCCTCTTTCGGTAAGCACCAAGATAATCGGTCTTGAAAAAAACAAAAATAAATATAATTTTAGCTTGACACGATTTTGGAGGAATCGCGAGCGGTTTCGGACCGGAGTTCTAGGTCTTGATCCCGATCGTCGCGCACGCGATCCCGCCCAGCAGTCGTCGCGCACGCACCGTGTGCAGCCCAGCCGAAGCCATCTGTTCGGCGAACGCTTCGGCGCCCGGAAAGGCCAACACAGAGGCCGGAAGATAGGAATAGGCGCCGTCGCGATCGCCCGATACCCAGGCACCCACACGCGGAAGAACCCGCTGGAAATACAGCAAATACAAGGCTCTCAAGGCGGGTTGGGTTGGGATTGAGAATTCCAACACACCCACCCGACCGCCGCGTCGAACCACGCGCACCATTTCGCGCAGACCCGCGTCCCGGTCGGCCACGTTTCGAATGCCGAACGCAACTGTGGCCCCATCGAAGGTCTCGTTTGCAAATGGAAGCCGCAGGGTGTCTGCGCACAGCAGTGCAACGTTTTTCCCGCGCATCTTACGCGCTCCGGCCTGGAGCATCTCGGGCGTGAAGTCGCAGGCCGCCACTCGTCCGGCTCCGGCGCCCCGCAGGGCCAGCGCTTGATCGCCCGTTCCACAACACACGTCCACATACCGGCCGCCGGGGTTCGAGACCATAGCTCGGGCCAGTCGACGTCGCCACAGGGCATCAATATTTAGACTCAACAAGTGATTTAAGAAATCGTAGCGCCGGGCGATCCGCGCGAACATTTTGCGAACCTTCTCCGGTTGTTGGTCGTTAGCCGGTTGTGTCATGGCGTTATCATATACCGTTGTGTCATCCTCAAGCCGTGTTGACCCGGCCTGTAACCCGCGTTATACTTTTGTTTTGTACCGAAGGCAACGAGGTAGAGGGAATATCCTTGTCGAGCAAAGCACAGGCCGAGACCAAAGCCGCGGCCTTACGCCAGAAATTGCGTCATCATAACTATTGTTATTACGTCCTGGACGATCCGGAGATCTCCGACGGTCAATATGACACGATGCTGCGCGAGTTGCAAGCGATCGAAGCCCGGCATCCCGACCTGATTCGTCCGGATTCCCCCACCCAGCGGGTTGGAGCCGAGCCGCAGTCGGAGCTGGCCAAGGTGACCCGCGCCGTGCCGATGCTCTCGATCGAGAATGTCGTCAATGATGAGGAATTGGTGGAGTGGTACGACCGAACCTGCAAGGCCGCCGGCGTGGAGACGCTGGAGCTGACCGCCGAACCCAAGATGGATGGCACCGGGATTGAGCTGACCTATCGGGAGGGCACGCTGGAGGTGGCCTCTACTCGCGGTGACGGGACCACCGGCGAGGATGTGACCGGCAACGCCCGGACGATCCCCACCGTTCCGCTGGTGCTGCGGACCGAAGAGGCGGCGGCGCCCGCGCTGATCGACGTTCGCGGCGAGGTCTGCATCGACATCGAAGATTTCAAGGCCATGAACCGCCGCCGGGAAGAGGCCAGCGAAGCGCCCTTTGCCAATCCGCGCAACTGCGCCGCCGGTTCCTTGCGACAGTTGGACCCGCGGCTTACCGCCGGGCGCCCACTGAAGGTGTACATCCACGGTGTGGGTCGTGTCGAAGGCACGGAGTACAAAACCCACGCGCAAACCTTGGAAGTACTCCAGCGGCTGGGCCTCAAGACCGTCGAGCATCTGCGTGTGTGTCATGCTCTGGACAACGTCCGGGACTACTACAACGAAATGCTCGAGATGCGCGACACCCTGCCCTACGAAATCGACGGGCTGGTGCTCAAAGTCAATGACCTTGCGTTGCACAAGACGCTGGGCATTCGTTCGCGCTCGCCGCGCTATTGCGTGGCCTACAAGTTTCCCAGTCGCCAGGAGACCACGCGAATCAACAAGATCGAGATTTCCGTCGGGCGGCTGGGTGCACTCACGCCGGTGGCCAAGTTGGAACCGGTCAATATCGGCGGCGTGAGCGTCTCCAGCGTGTCGTTACACAACCAAGACGAGATCGATCGCAAGGACATCCGCGAGGGCGACACGGTGCTGGTGGAGCGAGCTGGCGACGTGATTCCACACGTGGTCAAGGTAATCGTCTCCAAGCGCACCGGGAAGAAAAAACGATTCCGGATTCCCACAAAATGCCCCGCCTGCAATCACGCGGTGATCCCCGACGAAGAAGCGGTGGCCCTGCGTTGCCAGAACATCGCATGCCCGGCGCAGCTCAAGGGCAACCTCCAGCACTTCGCCTCCCGCGCCGCTATGAACATCGACGGCCTGGGCGAAAAGCTGGTAGAACAGTTGATCGAGCGAAAGATCGTCACCGACCCAGCGGGGCTCTACGATCTGGATATGGAGACCCTCAACGGTTTGGAGAGGATGGCACAAAAATCTTCGGAGAATCTGGTGCGGGCCATCGCCACTTCTAAGATGCAGCCGTTGCGTCGCCTGTTGTACGCCATCGGAATCCGGCATGTGGGCGCCCACGTGGCCACCCTGCTGGCCAACGCCTTGGGCTCCATTGACGCGATCGGCGAGACTGCGGAAGAGAATTTGGAGGAGATCGACGGCATTGGGCCGATCGTCGCGCAGTCGGTGCACAACTTCTTTCAGGATTCGTCGAACCGAGCCTATATCGAGCGGTTGCGCAAAGCAGGCCTGACATTTTCCGAAGCGGCCCCTGCCCGCGCAAAAGGCGGCAAGCTTCAGGATCTGACGTTTGTGTTTACCGGCACCCTGACAACGACCAGTCGGGAAGAGGCTCAGGAGTTGGCCCGCTCCCACGGAGCCAAGGTGGTTTCGACTGTGAGTAAGAAGACGGACTACGTGGTTGCCGGGGCCAAGGCTGGCTCGAAACTCAAGAAGGCTGAATCCCTCGGAGTCAAAGTAATCGCCGAAGAAGACTTTCGTGCGATGATCGAGTGATTCGATATGGTGGGCACACAGGTTCAGAAGTTTGGTTCACTTCGCTTGCTCTACAAGCTGCACACGGGCTATCCCTTTCTTGTTGAAGCGATCGTCGCTGCGGTGGAGCGCGTAATTCAAACCCAAGGGCTCAAGCCGTATGGTCCGCGCACGTTATTTTTTCACTTTGATCCCTGGCGCGTCAAGCCGTCTGCATGGGAGGCGCGCGTCGGCCGGGCGATCGTCGGCTACCCAAAAGAGCTGGGTGACGTGCAGATGGCAGACTATGAATATCTGCGTGGCCTGGAAGCGGAGTTGATGGGCGGTGTGGACGAGATCCGTCGCGTGTATCGGTTTCTGTGGGGCCAGGCGCTGGGCGAGGGTCTGCGTCCACGGGAATTCTGGCGTATCAATTCCGTGCGCGAAACCGTGGACGGAACCTTCAAGCAGAAATCTGTGATGCAGCTATTTGTGGTGTGAGCGAAACGAGTCGGTCCTATTGGCCCGCGGTTGCTTCTGTCTTCTTCGGCTTCAGGACCGGCTCTGGGTGGTAGTCCTGCAGGGCCTTCACGCTGTAGCCGGAGCGGCCCAGTGCCTCGACCGCGGTGACGAACGCGGATGCGGCCGATAGGGTTGTCAAGCAGGGAATGTCCAGGGAAACGCTCAGCGAACGAATCTTCTTTTCATCCTCTCGCGCCTCGCGGCCGCTGGGCGTGTTGATGATCAAGCTGATTGAGCCATTGCGCATCAAGTCACTGACGCTCGGCCGGCCCTCGTGGATCTTGCGGACCGTCTCGACGATGACGCCGTTGCGTTCGAGCACTTTCGCGGTGCCGTGGGTCGCGATGATCGTGAAGCCAAGGTTTTGCAGGCTCTTGGCGATGAAGATGATCTCCCGTTTGTCCATGTCGCGCACGGAGATGAAGACCGTGCCGCAGGTCGGGATCTTTTGTCGCGCGGCGAGCTGAGCTTTGGCGAAAGCCAGCCCGAAGTTGTTGTCGATCCCCATGACCTCGCCGGTGGATTTCATCTCCGGGCCCAGGATGATGTCCGAGCCGGGCAGCTTGGAGAACGGGAAGACCGGCACCTTGACCGCGTACTGGCGCATCTCCACCTCTTCGGTCAGTCCGATGTCTTCCAGGGACAGTCCAGCCATGACCTTTGCGGCGACCTTGGCCAAGGGCACGCCGATTGCCTTGCTGACGAACGGCACGGTGCGGCTGGCCCGCGGGTTGACCTCCAGTACGTAGATCACGTCGTTGCGGATGGCGAACTGGATGTTCATCAGCCCTTCCACGTTCAGCTCGATCGCCAACGCGTGCGTGCATTCGCGAATGCGCCGGACCAGGGCGTCGGAAATCGTGTAGCCCGGCATGACACAGCAGGAGTCGCCCGAGTGGATGCCGGCCTCTTCGATATGTTCCATGATGCCGCCCACCACAACGGTGTTGCCGTCGCTGACCGCATCCACGTCGATCTCGATCGCGTCTTCGAGGAACTTGTCGATCAGGATCGGGTGTTCGGGCGAGACGTCCACCGCCACCTTCATATACCGCTCCAGGCTTGTCTGGTCCGAGACGATTTCCATGGCCCGGCCGCCCAGCACGTATGACGGGCGTACCACGACGGGATATCCGATTTGGTCGGCGATCTGTATGGCTTGCTCCACCGTCGTGGCAGTATCGTTGTCCGGCTGGACCAGTCCCAGCTTGTTCAGCAGGGTCTTGAATTTTTTTCGGTCTTCGGCCCGGTCGATGCTGTCTACCGAGGTGCCGATGATCTTGACGCCCGCGTCGCGCAAGCCTTTGGCCAGGTTCAGCGGTGTCTGCCCGCCGAATTGGACGATCACGCCGGCCGGTTGCATCCGGTCGCAGATCGCCAGCACGTCCTCCAGGGTCAGCGGCTCGAAGAACAGCAGGTCGGAGGTGTCGTAGTCGGTGGAGACCGTCTCCGGGTTGGAGTTGACCATGATCGTTTCGTAGCCCAATTCTCGCAGGGCCATGGCGGCGTGCACGCAGCAGTAGTCAAATTCGATCCCCTGGCCGATTCGGTTTGGCCCGCCGCCGAGGATCATAATCTTTTTGCGATCGGAAACGCGGGCTTCGTCTTCGGTCTCGTAGGTGGAGTAGTAGTAGGGCGTATAGGCCTCGAATTCCGCGGCGCAGGTATCGACCAGCTTGTAGGTGGGTACGACGCCCTCCGCCTTTCGCCGGTTCCGCACGGCCTCCTCATCGCAGCTCAGCGCCGTGGCGATCTGCCGGTCGGAAAACCCCATGCGCTTGGCTTCGAGCAAGGTCTTCGTGGGCAACGCCGCCAGCGTGTTATGGCCGGCCAGGTCCGACTCGAACCGCACGATCTCGCGAATGTTATGCAGGAACCACTTATCGATGCGCGTCAGGTCATGGATCTCGTCGAGGTCCATGCCCGCCAACATGGCGTATCGCAGGTAATACAGCCGCTCGGCGCCGGGCGTGATCAAACGTTTGCGAATCTCGTCGGTGGCCGGCATCGCGCCGGAGCGCCAGAGGTCTTTGCCGTCGTAGCCCAGACCAAACCGGCCCACTTCCAGGGAGCGGATCGACTTCTGCAACGCTTCCTTGAAGGTGCGTCCGATGCTCATGGTCTCGCCCACGGACTTCATCTGTGTCATCAGGGTGGTGTCGGTGCCGGGGAATTTTTCGAACGCGAATCGAGGCGTCTTCACCACGCAGTAGTCGATCGCCGGCTCGAAGCAGGCGGGCGTTTCCCGGGTGATGTCGTTGTCGATCTCGTCCAGGGTCATGCCCACCGCCAGCTTCGCGGCGATCTTGGCGATCGGGAAGCCGGTGGCCTTGGAGGCCAGGGCCGAAGACCGCGACACCCGCGGGTTCATCTCGATAACGATCATCTCGCCGTTGCGCGGGTTGATGGCGAACTGTATATTCGACCCGCCGGTCTCCACGCCGATCTCGCGAATGACCGCGATCGCGGCGTTTCGCATGACTTGGTACTCCTTGTCCGAAAGCGTCTGGGCGGGGGCCACGGTAATAGAGTCGCCCGTGTGAACGCCCATCGGGTCGAGGTTCTCGATCGAGCAGATGATTACCACATTGTCCGCGCGGTCGCGCATGACTTCCAGCTCGTACTCCTTCCAGCCCAGCACGGAGGCTTCGACGAGCACTTCGGTGGTCATGGACAGGGAGATGCCGTGGGAAACGATCGCGTCGAACTCGTCCACGTTGTACGCGATGCCGCCGCCGGCGCCGCCCAGCGTAAAGGACGGACGGATCACGCAGGGCAGACCGACTTTTTCCAAGACCTTGTGGGCTTCGTTCAGATCGTGGGCCACGCCGCTAGCGGGAACGTTCAGGCCGATGTTGCCCATGGCCGTTTTGAACTGATCACGGGCCTCGGCCTTCTGGATCACGCTCAGGGTCGCGCCGATCATTTCTACACCGTAGGTGTCCAGCACGCCGCTTTGGGCCAGAGCCACCGCGGTGTTCAGGCCGGTTTGGCCGCCCAGGGTCGGCAGCAGCGCGTCGGGGCGCTCCGCGGCAATCACCTTGGCGACCGCCTCGGGGGTGACCGGTTCTATGTAGGTTCGCGGCGCCATCTCCGGGTCCGTCATGATCGTGGCGGGGTTGGAGTTGACCAGAACGACCTCGTAGCCTTCCTGCCGCAGTGACTTGCAGGCCTGCGTGCCGGAGTAGTCGAATTCGCAGGATTGGCCGATGACGATCGGGCCGGAGCCGATGATCAGAATTTTTTCAAGATCCGTCCGTTTGGGCATGTTTTCTCGAATTACTTTCCGGCGTTTGTAGCCAGAGTTTTATAACCTGTGGAATCCGGTTCGCCGTTTTCGGTGGGCAGCCCGGTTGGCTTCCAACCCGGCTCGGCGATGGCGCCGTTGGCGTCCCGCGACCCCTCAAAGCCGGCCTGTTGGTCCACCACGTTGGCGAACCCGGCACTGTCCAGAATCTGAGCGGCCCGGTCGGAGCGTCCGCCGGCCTTGCAGCCGACGATAATCCGGGAATCCAGTTCGAAGTTTCCGATGACCACGTCCAGGAAGTCCTCGTTGGCCGCCATTCCCATGCCGGGCTGCTGGACAGCCACCGGAATGTTGACAGCTCCCTCGGGACGATCGGCCGCGAACTCGGCTTCCGTTCGAACGTCTACATATATGTAACTTTCGCTGCGCATTAGGTCGTGCGCCTCTTGGGGCGAAACCTTTCTGTGGGCCATATTCTCCTCCAACCGT
The DNA here is from genome assembly GCA_029260815.1 of Planctomycetota bacterium. Lineage (GTDB taxonomy): Bacteria > Planctomycetota > B129-G9 > JAJDCN01 > JAJDCN01 > JAJDCN01. The sequence goes on from JAJDCN010000173.1 coordinate 18,352, forward strand.
GAAATTGCTTTTGGGTCGAATATTGTATCAGTCCCGAAGCCACCGGGACAGAACATTTCGTCCCCTAGACGTCGGTGTGCAACTCCCGACCCTGCTCCAGCCCGATGGCGTTGGAGACCGTCTGGTAGACCGCCCGAGGCGTGGGCGAGTGGGCCGCCAAGTACCGAGCCATGCCGGCCAGTGGAATGTAAGCCCACTCGGAGCCTTTGAAGTCAAAATACATCCGCAGCCCAGCTTCGAAATCCTGGATCGGATGGAAGCCGTGGTCTTCGTACAAAAACGTGTGAACCAGCGTTTGCAACAAATCGGCTTCCGGGTAGCCGGCTGTCAAATAAACGTAGACGCAATCGCCGGCCAGGTCCATTTTTTTCGTCTCGATCGCTTCGCGCATCCGTTCGAGCAACTTGTTGGCATCGTCGGCCTTCGGGAGCTTCGCCGGATCCTTGGTGTGGGCCAACGGAGCCTTGGGAATGTTCAGGAATCGGATGAGATAGCAGTACATCGCGCCATGTAGAACCCCGCGCGTCAATTCCCCCGACGGGAAGCGACGTATCGCTTGATGCAGGGCATTGGCATAGGAAAAGCTGTGGTGAACGGTATTCCAATCGAAAAATTCGTTGCGTGGATGAAATTGCGCCAGCCGGATCGCCGCCGCCAGAGCGAGGGCCTTCGCGGCCTCTTGTGGGCTCGCTCCACTGCGGAGGGCGCCTGTGATCGCCGCAACGATCGCGTGCGGGTCGTCGCTGAGAATCGCTTCGGCCAACGGCTCTACCCCGTCCCAGGCGGTCCCTGCCCCCGGCTCTGGAGGCCACTGCCCGAAGGTGCCGTCGAGGAGCGCGACCAGATCGACCGGATGCTTCCATTCAAAATCCTCTTCGTGCCGGTCAGCGGAGCACAGGGGCTCAAGGAGGCCCGGCAAGATTGTGGCGGCGTGTTCGTGGCCGATCGTGTCGAGCAGTTCGAATGCCTTGTTGGCGAAATCCAGGACGTGTCCAGCGCCGATGAAGAAGTGATCCGTGCTCGCGGCAAACAGGGCGTGGCCCGCCTTCTCGGAGGCGTTGTCGCCTTGAAGCAGCGTCAGCAATGTTACTTCGGCGCCGCGGCGAGCGCGGTCGTCGGCAAAGGTCCGAAACCAGCGGCCCAGGGTCGCGTCGTCCGCCGAGGGGCTCGGCATGGGGCGCTCGAACCGGCGTGGCGGCGAGGTGGCCACCGCCTGCGCCACCGCGCGGATGCCCTTTGCAATGGCCAGCGTCCGGTCTTCCAGCGGCAGCTCCACCATTTGGTCAATCTGGGTCATGGCCGTCAGTGTGACCAGTCCACCGGTCATTTCACTGCGCCAGGTGGCGGCGTATTCGGCCGCGACGGCGAGAATCTCCGGCAGGGATTCAGGCTCATCGCGCAACAGCGCGTACACGGCTCGAGCGATCTGTAGCGTCCGCGCGCGTTCGATGCCTTCACGCAAGAGGTCCAAACTCCGCGCGCGCTGCAGCTCGGCGGGCTTGGGCGGCACTTCCACGAAGAGCTCGCCATCCTCTTCGATCACGCCGTAGGCTTCCACATCGGCTCCGCCTACCAGACAGGCGCCGGAGCCGCCTTCGAACTGCCAATTGTGCCAATGGCAGGTGAGTAGCCCGTCTTTCATGGAGCCTTGGGACAGGGGATAGCCCATGTGTGGACAGCGATTGTCCATCGCATAGAAACGGCCTTCGCTGTAGAACACGACGATGGAATGGTCGGCGTGTACCAGGGCATGGCCGGTTTCACGAAGATGTTGCGCGGACCCTGCATGCAATCGTTTGGGTTGTGTTGCCATGATTTCCTCGTCGATGAGCGCGATCTAATGAGTTCGGATTCATTATACACACTCGCTCCCAGGCGGTCCACGCGGTGTATGCAAGCGCTGGTTCCTACGATGTTTGGGAGCTATCTCGTGTTAACACATATTAATCGCAAATCGCCTTGACGATGATTTGATAAATCGTAAAGTAAAAACTGTCGATCAACGTTGTGGGGTATTCGTTGTTCACACTTCTCATAGAAACCGTTCCGCACATTTTTGCGTTCGCGGATCGGGCCAAACGGAAAAACAAAAAGCGAAAACCAAGATCAACTGTGGGGCCTTCCGGTTTTGGCCGGGAACGAGCTGGACGCAGTTGCAGTCGCTGAAGAGGGGACATGGGATGATTCGGCTGCCAATCGCATTCCTGCGAAAAAATTGGTACCTGATGAGCGCGCTGCTGGCGGCGCTCACCATGGTGTTATTCATTACCGATCGCAGGGAGCAGGCCGAGCAGGATCGGGAGGCTCGCCAAGCCAACAAGGTTCCTTCTCTGAACGCGCTGATTCAAGCGGCGCAACGTCAAGAGAACAATCGTGAGCTCGCCCGAGCCACAGACACCTACCATCGAGCGATCCAGATCTACAGCGCCAAAGCCACTCATCTGCATTTGAATCTTTCCCGGCTCTACGCTCAACAGGGAACGCATGATCGCGCCTTGACCCACGTGAGTGCGTTTTTGAGCGAGACCCCCGACCTGGATGAAGACGAAACCGCTACGGCGCTCGAACTGAAGGGTGACATCCTCTCCGCACAACGCAAGTGGGACGCGGCCATTGTCGCGTATCAGAGCGTCTTCACGAGCCATTCGGCCTATGACTCTATGGACCGGGTGCGGTACAAGACGGGAGAGGCCTACTTCCAGACCGAGCACCCGGACGCCGCACGGCCGGATCTGATCGCGGTGGAAAACAGCTTGGATATCGAGCGCCGCGCCCGCTCTCGGGTCTTGCTGGCAGCCATTGCGCTCGATAAGGACGACCCACCACAAGCGCTTCAGTACGCAACAACCGTTGCGAAGGACGATATCCATTCTCCAGCAGTGTACTACACCGCCCTGATCCTCGCCGGCCGTGCCCATACGCAAGCGGGAGCTCTGGAATTGGCCCAGGCCAGTTACCTGGAGGCCGCGAAATTCCTTCCGCCGCGCGGTCCTGAAACGGAGCGGTGGTTGAGCATTGTCCGCTTCTTGGTCCCGGAAGGGCCACTGTCGTCAATGACCGATGAGGAGGCCTACCGCGCGCACTTTGCCGACGCTCTGACCGTTGCGGATCGGCTGGTCCGGAGTGGCAAACATGACGCCGCTCGGCAATTGTACGAAGGGCTGGGCGATTTGATCCTGCCCGAATATGACCGGTTGGCACGCACGGCTATGATTTCCGAGGACGAGGCCCGGCTGAACCAGGCGCGCATCGAGGCGCTCCAAACC
>JAJDCN010000174.1 GCA_029260815.1 Planctomycetota bacterium
GGGACGCGATCGTGCATTCGTTGGACAGCACGGCGGTGCCGATTCGTCGGTACTGCCGGGACGAGGCGATTCAAAACATTCTACTGGTCTTTTCTGGGCGAGAATCTTCAGGCGTGTCGTTTCCGGGGCTGGAAAATGAGAAGTTCGTTGAACCGTTGAAAGACCGGTCGCCGCTGACGGAGTACCAGCGCCTGTGGTACATCAAAGGCTGGTGGGTGCACGAGGGCGATCCGTTTTGCCAAGTCACCGCGGGACCCGCCATTCAGTGGTTGGACGAAAATTACGATAAAGAACCAGTGGATCAGGGCTTTAATGGTGGTAGAATATACCTTTACACTAGGAAGAACTAGCGGGAGGCTCGATTGCGGTTATCCCTCGTGGTACCGGCCTACAACGAAGAGCGGTGCATCGTAAATTCGGTTCAAACGATCCGTCAATATCTGGAAAAACAGTCGTACGATTTCGAGATTCTCGTTGTCAACGATGCCAGCGCCGATCGCACCGCGGAACTGGTGGACGAATTTTACGGAAACGACGACGCTGTCCGACTGGTTTCCTACCCCGTCAACCAAGGAAAGGGCTATGCGGTCAACCGCGGCTTTCGCGAGGCACTCGGCGACGTGGTGCTCTTTTCTGATGCAGACCTTTCCACTCCGATCGAGGAGACCGAGAAGCTCCTGGTGTGCTTGAACGAAGGCAATGACATGGTCATTGGCTCGCGCGGTACGGCCGGGTCCGACATCCAGGTCCATCAGCCCTGGTACCGCGAGCTGAGTGGCCGGATCTTCAACAAGGTGGTCAAGCTGGTTCTCCTGGGCGACTTTAACGACACCCAGTGCGGCTTCAAGATGTTTCGGAAGGAAACCTGTACCGAACTTTTCCACCGCCAGAAACTGCGACGGTTTTCCTTCGATGCAGAACTGTTGTTCCTGGCCAAGAAGCAAGGGCTCAAGGTGGGAGAGGTCCCGGTGCGGTGGATCAACGATGAAGATTCTCGGGTGTCTTTGTTGCGGGATGCGACGCGGATGTTTTTGGATTTGTTTCGCGTGCGGCTCTGGTCCATCTTTGGTCGGTATAACAAGCCAGGAATTACGGACTAACGGGACCAGCGCTACATCAAAGGGCCTTCCAGCGGGCCGATGCGAACGAGTTCCTGGTTAATCCCGATGGTATCCCCCTGTTGGACGAAGATCTCCGTGACCACGCCGGGCATCACGGCGCGGACCTCATTTTCCATCTTCATCGCCTCCACGGTGAGCAGCGCCTGATTGGCCTCGACGGTTTCCCCTTCGTGTACCAGAACCGACGTGACGATCCCTGGAATGGTGCTGGACAAGACGTTTTCTTCCTGGGAATCGGTGACTGCGGAGAGGACCTCCTCGCTCATGGCCTCCCGCTCGTCCAGAATTGTGATCGGAAATGTTTCGTTGCCCACCGTGACCCGGAACCCACCGTTGTTCCGTTCGATAACGACTTCGTGAGATTCTCCGTTGACCAGAAGCGAAAACTTTTCGTTGTTGTTAATGACCTGTAGATCGACTTCGTACAGGATTTCCTCCAGCATGATCTGTGCCCGGGTCCCTTTTTCGACGATGTCGATTTCGTACTTATCGCTTTCCGTGACGGCGAAGTATTTCATCTCGACCCCCTCCCCAGCACGTTGCGTCGCCCCGTCATCTGCCAGGGATCGCCTGTCTTCAGCGGCCCGTTTGCCTTGTGTTCCGGGGCTACGACTCGTTTGCCGAACCGTTCGTGCTGCCTGACCACCGCAGCCAGGATGGCGATCCGCTTCTTTTGGTCCGTTTGCGTCTCGGTCCAACCCTGTTCTTCTGCCAGGATGCGCTCTAGGTACTCTGTATCGAACGCACCGGCGACGAAGTCCGGCCGATCCATCAAGCCTCGCAGCAACGGGATTGTTGTTTGAATCCCCCCGATGACAAAATCGTCCAGGGCCCGCTTCATCCGCTCGATCACTTCTCCACGGTCAGGGCCCCAGGCGATCAGCTTGGCCACCAGCGGGTCGTAGTAGAGTGAAACCGCCATGCCCTCGAACAGGCAGCCATCCACGCGCACGTGCGGCCCGCCGGGAATGCCGAGGTCCTTGACGGTCCCGATCGACGGGGCGAAGCCGGTCTTCGGGTCTTCCGCGTAAATTCGCACCTCCATGGCCGCGCCCCGCGGCTTGACCTGATCCTGTCGGATGGCCAACGGCTCGCCGCGGGCGATCAGGATTTGCTGACGAACGAGATCCACGCCCGTGGTCGCTTCGGTAATCGGATGCTCGACCTGGAGTCGGGTGTTCATCTCCAAGAAGTAGAAGCCGCCTGCGTTGTCGGCCACGAACTCGACGGTCCCGGCTCCCCGGTAGTTGATGGAGCGGGCAATCTCGACAGCGGCCTGACAGATCCGCTGCCGTAGGTCGTCGTCGATGAATTGGGAAGGGGACTCTTCCACAAGTTTCTGCCGGCGGCGCTGAATGGAACACTCTCGCTCATTGAGATGAATTACGTTGCCGTGTTCGTCCGCCAGGATTTGTACTTCGATGTGTCGCACGGGCCGAAGGAATTTTTCCACGTAAAGCGCGCCGTTGCCAAAGGCGGACTGGGCTTCCGAAGAGGCCACAGAATATCCGTCGGTCAGCTCCTGCTCGTTGCCCACGACGCGGATGCCCCGGCCGCCACCGCCGCCCACCGCTTTGATCAGCACCGGGTAGCCGACCTCGCTGGCCGCGGTCAAGGCCGCCTGGACGTCTGCGACCGGGTCCTGGGTGCCGGGGATCAGGGGCGCGTGGGTTTTCTGAAGAGCCCTGCGGGCGGCGATCTTGTCGCCCATGAGTTCGATGTTCTGGCTGGTCGGGCCGATGAAGACGATCCCTTCCTTCTCACAGCGTTGAGCGAAAGCGCTGTTCTCACTGAGGAATCCGTACCCAGGGTGGATGGCCTGGGCGCCGCTCTCCAAAGCTGTTTCGATCAGCTTGTCAATGTTCAGATAGCTTTGGCTCGCGGGGGATTCTCCGATGTTGTAGGCTTCGTCGGCACAGCGCACGTGCAGGGCGCAGCGATCGGCCTCGGAGTACACAGCCACGGTGCGGATACCCATGTCTCGCGCGGTGCGCATGACTCGCAGGGCGATCTCGCCCCGGTTGGCAATCAGGATCTTATCGAATTCTTTCATGGCTTAGAGCGGGATGTTTCCATGTTTCTTGGCCGGGTTTTGGTCCACTTTGTTTCGCAACACCTCCAGGGCGGTGATGAGCTTCGGTCGTGTTTCGTCCGCCTCGATCACGTCGTCCACGTATCCGCGCTCGGCCGCGGTGTAGGGGTTGGCGAACATTTCCTTGTACTCTTCGATCAATCGCGCCGCCTCCGCCTCCTTGTCCTTGGCTGCGGCAATTTCGCGACGGAAGATGATCTCCACTGCGCCCTGGGGCCCCATGACGGCGACCTCGGCCGTGGGCCAGGCGAAGTTCACGTCGCCGCGAATGTGTTTGGA
>JAJDCN010000175.1 GCA_029260815.1 Planctomycetota bacterium
TTGGGGTAGGACAATGACGGGTAACTTTCCTGGCGCAAAATAGGACAATGACCGAGAGGCCGAACACGACCGGGGACCGGGCCGACTAGCATGCCTCGTTGTGATCGATCCCAGGTCGGCTAGGTTGTCTCGGGCACACCCATGGGCAGCGACAAGTACAACAACCGCATCGCCGCGGGCAAGGCGGCAATCAAGAACTACGACCCGGACGTGATCGTTCTGGACGACGGGTTTCAGCATCGACGCCTGGCTCGCGATCTGGACATCGTCATGGTTGACGCGACGGAGCCTTTCGGTTACGGGCATTTGCTACCGCGCGGTCTGCTGCGCGAAAAACCCCGCGCCCTGCGCCGCGCGGACATGGTGGTGATCACCCGGTGCGACCAAGTGCCACGGGAACAGGTAGAGATCCTCCACGGACGCATCCGCCGTTACGCGCCGGAAATCTCCATCGCCGAGGCCATTCATCAACCCGTGCGGCTGCGCAACCTTTCGGAAAAAGACGATCTGAAGTTCGACTGGTTCGACTGGAATAAGGCCGCGGCGTTTTGCGGAATTGCCAACCCAGAAGCGTTTCGCAACACGCTTGCGACGCTCGGATGCGAGCCGGTCCTGTTCGAGACGTTTGAAGATCACAACCATTACACCGCCGAGCAGGTCGAAGATTTTGTCGCCCGGGCCATGCGCGCGGGTGCCGACGCAGTGGTGACCACGCAAAAGGACGCAGTAAAGCTCGCCGACTTCGTGGACCTGAAGCTGCCGATCCTGGAACTCAACATCGAGATGCGCTTACAGACCGGAGCGGAGATCTTGAAAGAATGGCTCGTCACGCTCAGCTCCGGGCTTAACGCCGAGGCGGCGCCCGACGGGTCAGAAAACGACAGCGGCCCTCTGACAGAGCCCACACGGAGGCCCAATGTCGGATAGACGGCCGTACTCCCTGGCGCACCGGCTTGAATACTGGCTGATCCGAGCGGTGTTCCTGCTACCGCGGGCGGCACCGCTGCCCCTGGCAAGGGGGCTCGCCCGCGCCACAGGGCGGTTGGCCTTCTACATACTCAAGGAATACCGAAAAACGGCGTTGGACAACGCCGAGATGGTCCTCAGCAGCGAGCTTTCCGAGCGGGAGCGCTACGAGATGGTCCGATTTTCATTCGAGAGCGTAGCCATGACCTTTCTAGAGTTGGTAAATTTTTCCCGGCTGCTGCGCATGCCGGATCTCGAGCGATATTTCGAATTCGAGCTGCTCGACGAAAGCATCGAGATTTCCAAAAAGGCCGGCGGGGCGATTTTCATCACCGGACACATTGGCAACTGGGAGCTTTGCAGTTTGATAACCGTGCGCAAGGGGTTGCCGTTTTGCGCGGTGGCCCGACCGCTGCCCAACGGGTTTCTCGACGACTACGTGACCAAGTTGCGTGAGTCGTGCGGACAAGTAATCGTCAAAAAGCGCGGCGCGCTGAAGGGAATGGTAAAGCAATTGCGCTCCGGCGGCGCGGTGGCCTTTCTAATCGATCAAAACGCGCGTAAACATGGGGTCATGGTCAAATTCATGGGCCACAACGCCTCCACCATCCCGTCGGTCGCATCGTTGGCCATGAAGATGAAGGTGCCAGTCATCCCCGGCGCCTGCATGCGCGTGGGCAACGGTTTCCGTTTCAAGCTTGTCTGTATGCCGCCGGTGCAAATTGTCGATACAGGCGATCGTGGTGCGGATCTGATTGCCAACACGCAACGGATGAATGATGCTGTCGAAGAATTGGTTCGTCGCGATCCCCGGCAATGGATGTGGGGGCATCGCCGATGGCGAATCAAGGACTCCTGGCTCACCAAAGGCCGTTTGGCCGAGCGCGCGATGGTCGCAGACGATTCCTAAGCCCTTTCGGGCTCGCTTTCCGGTTGACATTTTCGCCCTGAGCCGCTATAATCCTGCTCTACATAGGAGGTTATGTTCTGCATCGATCGTCGCGGAAGATCCTGGTTACTGGCGGGGCCGGCTTTATCGGCTCCCACCTTGTCCAGCGGTTGCTGGACGAAGGCGATCGTGTAACCGTACTGGACAACTGCTCGACCGGGTCGGCCGCCAACCTGGAACCGTTTGCCGGTCGAGAGGACTTTACATTCGTACGGGGCTCGATCACCGACGTGCATGATTTAGACTCGGCGATGCAGGGTTGCGACACAATTTATCACCTGGCCGCGTCGGTTGGCGTCATGTTGATTGTCTCCGATCCGGTGGGCACGATCGAGCACAACATTGCCGGCACCGAGGCGCTCCTGCGGGTCGCCGCAGACCAGCCAGTGGCGCCGAAGATCTTTGTCGCCAGCAGTTCCGAGGTCTACGGCCGCTCTACGGCGGTCCCGTTTCGGGAAGACGGTGAACTGGTGCTGGGCCCGACGAGCAAGAGCCGTTGGAGCTACGCGTGCAGCAAGGCGGCAGCGGAATTTTTGGCCCTGGCGTATCACAAGTCGCACTGCCTGCCGGTGGTGATCGGCCGGTTCTTCAACGTGGTCGGCCCGGGTCAGACGGGCGCCTACGGCATGGTCCTGCCGCGATTGGTGCGGCAGGCCCTCGACGGAGACGCAATGACCGTATACGGCGACGGGCGGCAGACGCGCTGCTTTCTCCACGTCGCCGAGGCGGTGGATGCAGTTCTTCGCCTCACGGCTGCGTTGGAGCAGACGAACGGAGGCGTGTTTAACATCGGGGCAACCGAGGAGATCGCCATCGGAGAATTGGCCGAGCGGGTGCGACGGCAGATCAACCCGGCCGCTGAGATCAGAACCGTGCCCTATGACGAGGCGTATGAAACCGGATTCGAGGACCTGGCCCGGCGGGTGCCCGACCTGACACGGATACAGGACGCGATCGGTTTCGCGCCGCAACGGGGCATCGAGCAAATCATTGACGAGGTCGCTCAACAGATAAGGGAGTCCACATGATCAAGGGCGTTTGGGTCAAGCAATTAAAAGTCATCGCCGACGAACGCGGCCGTCTGATGGAAATGCTGCGTTGTGACGACGACGAATTCAGAAAATTCGGCCAGATCTACATGACCGCTGTCAACCCTGGCGTCGTGAAGGGTTGGCACTATCATAAGGTACAGTGCGACAACTTCGTCTGCGTCTCCGGCATGCTCAAGCTGGTCCTGTACGATAGCCGAGAGAACTCCCCCACCCACGGCGAGGTCAACGAGTTCTTCCTCGGCCCGCACAACCCGATCCTCGTCGGCTTCGAACCGTTAATCCTACACGGTTTCAAGGGCATCTCGCCTCACGAGTCACTGGTGATTAACTGTGTCACCGAGCCCTATTAATACGCCGACCCGGACGAGTTCCGCGTCGACCCCCACGACAACGACGTCCCCTACGATTGGTCACGAAAGGACGGGTAGCATGGCATCCATCAAGGGCATCATCCTGGCCGGCGGGCTTGGTACTCGACTACGGCCCCTGACCAACATCACCAACAAGCACCTCCTGCCGGTCTACGACAAACCGATGATCTACTATCCCATGCAGACCCTGCTCAATGCCGGCATCTCTGACCTGCATATTGTCACGGGCGGGCCCTACGCCGGCGACTTCCTGCGCCTGCTGGGCAATGGCAAAGACTTCGGCCTCAAGCACATCCACTACTCCTACCAGGAAGGTGAAGGCGGCATCGCCGACGCCTTGCGGCTGACTGAGTTCCTCTGCGAAGGCAGCAAGGTCGTCGTCATGCTTGGCGACAACGTGATCGAGAAGAACATCGTCAAAGCCGTCCGCGAGTTTGAATCGCAAGACAAAGGCGCCAAGATCTTCCTCAAAGAGGTCGCCAACCCCTCTGACTACGGCGTCGCCGAACTCGACGGCGACCGCGTGATCGGCATCGAAGAGAAACCCGCCAACCCCAAGACCAACCTTGCCGTCATCGGCGTTTACATGTACGACAGTCGCGTCTACGATATCGTCCGCACCCTCAAGCCCTCCGCCCGCGGCGAGCTAGAGATCACCGATGTCAACAACGTCTACATCAACGAAGGCTCCATGACCTACGAGCTGCTCGACGGCTGGTGGGCTGACGCCGGCGGCGGCCTGGACAGCCTGCACAAGATCTCCGCCCTCGTCGCCGAAACCGGCGCCAATAAAATGGACTGAACTGAACCGCCAAGGACGCCAAAGGAAGGAATCCACAGATCATACAGGTTTTGTAGATTCGCCGGGAACGATGAATAAGGAAGAATGTCAGTCGATTAAGGTTGTTTATCTTGGGGATGCAGAGGATCCCACCATTCGCTTTGTTGTAGAGTGCGAAGAAGCATTGCTCGAACTCAGGTGTTTGATTGCCAGGCTTGCCAACGGCGAACAAACCTGCATCAAGTTGCACAAGAACCCGCTTTTCCAATTTCCAGGAACCCTTCAGCTTGAGTTCGAAGTTTTCGAACAGGAACGAGAAGGCAACCAGCTTTTATTCCTTATTCATCTGGGCCCTGAGGGCGTCGTTTTTCATTATCGCGCGACGCTTGAGACCTGGAAGCAGAACCATGATCGTCTAAATGGGCTGGATAGCCCCGGCCACCAATACCTTTCTGAAGAGTATCGTGACGAAGCAACAATAGAGATAAGCTATATCGAGTAGAGCATCTGCAATCTTCGAATAAACTTCACTCGGTTTCGGGCTAGGGCTGCATGGTGAGATTCAGCTCGCCCCAGGTGAAGGGGAGCTCGTCGGTGATGTCGGCCAGAGAGCTGGTCCAGGACCACATCGAGTAGCCGGTTTCGGTTGGCTCGAAGAGGCATAAGTTAAGACGATAAGTGCCGCCGGGTATCATCCTGCCTTCGGGTAGATCTTTGGCTTCAATTAAGAATTCCACGGTGGTCCCCTTCGGATCGGGTGTCATGGCGACCCGACCGACCCGTGGGTCTTTGGGCATCTTCGAAGCGGGCGGATTCAGGTAAGGCCGTCGATTGATAATCGGTTGGATTCCCTCCGGCTCCTTGAGCGTTGTCACCAGATACGCGCTGGTCTTGTTTGAAGGAAACTTCGCCTGTCCGTCGGTGGACAACATCAGAAAAAGCGTATCCCCTAAGGCCTTTTCCTTTACGCTCGGCGTTGGCTCCGACTTGGTAAAGCGAAAGGATCCGTAGAGACCGGCGTTCGTCCATAGAACGCGAACCGCTCGTGCCGGCTCGCCCTTAGTTCCGGAAAGGCTCAACGCGCGGTCGCCCTCCCAATCGTCCAGCTTTCCGTCGATCGTCGGATCGCGCGGCGCGCGCGCCAGAACGCACGTCGGCAGGGCCGGCGTCACCTGAGTCAAACCGAGGAAGGTGTTAATCGGGTGTTTCCAAAACTTGCCCGGTTCGTTGGTGACCACCAGAGAGTCGCCGTCGTAGCACAGCGCCTCGCACTGGCCGAACTGGCCAAAGGTGAAATGGATTGGCGGCTTGAGCAGATCCGCCTCCTCCTTCAACGAATAAAATGCAATCCCGTGATAGGTTAGCACCGCCAACTGCCCGTGCTCCGCGGAATAGGCGGCGTCGGTCACTTGTCCCTGGATCTCCAACTCTCCCACCTCCCGGGCCGTTACAGTCTTGCCGGACTCTAGGCGGTCGATGCAGTAAATACCCGGCCGGACGTCGAAGGCGCCTTCCTTGACGATCACGTAAAGCTTATTGTCGAAGAAGAAGATCGCCTCGCAGTTGTGCGACTGGCCGTCGGTGTATTCAAACGAGTAAGCCGTCACGCCATCGACTTTGTCCACCCCAGGGGCCGGCTCGGCCAACTTGTAGATCGGATAGGGCGAATGCTTGTGCGCGTTGTCGCCGAAATCGGCCACGTACAGGTTTCCGGCCTCGTCCCGGGTCATCCCTTCCCAATCGCGGTTGATCGCGCCTTCCAGGTTCACGATTTGGAGCATCTGCCCCTGATCATTAAACCGATAGAGGGTTGCCGTGTCGCCGGAGTCGTTCAGTCCCCAATACTCCGCCTCGGCTAGAGCCGGCACGAGCCCCGAGAGCTCGATCAGCTTCTCTCCCTGCACCTGCCCGGCCTGACGGAAAATCGACTCCGGTCGGGGTCCGTGCCCGCAGGCCCACAACAGCATCGTGAAAGATAGGCTCGCCCACACGCGTCCGTTCATATTCAGTCCTCCTCCCCCATCCAGGCTCTGTTGGTCTCTTCCCTACATAACTAGTGTGCTTTGAAAGAAAAAGTGCTAGACAAAAATTGCTGTGCTATGAGATTTGTCTCTGCGCCCTCTGCGGTTCTTGTGCCTTGGCGAGTTGGCGTCTTGGCGGTTAAGCGCTCCACAGCTTTTGGCTGAGAGATTCGAAGGCTTCGGGGGCGCTGCTATGGCTCAGGCCGGTGCCTTCCAGTTCGTACAGCTTCGCATAATGACGTTTTGCCAGAGACGGGCGCAAGAAGAGGATCGCGGGGTTGTCCAGGTTTGCCGCGGCGGCGATGCGCAGTAACAACTCTCGCTCTGCGGTGTCAAGCCGGTGGGCCTCGGCCAATTTTGTAAACAACCGACGCACCTTCAACCGGTCAGATAGGCGAAAATACAGCTTCCGCCCGAAGATATAGGCCAACAGGGCGATCAGGGCCGCGAGAATCGAGTACCAGAGGACCATCGACTCTTCGCCGGACATTTCCCGCTCCCGCGCGCTGCGCGAGATCCGGGGAACAAAGTCGGTGTTATCCACCGCAAGCCAGATCTTTTGCAGCACGCTCATGAGCCATCCTCGCTTATCCGTTGCAAAACGGATTTGGCTTTTCTGCGCACGACCTCGCTGGGATCGCCAACGCCAAGCTTGGCCAGAGCTTCCGGGGCCCCCGGGATGGCAAGTTCGCCCAACAGCCACGCGGCGCTCAGGCGCATGCTGTCGGCCGTGTCTCGAAGCATCGCCTGCAGGTGCGTGGTCGCCTCCGGATGGCCCAGGTACCACAGAGCCTTGACCGCGTTGGCGCGGATCCGGTTGTCCGCCGACATCGTAAACGGGAGGAGCACGTCAGCAAAATCGGGCTGGTTCAACGTCTCAAAGGCCTCGATGGCGTTGGCCTGCACCCGCCGGTCCGGATCGGAGAGGGCCTCGATCATGGCCTTGAGCGCCGCACCGGAACCGATGGCCCCCAAAGCGATCACCGCGGTGGCGCGCACCCGCTTGTCTTCGTCGCTGACCAGTTGAAGGATCGCATTGGAAACATTGGGGGCCTTGTCGATCGTTTGCACGATCTTTAGGGCGCGGATCCGACGGTCGGTTTCCAATGTGTCCAGTTCGTCGATTAGGCGGTCGACGATGCCGCCGTCGATCTTGGCCAGCGCGGCACCCGCCTTTTTTCGGGTCTCCGTGTCCAGGTTGTCAAAGCCCGCCAGGTAGCGCTGGAACCCGGCACGGGAGACCTCGGAGATCGCCAAGTTGCGCACAGAGTCGAAGTGACTTTGCAACTGTTCGATCAGCGGCTCCATCTTCTGATCCACATCCAGCGCGATGACTTCCTGGGTCGCGAGTAATTGCACGCTTTCGTCTGGATCCGTCATCATGGCGATCGTCAGGGCGCGTGCAGTCTCGGAAAGATCCTCCCGCGCAGCCAGCAGGACCTCCCGGCGAACGCTGGGGAAGGGACTGGCCGTCAGGGCCTCCAGGTGCTGGATGCAGGCCGCGCCTTTGAGCTGCGTGACGGCGGTTTTGACCATCTTTTTCTGGAACGGTTCGCTTACATGATCGAGCCGGGCGGAGGCGATCTGCCACCAGCTTCTCCCATTGTCCTTGCTGAGAGTCAGGCTGCTGTGCCCCAGCACTGCATCCAGGTAGTGCTCGAGCTGGGCGGTGAACGCCTCGCCCTTGCGGGTGTAGAGGATATCGTGAACCACTTCTTGCACCTTCGCACTTTCGCACAGCATGCACTTGACCAGCAGGCCCGCCTCAAGGCGGGCCGCATCCCGGCGCAGTAACTTCACAAAATCATTCGCCAGCTCCGCGCTGCCCGCCTCTACCTGCGCAATCAGTTCGTCTTGGGCGGCGGCGCCCAACAGCACAAACGCCTCGAGCACCGCCAATTCGCGGTGGTGAGTGTAGGATTTCATGCCGGCTCGCAAGGCTGTCAGCAATTCGCGTCGCGCCGTCTCCAGCCGCCACAGGGGAGAGCCGGTTCCCGCGTCTTGAGCGTCCAACGAAACACGCGTGAGTACGTCGTGCAACCGATGCGCCATGGCCACAAGGGCGGCGCCCGCTTGCGCGCGAATCTTTCGAGCGCTGTCGGTCAAGGCTCCGGCGACGGTCGACGCCAATCGCGTCTTGCCCAGCATGACGAGAATCGCCAACGCGTTTTCGCGCTGCGCCACCTTCCCGGTCCGTAGGGCGGCGCGAATGGGCGGGAGAAAAACATCATAGGCGGCAACAATTTCAGCACGGGCGGGGCTTTCCAAGCGGTCGAAAGAATCGATGATCGTGCGGCAGCCTTGGCTGGAATGCAGGTGGGTCAGCGCGGTTACGGAGCGGGCCTGGATATGGGCGTCGGGCTCGTCCAGGGCGCTCAACAGCACTTCGGCCGCGCGGGCGCCCCTCATCTTGAACAGGACGTCAAACGATGTGTCAACTTGCCGTGTCATTCAGCCTTGTTCACCCTTCTCCCAATGTGGCCGTTTGACGACGGATGGTGAGACGACCAACCCTTCCGCGATCTGGCCCAGGCGCGTGCCATCCACCGTCACGTCCACGGCATAGGCGGCCTTATGAACCGGCGCGTCGGGCCAGGAGCCGACCCGCAGCTCAAAGGGCGTTGCGACTTCGGCTCCCGGCTCCACGCTCATGACCATTTTCGACGGCGTCGCCTCCCAACCCTCTTGCAGGACCAGCTCCAATTCGCATCGGATGGCCCGGCTTCGAAGATTTCGGATTCGGATTTCCGCCGCGACGGTGCCGCCGGGCTTGCAGGGGGCCTGGTAGGGTACCACGCGGACCCAGGAGGAATCCAAGCCGACGTTGGTGTCCGGATCAGCGATTAGGGTCTCGTAATGTCGCGTCAATTGGGTCACGTCTTCCAGAAACTGCTCGAGACTGGCGCGGGTCACCTCGAAATGGCCACGATGGCCGGGGCAGATGATATGGGGCTCGAAGTCGAGCACCTTTCGCGCGGTCTTTTGGTGGTCGTCCTTCTTTGTAATGTTCTGGAAGACCACGTTGAATTCCAATTGGTGCTGGTGATGCCCTTCGAAGTTGAAGATATTGTCGCCGGTCAAGGCAATTCGCTTGCCCTCGGATTCCAGGAACATGGCCATGTGGTAGTCGCAGTGGCCCGGTGCGTAGTGGACCTCGAAATCGAATTCCTCCCAACGGATGCGTTCGCCGTCTCCGATTGCGCGGTCGACGCGGATGGGGTCGTGGTAAATGCATCCGACCTTTTCAGTGTGCGGCTTTTCCAGGATGTCGACCATGTTTTTGTACGACCACACCTGGGTGCCCTCATGCCGCTGCAGATAGGGGAACCCGCAGACATGATCGTCGTGGTAGTGGCTCGGGATGGCCACGTCGACAGATTTCATCCCGAAGCGGCTACGCAGTTGGGCCAGATCGTGTAGAACAAATCGCTGTTGCCCCTCGCCTTCGTGTTTCAAGTTCGGCAGAAGAAACGGGAAGGACGGCGTTCCGTAATCGATGAAAAGGGCCTTGCCCGACTTGGCCAGAAGGACGTAGAAGTTGGAACAAGAATGGGTCACCGAGAGCACTTGCGGCGTGATCGCCTGAATATTTTGATGCGCGGTCGGCGTCTCCCGGGTGTAGAGAGTGTACAAGGCGGAAAGGTTCTGCTCCGTACGTCGCAAGGCTTCGCCCGGCTCGCGCATGGGCGTTCCGTGAGACGGACAAAGCAGGTCGGCGCCGCGGCGACCGAGCTCATTGAGCGAAAGGATCGCCTGGTCCATGCCGTCGCCGGCGCCATATTCGTGCTGCAGGTCGTAGAGGGTCTGCACCTGACCGGGCGAATGGAGAAGGTCACCGGTAAAAGCGACGCGCACGCCGTCGATTGTCGCAATCAACGTAATGGACCCCATGGTATGACCGGGGGTGGCGAGGATTTCAAAATCGGTTTCGCGCCAGCGGAAGGTTTCGTAATCTTCCAGAACACCGGTCACCTGCACGCTTTTGGTCAGGGAAAAGAACGTATTGCGAACGTTGTAGATGTCGTACACGTGCCGGTTGCGCCAAAAATTCTCTACGTCGTCGAAGAAACAACGCTCGCTTTCAGGCACGTAGATAGGGATGCCCAGCGCATTGGCTTTAGCGGCGCCTTGGCACTGGTCCCGATGGTGATGCGTGTGGAGAATCGCGTCGAGTTGCGTCACGCCGATCTCGCCCAGGTGTTCCAGGACCGCCCCATCGCCGAAATCGATGGCGACGGCATTCGAACCACGCTTGACGAGATAAACCTCGCAGGTGTCGTGGTAGCAATACAGATTTTCAGACAGCTTTTCAAATCCCATGGGAGACGTCTCCTCGTTTCTCGAAGAACGAATGCTACATCGGCGGGACCTGCGCTGTCAAGCCCGTTGCAATCGGCAGACGGATTGGTACGATACAGACCTCTCAACATTCCGGGAAGATCGCGAGGAGGCGCTATGGCCAAGGGACCTATTCGAATCGGAATCATCGGAGCCGGCGCCTGGGCCTGCGCGGCGCACCTGCCGAGCCTCCAGGGCCATCCGCAGGTAAAACTGGCGGTGGTGGCCAATCGGAGCCGGGAAACGGCCGAGGCGGCGGCGAAACGGTTCGGTATTGCGGAAGTCGTCGACGATTGGAAAGCCCTGGTCGCGCGGGCAGACGTGGACGCAGTGGTGGTCACCACGCCGGCCCATACGCACAAGTCCATCGTCCTGTCCGCGATCGAACAGGGCAAGCATGTCCTGTGCGAAGGATCCCTGGCGATGACCGCCGCCGAAGGGCGCGAGATGCTCGGCGCCGCGGAGGCGGCTGGGCTGGTTCATGCCTATATCCGCCCGCGGCCTTATCTCAGCGGCGGCGAGCAGGTCCGCAAACTCCTGGACGATGACGCGATCGGACAGATCCACAGCGCCCTGTTCACCTGGCGAGGCAACCCTTGGCTCCAGGACGATCCGGCCGAATCCTGGCGGGTCCGACACGACACCGCCCCACCGCTGGTCGTCGGTATTCCCGTGGCCATTGTAGAAACCCTCCTGGGCCCGATCACAAGGATCCAGGCAACCGTGCGGCGACTCCACACGCAACAGAACGCCGCGCCGGATTACTTTGCAGGACTGCTGAAGACCGCGGCCCGGGCCTCGGTGGTAATCCAGGCCGGTTGGAGCAGCCAGGCTCCGCCCGGAAACGGCCTACAGGTCTTTGGCACCGGTGGGACGTTGGTATGGGATTGGACGCGGATGCGCATCCTGTGTGGCGCGACCGGGGCGGATATGCTGATGGAAATGGATTACGTCCCGGAACCGGATTTGGCGAAGGCTTGGCCGTTTACACGCAGCTTTGTGGACGCGATTGTCTCCGGCAACCAACCGGACCCGGATTTTCGGACAGGGGTACGCGAGTTGGAACTGATCGAAGCAGTCCAGCACTCCGCCCGTACCGGGGAACGGGTCGACCGAATTTGAGACGACGTCTACTTCTTGTCTTCGTTCTTTCGGAAGCGTAACACGCCGATGATGTGTCCAAAGGCGGACCCGTCACCGATGTCGAACCCCCACTCGATGGTATGACGGCCCTTTTCGATGGTACAGTTTCGCTCTTCGACGCGGGCTCGGATCTTGGTGGAGCTGCGAATCATCTTCTTCCAACGAATGTTGAATTCTCGCAAGGTCGGCATGCCCAGATCGTCCTTGGTAATGCCATGCTTGTAGCACATGTAGCCAAGGATTAATTGGGCCAGGAAGCTGTAGGCGCCCATTTGGGTAAGGTGGAAACGGCTGGAGCCGGCGTACTTGTTGTTGACGTCCATAAAACCGGTGATAACGCGACCTTCGATCTCGATGTCATGAATCGTATGGATTTCGTCTTTGAAGGTGCCGCCCACGTAGGTCTGCTCCGGATCTTTTTGGATCAGATCCGTATAAGTGGAATAGGCCTTTTTCTCGCTTTGAAATTCCGTATCCAATCGTGGATCTTGCTCGGATGTCATTTGTACTTCCTCCGTCCGATTTTCTACCGGCTTCCCAAGTCACTTGTTCAAGGACACTGAACCCCGTGTCAGTGCTTTGTTATTATACTTTCTGTCGGGGCAAGGTCAATACAACCCTTGCCTATATCGTTCGTTTGGGTTTTCCAGTTTAGTTTCATTCAAAAAATGCCGAAGATGTCGTTACCCTAACCCCTTGCTTAGAAAGCAGATCGGGGTATAATCGAGTGTTGTTCATGCCACTGACGCAGGAAGAGGGAGAAATCCGGCTTGGAATCGGAAGCCACACAAACATCCAACCCGACCGATCGGAAACCGTATCTTTCGCTGATCGTCCCGGTCTACAATGACGCGGGTACTTTGGACACGTTGGTCGAAACCCTGGCCCAGGCGCTCGGCAGCGTCGAACAACCTTCCGAGATTATCATCATCGACGACGGGAGCAAGGACGGCACGGCAGACAAACTGGCCAGTCTGGCCGAAAAATATCCGACGCTGGTGGGAATCATTCTCACGAAAAATTTCGGCCAGCATTCGGCCCTGAGTGCCGGGCTAGACTACAGCCGTGGCGAGTGGATCGTGTTTACCGATTCGGACGAGGCCTTTCACGGAGACCGACTCCAGTTGATGATGAGCAAGATCGAAGGCGACGTCATGATCGTCAACGGCAAGCTGATCACGCGCAACCAGGGACTGTGGCGACGGTTTACTTCGTTCCTCGCCGAGCTTCTGCTGACGCGCACCCTGAAGGGGACGCTCCCCACCTACCTGTACACGATCCTGCTGATCCACCGGCGGGCCGTCGATGTGGTCCGCAAGATGCCTGAACGGCGAAGGAATATCCACGGCATGTTCGCATGGACGGGCTTTCCTTTGGTCACTGTGGAACTGGAGCGTGTCAGCGAATTCAAGCGCAGGAGCCACTACCGCTACCACCAGCTTTTGCGCATGTTTCTGGAGCTGATCACCGCCTTCGCGTACAGCCCGCTGTTCTTCCCGGCCCGCGTCGCCTACTGGCTGGGCTTCTCCGCGGCCATTGCCGCCTGTATCTTACTGGCCGCCGGCGAACTGATTTCTGACTCGCTGGTCGGAAAATCCGCCGCCATTCTCAACATGTTACTGTTCTCCCTGACATTCGGGTTCCTGGGCGTGATCGGCGCCTACATTGCCCGTATCAACAGTCAAACCCGCTTGCGACCCCTGTATCTGGTGTTAAAGGTTTTCGGCCAGAACGCACCGGACGGCCCGCAACCCTGACCGCTTTGCGCACCGCACCTCTTGGTCGTTTCGTGAGAAGGTGCTTCGTTAACCGGCTTTGATGCTCTCGGCTTCCGGTTCCGGCGCAGGCTGTGGCCGCGAACTGACGGGCGCCAGTTGCAGCGGCGACGGAGCGGCAATCGGCGTATCCGGATAGATCTTTCCACCGCCCAATTTGTACTTCAGCTTCCGCCAACCAACCCAGACCCCTTGCAACAGGAACATGAACGGATGCAGGTTGTTTCGGATGGGCGGTTTCCGATGAAAGATTCGCTGCCACTCGGTGTAGGCAAACCGGATCATGGCCCGGTTGACGAACTTTAGATAGAACTTCCAGCGGTCGTTCTTGCGCAGAAAGCGATAGGCCCAGCTGGGCAACAGCCCGGAGAGCATGATCAGCGTGGACACCTGGGTGGTCTCCGTGTCAGTGCCGGTCATGGTTCCGCAACCGATCCCGTTGTAGATCCGCTCGTACTCCGCTTCATCCATCTCGCCGTTGTCGTGGATCCTTTCGGTGATTTTCGTTCCGGCCCACAACTGCAGCGCGTAGACGTTGGCGAATTCCACCTTGTGCTGGGCGTAGAAGTCCGCGTGGATGAGAGCCTCATCGAGGGTCTGATCAGGAAACTGCAGGATATTGTCGGCCATCACCTCGATGGGTGTCTTCCGCAGTTTCTCCAGAAGCTCGATCAACTCTTCGTTGGAGTGGTGCCGTCCGATTTTATCCCGGACCTCCGGGATGACGGATTGAACTCCCAGGGTCATGCTGTGGCAGTTGGACTCCACCAAGAGGTCGATCAGCTCCGGGGTGAGGCATCGGGGGTGACTGAAGATCCAGTAGGGTAAATTGATGCGTTCCTTGTACTTGGGCGCGAACTCCTTGATCCAGCGCGGATTAGCAGTAAAGATCTCGTCGTAGAACATAATCCGTTTGAAGTTGTACTTCTCCCGAGCCTCCTCCAGCTCGTCGAGCAGGTGGTCGACGCCGCGGCGACGTACGATCTTGCCCACCTGTTTGTAGATGTCGTTGGTAATCGACCGGCTGCAGAAATCGCAGTAGTAGGGGCAACCCCGCATGGCGGTGGTCTGGTAGGTTCCGGTTCGGGCATGGAACGGTGCGGCCGCGAAGACCGCATCCTTGTCCAGCGTTGCAATGTCGTTTAAATCGCCCGCGAGCTTGGCCATGGGATTGTTAACAATGGTCCCATCCGGTTTTTGATACACCATGCCTGGAATATCGGGGTCCACGCCGCCGTTGCCCAGAGAGCGAGCGAAGTCCACCATCATCAACTCCCCGTCACCGACACAGGCGTAATCGACTTCTGGGTTCTTGACAACCCTTTCCGGCACAATGGTAGGATGAACCCCGCCGAAAACGACTGGCGCATCAATCCCGGCGTTCTTGATTTTGCGGGACATGCGTAGGGACCACGGCATCATGTGGGTCAAGACGCTGAAAGCGATGGCGTCCGGTTTCCACTTTACCAAATCGTCCACCACCAAGTCTTCGATCTCCAGGAGCCGAGCGAGCCTGGGCACGTCGACATAGGTCTCTCCGAACTGGAGAGGGTCGAAGAAAACCTTAACCTCGGCTTCGGGGACGTACTTTTTTAGAGCACCTGCAATATATTCAAAGCTGAGGAACTCCTGTTCCTGCAACACAAAGGCGATTCGCATTCGGTTTCTCCTATTTACGTAGCATGCGAAGGAGAGCTATAGTATCTCAAAATCAGGCCAAAATGTCAAGCTTCCCTGGCCCCACCCCGACCCGCCAATTGACAAAATGGCCTTGGTTTGGTAGAATACTGGGTCATTCAAATGGATGTACACCTAAAGCAGTACACCGAAAAAACTGGAGGCGCAAGCCGATGACACGGATATTACTGTCGACCGCAACCACTCCCTACCCCGTCCAGCCCTGGCACGACACCCCCACAGACTTGTCCCGCCAGCGGCTCGCCAAGGGTCAGGGGATCTTTACCAACGAGGGCCACGCCCACTTGTTCGGTGTGTTCCTCCTGGCTCAGAACCTATCCGTACCGGTCGCCGTCCTGGACCATCCGACTATGGAGAACTGGGTCTCTGAGATAAAAAAGGGTTATGATTACATTGGAATTTCCTCACTCACGCCCAACATGGAGAGTGTGCTGGAGATGCTGCGACAGGTACGCATTCATGCTCCCGATACCAAGACGGTCGTGGGCGGTTTTGTCGCCGAGGCGATCAAGGCGTCATTCTCTGAAGAGGATTACAGTAAGCTGATCGACGACCTGGTTCTGGTGGACGGGGTCCGCTGGTTGCGCGAGCTGGTCGGCGACGATATCCACGCACCGGTGCGCCAGCACTTCCTGCCCCGCGCCACCACCGGCGTGCCCCGGTGGATCGACAAGCATCCTCGCGGCGTATTGGCTCCATTGGTGAGCGCCCTGGGCTGCTCTCGCGGCTGCAATTTCTGCTACACCACCGTTCACTTCGGCGGTAAGCGGCATCAGTTGGCCACCGCCGAACAGTTGCGCGACGAGATCAAGCTGTGGCAGAACCGCGCACCGGGCACCAAGTTCGTCCTATACGAAGAAGATCAAGACCGAGAGGCGATCGACGAGCTGGGCCGCGTCCTGCGCGCTGATCCGGAAATCGACTTCTCCATGTTCTCCCTGAACATCCTGGTCAGCATCAACACCCTCTCGACTTACGAAGATATGGACGAGCTGGCCCATAACGGCGTAGGTGGCATGTTCGTCGGCCTGGAATCCAAGTTTGCCCAGGACCACGGCTATCGCAAGGCTGTCGGTGAGGCCAAGGAAGTCTTTGACGAAGTCCACCGCCGCGGCATGCGCTCCACCATTGGCTGGATGGTGGGCTTCGATTGGCATACCCGCGACGTGCTGGAGGAGGACTTCCAGTACCTCGTCAGTTGCCAGCCCGTCTCCGCACAGCTCACCCGCGTGACCCCCTATCCGGGCACACCCTTGTACAACAAGCTCAAGCGCGAAGACCGCATCGGCCCCCATCGCTGGGAGGACGTCAGCTTCTACGGCGGCGGCATGATTCACGAGCACCTGAGCGAACACGAGATCATGGAATTCATCCGCACCGGCGACGAGCGCCTGGCCCACACCTTGGGCCCCAGCGCCCTGCGGGCCATCAAGGTCCACTTCAACGGCTTTGAGCGATATAAGGAATACGACGACGTGCACTTCCAGCAAATCGCCGAGGGCCACCGCAAGGTTTTGTACAACTCCTACGTCCAGTTCGCCGCGCTCGACCGCTACGCACCCAACGGCATGATCCGCAAGATGATCAAGGAGCTGGAACAGCGCTGGCGGTACCACTTCGGCAACCCGCCCACTGCGCACAAGGTTCGCTCGAAATATACGGAGATCAAGGCGACCTACGCGACGCTGAAGGAAAAGGTTTTCCCCTTGAATCGCCGCATCCACGTCCCGCCGGCCACCCGGTATCAGTTCCTGGGCTCCGAGATCAAGGACGACGGCTCCCTGCCCTACACGAAAGAGTACCTCAACGAGGATCCGAATTACCTGGCCGATATGGCCGTGCAAAACGCCGAGCGTGCGGTGTTGGACGTGGCCCTCAAGGCTGGTGAGGTGCTCGACGATCCGGAGACCAAGCTCCACGACGTCGTCAAGGAAGTCCGTTCCGGCTCTGCGGCCCTGTTCAATGACCTAGCCGGGCAACTGCGTCAGGAAAAGCTGGACACCCGTAAGTTCCTTTCGAGCCTACAAGGTGGTGTGAGCGCGCTGGCAACCAAGGTCGTTGAGGCCGGTGAAAATCCCGCCAACGGTGTCGACGAAGAAGTCCGCGTGGCCAAGAACAAACTGGCCGACATGCTGGAGTTCTACGCCAAGGTCGTCGGGGGAACCCTGGGTCTGAAGAAGATCGCGACCCATCCGGATCTATCCGGCATGGTCCGAAACACCATCGAAGGCGTAAAGAAGGCCGTCAAAAAAACCGTCGGCGCCGCCTAGGCGGCAATTCGCTAAAGTTTGATGGCCAATGGCTTCTTTGGGCCCTGGCCCCGAACAAGCGCATTTTCCGTCTGTTTGACTGAATCGCTGCTCGAATTGTGTCACAGGGGGATCCTGCAATGACATCCGATCGTTCGCGGGTCGCAATTCTTGAGCGCAGCATGGCATTCCTGTGCTTGTGCCTTGTGTATGGGTGCTCCAGTCCCAGCCCGCCCATTGAACCTCTCGAAGTCCGAGCGACTTATCTTTTGCACCTCGTCAGAGACGAAGAGCGAGCAGACGAGTTTATTGCCCTCGCTCGGTCGTGGAGCTATTTTCGCGGAGACGATCTGGAAAAAGCGCTACAGTACTTTGAATCGTGGCTCGACCGCCCCGTTGGCGAGGTCACAATCGTTGCTTATTACGCGCGGGTAGACGGCGATGAAGACCTCGTCCCCATTTCGGTCAAAGCGAACGCGCGTTCTTTGGCAGAAGGCTTTAGCATTAAGACCGAAGCACGTATACGGAGAAACCCGGATGGCACCGAGCGCCCGTACATCAGATTGGAAGATGGAGAGGGTCGAAAGAAATCCATGCCCAACCTGCTGCCGGATCGTCCGATTCCAGCACTACGCCATTCCTTCGTTATCGATGTGTCGTTTCCAGAGTTTCCGTGGCGCCTTGTGCAAGCTGAAGGGCCGAGCCTGATTTATATTGAGTCGGATAATACGTTTCACATGCCCCCTGTAGCAGGCGTTGTTCGATTAATGACATGGGCGGATGGCCATCATAAGATTGATGTTGGCCTCGGTCACTGGATTCACGTTTATGGTGTCAAATGGGTACGTCAGCCGGAGGCTTTAACACCCTCGTCAGGGCCAGCACAGGAGAGTTAGGTCGCAGGAGAAGCCGGGGCCGACGGAGATCATTAGGCCGTGGGCGCCGGGTTTAGCGCGTGGGAAGAGGGTGTCTAGGATGAAGAGGACCGAGGCGGAGGAGAGGTTGCCGTAGTCGCGCAGGAAGGTCCAACCGGGCGCCATTTGCGAGTCGGTAAGCCCGAGGGCCTGCTGGTAGGCTTCCAATACCTTGCGGCCGCCAGGATGGATGAGCCAATGGGCAATGTCGGTTTTCGATAATCCATGCGCGGCCAGAAATGCACCCACAAGCTCGCCCATAGACCGGGTTACGATTTGCGGGATCTCTTTCGACATGACCAGTTGCATACCCGTTTCGGTAAAGTCCCAGCCCATTACGTCGTAAGACTCCGGGAACAATCGCGGCCGGCTGTCCACAATGACCGGGCCCCCACCTGGAACATCGTCCGGTCCCACGATCACCGCGCCCGCCCCATC